>NZ_DASZJJ010000191.1:0-14866 GCF_035948235.1 Paraburkholderia sp. | reverse complement strand
GAGGCTTCGGCTTCGATAGGAATCACCGAAACAATGGCGATCCAGTTAGCCCAGGCGCTGATAAAGCCCACGAGTGCGCCGTGCGAGTAGCGGGCGTAGCGGACCATGCCGCCCGATTCCGGGAACATCGCGCCGAGTTCGGCATAGGTGAGTGCAATGGCCAGAATCACCACGGCGCCGATCACCCACGCGCAGACCGCAGCGGGACCGGCGATCTTGGCGGCTTTCCACGCGCCGAACAGCCAGCCGGAGCCGATGATCGACCCGAGGCCGGTAAACATCAGCGCGAACGGGCCAATATGTCGTTTTACAGAACTGCTCACGTCATCTCCTCATGTCCAGATCGCGAGATATCGCTGCGGGTTGCGCGGCGATTCCCGTCGTCGTTGCGGGCATTCGCGCCGGCTTTTTCTTGCATGACACGCGTGTTATGCGCGCTGCGTGGCCGCCTGCGGATAGCGGCGGCAAGGCCTGGCTTGAATGCCGAACGCGGATACTCGGGCGATGCAAACTTCGCGTCCAATGCTGAATACACATAGGATCATGCGTAATTTGCATGAGGTGAGAAAAGATGCAGACAGGTCAGCAGATTCTGTCGCGCCATGCGCATTCATGACGCGCAACAGGGCGCATCGCCGGGCCGCGAAACTGACCCATTCAAGACTTTCAGGCAAAAGATGCGGATTTTTCGGCATGGCCGATTCGGCCCCTTGCAACTAGACTCGGGAGGTCGTGCGCGGGCGGGCGCGGTAGGGTTCTGCTCGCCTTGTCTTCTTCTCAGCGCCAACGCATTCCAACAACACTTCGCCGGTCCGCGCGCGAGCGCTGGGCACGGCCGTTCCCACATGAAAGGTCCAGGATCATGGTAGAGATTGTGATTAATGGTCAGCCTCATCAATTCGATGGCGATCCCGAGATGCCGCTGCTCTGGTATCTGCGCGACGAACTCAGCCTGACGGGCACCAAGTTCGGCTGCGGCATGGCGCTGTGCGGCGCCTGCACCGTGCATCTGGATGGTCAGCCCGCGCGCGCCTGCGTGACGCCGGTCGGTGCGATCGCGGGACGCAGCGTGACGACGATCGAAGCCGTTCACGAGCAGAAAGTCGGCGCCGCTGTGCAGGCCGCGTGGATCGAAAAGCAGGCGCCACAGTGCGGCTACTGCCAGTCGGGGCAGGTGATGTCGGCGGTCGCGCTGCTCAAGGCGAAACCCAATCCCACCGACGCCGATATCGACGACGCCATGAGCGGCAACATCTGCCGCTGTGCGACCTATCAGCGGATCCGCGCCGCGATCCACGAAGCTTCGGAGGCGCTCAAGCATGCGTAATCCGAAACTCCCGACGCTCGATGCACAAGGCGCAGGCGTGACGCTGTCGCGCCGCCGCTTTCTCGCCGGCATGTCGGCGCTGACGCTTGCGGTGGGTTTTCGCGGCGGCCTGGCGGTCGCAGCCACGCTGGACCCGGCGAAGAACGCCACGCAGTTCAGCTTCGAACCGAACGCCTTTATCCGCGTGGATGCGCAAGGTTCCGTCACGGTCATCGCCGAATATCTGGAGATGGGCCAGGGCACCTTCACGGGCCTGGCGACACTGGCCGCCGACGAGCTTGACGTGCCGCTCGACAAGGTCAGCGTGGAAGCCGCGCCGGCCGACGTGAAGAAGTACGCCAACCCCATGTTCGCCTCGTTCGGCTGGACGCTGCAGGCCACCGGCGGCAGCACGGCGATGGCCGGTGCGTGGAAGCAGATGCGTGAAGCCGCCGCCGCAGCGCGCCTGATGCTGCTCGGCGCCGCCGCGAAGCAATGGAAGGTGGACCCGGCCACGCTGCATGTGGAAAACGGCGTGATCGTTCACGCGGCCTCGGGCCGCCGCGCGGGCTATGGCCAGTTCGTGGCCGCCGCCGCGCGCGAGCCGCTGCCCGCCAAAGTCACGGTCAAGCAACCCGCCGATTTCAAACTGATCGGCAAGCGCGATACGAAGCGCGTCGATATTCCGGCGAAGGTGAATGGCTCGGCCATTTACACGCAGGACATCAAGGTGCCCGGCATGCTGGTGGCCGTGATTGCGCATCCGCCGCGTCTGGGCGGCAAGGTCCGGCACGTCGACGCGAGCAAGGCGAAGGCGATTCGCGGCGTGGTTGCGGTCGTGCAGGTGCCCGGCGACGACGAGGTGCAGGGCGGAGTGGCCGTGCTGGCGCACAACACCTGGATCGCGCGCCAGGGCCGCGACGCGCTCGCCATTACGTGGGACGACAGTCACGCGTTCGCGCTCAGCTCGACCGACATCTTCAGCCAGTTCCGCACGCTCGCCGACCAGCCCGGCAATGTGGCCGAGCAGCGCGGCAAGGTGCTCACGGCGGCGCCGGAAGGCGGCAAATATATCGAGGCGGTCTACGAGCAGCCTTATCTCGCGCACGCGCCGATGGAGCCGATGAACTGCCTGATCCAGTTGCAGGGCGATCGCTGCGAGATCTGGAACGGCGAGCAGTGGCACACCGCCGATCAGGCGATGGCGGCAAAGGAACTGGACCTCAAGCCCGAGCAGGTGACGATTCATCAGCTCTATGCGGGCGGCAGTTTTGGCCGCCGTGCCAATCCGCATTCGGACTTCGTGCGCGAGGCGGCGCGCGTGGTGCGCGCCGCGCACGCGCAGGGCGTGGATGCGCCCGTGAAGCTCGTGTGGATGCGCGAGGATGATATGCGCGCAGGCTATTACCGGCCGCTCACGGTGCACAAGGTGCGCGTGGCCGTCGACAAGGCGGGCGCGCTGGTGTCGTGGAATCACGACGTGGTCGGGCAGAGCTTCATGCAACTGCCCAAGCCCGATTCGATCGATCCGGTGCTGGTTGAAGGCGCGGCCGATATTCCCTATGCGATTCCCAATTTCCGCGTGGCGCAGCACAAGGCGAAGCTGCCCGTGCAGACGCAATGGATGCGCTCGGTCGGGCACACGCATTCGGCATTCGTCGGCGAAACCATGATGGATGAAGCCGCGCGCGCAGCCGGTAAGGATCCCTATGCATTTCGTCACGCGCTGCTCGCGAACATGCCGCGTCATCGCGGCGTGCTTGAGCTTGTGGCGCAGAAGGCGGGCTGGTCCACGCCGCTTAAGCCAGGCCCGCAGGGCACGCGGCGCGGGCGCGGCATTGCGCTGCAACTGGCGTTCGGCACCTATGTTGCGCAGGTGGCGGAAGTGACGGTGCAGCCCGATGGCGCGTTCACGGTGGATCGCGTGGTGTGTGCGGTCGATTGCGGCATGGTCGTGAATCCGGACATCGTCACGACCCAGGTGGAAGGCGGGATCGGCTTCGGCCTCACGTTCCTGCGCACGGCCATCACGTTCGACAAGGGGCACGTCAGGCAGGGCAATTTCAACGATTACCCGGTGCTGCGCATGAGCGGCATGCCGCTGGTCGAAGTGCATATCGTGCCGTCGAAGGAAGCGCCCACCGGCATCGGCGAACCCGGCGTGCCACCCGCGGCGCCCGCCGTCGCGAATGCACTGGCCGCCGCCACGGGCGCGACGATCCGCACGCTGCCGCTGGGGGATTCGCTGCGCCCGGCGTGATCGCACGCCTGGCATCGAACCGAACCCCTTCGAAAACACTTCGAGAAAACCGTCACATCGTGAAAATTCGCAGAATCATCGGCTATACGGCGCTCGCGGCTGTCGTGGCCGCCGCCGTCCTGTGCGGCCGCGCCTGGCTCACGCCCGCAGGCAGCGAGCCGCAACCGCCCGTCGCTGGCACGCCCGCCGATCTGGCGGCCACCGTGGCGCACGGCGAATACCTCGCCAAAGCAGCCGATTGCGTCGCCTGCCATACGGCACAGGGCGGCACGCCTTACGCGGGCGGTCGGCCCTTCAAGCTGCCCTTCGGCACCATTTACGCCACCAATCTCACGCCGGACAAGGACACCGGCATCGGCAACTGGAGTGCCGACGCCTTCGTGACAGCCGTGCGCGCGGGCGTGGGTTCGCACGGCAATCTCTATCCGGCGATGCCCTATACCTCGTACACGCAGCTAAGCCGCGACGACGTGCTGGCGATCCGTCAGTACCTGATGACGTTGCCCGCCGTGCATCAGGCGCCGCCGGCGAACGATCTGGCATTCCCGTACAACCAGCGCTGGGGCATGGCCGTGTGGAACGTGCTGTTCTTCCGCGAGCAGCGTTTCGCGACCGACCCGGCGAAGAGCGTCGAATGGAACCGCGGCGCGTATCTCGCCACGGCGCTCGGCCATTGCGGCGAATGCCATACGCCGCGCAATGCGGGCTTTGCGATGAAGTCGCGCGACTATCTTTCGGGCGCGGAAATCGAAGGCTGGAAGGCGTACAACACGACCTCGGACCAGAGTTACGGCATCGGCGCGTGGAGCGATCAGCAGGTCGCGCAGTATCTCTCGCGCGGCCATGCGCCGGGGCGTAGCTCGGCGGCGGGGCCGATGGCCGATGTCGTCGAGCATAGCCTGCAGTATCTGACGCCCGGCGATATCGCGGCGCTCGTCACGTATCTGCGCAGCGTTGCACCCGCGACCGGGGCGCAGACGGGCGCGGGCGAGGCTGCGACGATTACGCTCGATCCGTCGGCGGCGCGGGCGTCGAACGCGGTGCTGCCGGGCGCGCCCGCCACAACGGCGGCGCTCGCACGCGGGCAGCGTCTCTTTGCGGGCGATTGCGCGGGCTGTCACCAGTGGAACGGCGCGGGGCGGCAGAGCGACTATGCCTCGCTGGTGGGCAGCCATGCGGTCAACGATCCATCTGGCGCAGCGCTCGTGCAGGTGCTGCTCAACGGCACGTCGCTCACAGTCGATGGCCGCTTGCAGCAGATGCCGGGTTTCGCAGGCGCGTACACCGACTCGGATATCGCGGCGGTCGCCAATTTCGTGCTGAACCATTTTGGTTCGAAGGACGGGACGGTCACGGCGGAGCAGGTGGGCAAACTGCGCGCGGCGCAGTGATGGCATGCGGGGCGGCGGGCGTTTTAGCCGCCGCCCCGCATCGCGATAGAAGAAGCGTTAGCGCGTTGTCAATGCATCAGCGGCGGCGACGATCGCGCCTTGCAGCGCGGCGTCGTGCCCGAACGCGGCGATACAGACCTCTGGCGGGCAGGGCGCGGCGCGGCGCACCAGCGCTTCTATGTGCTCGGCCACGGCGGGCACCCGCGCCATGCCCCCGCCAATCGCAATGCGCGCGGGGTCCAGCATGATCGCCACATTGGCGACGTGCAGGGCGAGCGCATCAAGCGCGCCATCGATCAGCGCGGCGACTTCGGGCTGGCTGGGCGCGAGCGCGAAGGCCTCACGCGCGCTCACCGCACGCCCGAGCAGCGCCGACGCCCGCGCGGCGATCCCCGCGCCAGAAACGTACTCTTCGAGCGGCGCCGCGCCGTCCGCGAAATGGCGCTCGCCGCTCACACCACGCAGCAGATAGCCGATCTCGCCCGCCGCGCCGTGCGCGCCGCGCAACACGCGCCCGCCCACCACAGCGGCGGCGGCGAGTCCGGTTCCCACGTTCACGTACAGCCCGTAATCGACGCCTGCGAGCGCACCGTCGCGCGCCTCCGCGAGCGCGGCGGCCTTCACGTCGGTTTCGACGCTCACGCTCGCCACGTCGAAGGCATCGCGCAGCACGTCCTTCAGCGCGAGCCGTTCCCAACCCGGGTTGTTGGGCGCGAGGCGGATGCCGTCCGGCTCGACGATGCCGGGCGTGACGGCGGCGATGGCGCGCAGCGCCTGGCCGGTTTGCGCGGCGCTGGCTTCGACCAGCTCGCGGGCCGCAGCGAAGGTGCGTTGCATGACGCGCTCGGCGCCTTCGCTGGCAAGCGTGGGGATCTCGCGCGTGGCGAGCCGCTGAGCCGCGCCGGTCACGGTGGCCATCGCAATCTTGGTGCCGCCGAAATCGATCGCCAGCGCGAAGGGTGAAGTGTGTTCTTTCATGATGCGATTAGAGCTTGATTAGAGCGTGTTCAATGCGGCGCGGCGTCTTCGGCGTGCTGGCGTTCGAGAAACACCTCGCGCACGTTCTTCGGCCCGAACGGCCATTGCCGTGCGAACCGCGCCCAGATCAGGAAGGCGATCAGACCGAGCACGATCCAGCCCGTCGACATCAGTTGCGATTGACGGTCGGTGGCATAGAACACATAGAGCCAGCCGATCAGCGCAAGCACGCTAGGCAGCGGATAGAGCCATTGACGATAAGGACGGCGAAGCGTTGGCTGGCGGCGGCGCAGCACGGTGAGCGCGGCGATCTGCGCCACCGACTGAAGCAGCACGGCCA
Source organism: Paraburkholderia sp. (assembly GCF_035948235.1). Classification (GTDB taxonomy): domain Bacteria; phylum Pseudomonadota; class Gammaproteobacteria; order Burkholderiales; family Burkholderiaceae; genus Paraburkholderia. The sequence goes on along the minus strand of NZ_DASZJJ010000191.1, from coordinate 8,591 downwards.
CGGCTACCAGCATGTTGATGACCGTGGTGAGGTCGAAGAAGGTGCCCGCGGCCGTCACCACGCCCATCACGAGCAGCGCGACGTGCGGAAAGTCGTGCTTCGCGTGCAGCTTGCCGAACGCGGCGAGAAACACGCCGTCGCGCGCAGCATGGAACGGCACGCGCGAGCCGCCCAGCAGTCCCGCGAACACCGATGCGAACGCCGCAATCAGGATCAGCACGGTGACGAAGGCCGCCGCCGTATGGCCCCAGTTGCGCTCGACCACCAGCGAGGCCACCGACGTCGATTTGGCCACGTCCTGCCACGGCACCGTGCCAATCACGCCAATGTTCATCGCCAGATAAAACACCATCATCGCGAGGATCGACACGATGATCGACGCCGGCATCGTGCGGCCCGGATTCTTCAGCTCGTCGCCCATGTAGGCGGTGGTGTTATAGCCCGCGTAATCGTAGATGGCGATGATCAGCCCCGCGCCGAGCCCCGTAAAGAACTTGCCGATATTGCCGGCGTCGGGCGGCAGCGAAAGCGCCATGTGCAGATGGAAGTCGGACCAGGCGGCTGCGGTGGTGAGGCCGACCGCCAGCACCATGATGATCCACAGGATCGTGCTGAGCGTGCGGATCGACTCGATACGGCGATACAGCGCCAGCACCACCAGCGCGACCACGCCGATGCCCAGCGCGTGCGACTGCCACGGCGTGAGCGTCGGCAGGAAAAAGCCCAGGTACTGCACGAAGCCGATGATGCCGGTGCTCATGATGAGCGGAATCGACAGCATGGCCGTCCACACGAACAGGAACGGCATCAGCTTGCCGGTGCGGTACTGGAACGCTTCGCGCACATAGAGATAGGTGCCGCCCGCGCCCGGCATGGCTGCGCCCAGTTCGGCCCAGACGAGGCCGTCGGCCATCGCCAGCAGCGCGCCGCAGATCCAGCCGATCACGGCGAGCGGGCCGTTCATCACCGCGACGATGGCGGGAATCGTGAGGAACGGACCCACGCCGCAGATCTGGATCATGTTGACCGCGATGGCCGGAAAGAGGCCAACCGAGCGGCGGAAATGCGGGGTGTCGGCGGCGGGATGAGATGCGTGGGCCGCGTCGGCGTTGCGGGTGCCGATGCTGTCGCTGCTTTCGGCTCGCCAGGTGGAATCGCCCATTTGCTGTGTCTCCATGCGGCACGCGCCGCGTTCTCGTCGATGGAAAAGGATGTGTTGGGACATCGCTGCTGACATCGTCGCCGTGTTTTTTTGCTGCTCGTCGTGCAACTTCGCCGGCTTGATGGGCGAATGATAGGAAAGTTTCTTTACGAAATTAATTGCGTCAAAATCGGGGAGAACCCGATGCTTGGGGTGGCCAGAATCTTGCCCGGCGGCCGTTCCGATTGATAGGATCGGGCACCTCATCGGACATCTCATTGGGCGCAAGCTCACTGCATCGCGCAAACTTCGCAGCGGATCACGCATGAACCAGCATCACCGCCAGTCCTCCCCGTCCGCACCCGTCACGCGCGGCCCGGCCTTTGTGCGTCAGGACAACGAATGGGCGATCTATCAGCATCTGCTGTCGCTGGCTCCCGCCTCCAGCCCTCAGCTTGCGGAAAGCACCGGCTTGTCGAAAGTGACCGTCAACGCGGCGCTGTCCAATCTGGAGCGGCTGGGTCTCGTCGAGCAGAGCGGCGTGCGTGAGGGCAGCGCGGGCCGCGCGCCCCGGCTCTATATGCCGCGCGCGCGTGCGGGTTTCGTGCTGGCAATCGACGTTGGGGCCGCCTGGGTGCGCGGCGCGATCGCCGATCTGACCGGCCAGGTGAGTGCGCGGCTACAGTCGCCCACGCCCGCCGACCCGTCGCGTCTGGTCGGCGAGATCGTGGCGGTGCAGCGCGCGTTGCTGGCGGATCAGGGCATCGCAGCGGATGACGTGCTGGCGACCGTATTCGGCTCACCGGGCGTCTTCGACGCGAAGGACGGCCGGCTGCATCTCGCGCCCAATCTGCCCGACTGGGAACGCGCCGACCTCGTGCCCGCGCTGCGCGCCGCACTGGGCGAAGAGACGGTGTTCGAAAACGACATCAATCTCGCCGCACTTGGCGAACAGGCCCATGGCATCGGGCGCGGAGTCGAGAACTTCGTGTTCATGTCGATCGGCACGGGCGTGGGGCTGGGCATCGTCGCCAACGGCAAGCTGCATCGCGGCGCGCATGGTTTCGCGGGAGAGATCGCCGTGCTGCGGCCCGCGCCGCTTTTGCCCGTGCAGGGCGAGGGCGTCGCCACGCCGGATCAGGAGGAGGCGAGCTTCGAATCGTTTGCCGCCGCCAAAGGCGTGGTCGCGAATGCGTGCCGTCTGGGTCTGGAGGTGTCCAATGCGGAAGCCGTGTTCGTCGCCGCGCAGCAGGGCGACGACCGCGCGCTCGCCTGCGTCGCGGAGGAGGCGCGCCAGCTTGCGTGGGGGCTCGCGGCCATCATTCCGATTCTCGATCCTGCTTTAGTGGTGCTGGGCGGCGGTATTGGCCATAGCGGCACGCTGCTGTTGCCCGCGATCCGCGCGCAACTGGCCGCGTGGTTGCCGATTCCCGTGCCCGAACTGGCGATCTCGACCACGGGCACCGATGCGGTGCTGCTCGGTGCGATCGTGCAGGGCGTCGTGCTCGCACGTGTGAAGGCGTTTGAGCGCATTGGGCATGAAGCGCGCGCGGGGGATGGGGCGCGCGATCTGGTGGGGTAACACGGTGGGCGCGTGGGGGATTGCGTCCGTCGACATTAGTGCAACTAACAGCCGATTTCGTGCGCCACTTTCGAATTACCACCTTGGGCACAGGACTGCGCGAAGCGCGATTCGCCACGTTTTCGCGCGCCTTTTCCCGCGTTATTGGCGTTTACAGCATCCGGTCCAGCACGTTATTGCGCGCGATCCATTGATGCTTCACGACCGCCAGTACGTGCAGCACCACCAGTCCCGCCAGCATCGCGCAACTCGCGCGATGAAAGGCGAAAAGCTGCCCAATGAGCGGTCCTTCCTCGAACGGCGTGGGGATCTCGATGAGACCGAAAAACGAGTAGCCCCTCGGCACCATCAGATAACCGCTTGCGAGCACGGCGAAGATCGTCAGATACATCAGCCGATGGACGCCGTGCGCAAGCGCGCGCTGCGTAGCCGAAACGCCGTGCAGGGCACGCGGCGCCACGCGCACGCAGGCCCACCAGACGCGCAGCGGAAACAGCACGATGAGCACCGTCGCAATCGACATGTTCAGGCACGACAGGAACTCGCGCAGCGGGCCATCGGCAAGCTGGGCGAGTGCGTAGCCTGCGAGCGTGGCGTACAGGATCGCGACCGCGAAGATCCAGTGCAGCAGCCGCGCGAAGCCGTCGTAACGTGCAATCCCACGAACAATCGCGCGCTCGCCCGCGCGACTGGCTTCGACCGCATCACTTGCGCTGGGCGCCAAAGCGCTTTCGACCGTTTCCATCTGCTGCATGCCGACCTTTTATGCCGATCAAAAAGCGCAAATGATAATCAACTGCATTGACAATTTGATTACGTGATTCAACCCTGAATATCGCGGCACGCTGGATGCTCGCTCCAGAGCTACGAGCCCACCAATCCTGGAGGACGTAGCAATGAGCACCCACCTCGACTTACCCGACAGCAAACCCGCCGGCCAGGCCGATCCCGACGAACGTCCGCCGCCGGATGACGCGCCGCCTATCCTGCCATCGGAACAATCGCGGCCGTTTGGCGACGCCGTGCCTGCGCCTGTCGAGCCCGGCCTCGATCAGCCTCTGCCACCCAAAACCCCCGATCCGGCCGATGCGCCCACGCCGCCACAGTCGCAGCCGAACCCGGACGCCGCGCCAGACCCAGTTCCCGATGAACTGTCGGTGCCCATCGGCGACGCGATCCCCACGCCCGCCGAGCCAGGACTCGACCAGCCGCTTCCCGAAAAAAATCCTTCGAAGCCGTGAGCGAGCGACCCTTGGGTCCACCCGCCGCCCATGCGCGGCGTTTTTTTCCGCTGCGGTAGTCTGCTAGCGCGTCATCCACGCGGCGCCAGCCACCGTCGGCCACACTCGGCCACGCTCAGCAACGCCGCGAGCTTTCCTCATTCAAGGAGCAGACGATGCCAACCATGCAGGCAGTGCAGGTAGCGAAAGCAGGCGGACCGCTCGAACTCGTCGAGCGCGATATCCCGGAACCGGCCGCGGGCCAGGTGCTCATCAAGGTGCAGGCATGCGGCATCTGCCACAGCGACTCGCTGACGAAAGAGGGCCACTGGCCCGGTCTGACATTCCCGCGCGTGCCCGGTCATGAGATCGCGGGCGTGATCGAGCGCATGGGCGCGGGCGTCGAAGGCTGGAATGTGGGCCAGCGCGTTGGCGTGGGCTGGCACGGCGGACATTGCGGCCATTGCGAACGCTGCCGCCACGGCGACTTCGTGCTTTGCCAGAACGCGCTGATTCCGGGCATCAGCTACGACGGCGGCTACGCGCAGTACATGGTCGCGCCGCAGGAAGCGCTCGCGCGCATGCCCGACGATCTCTCCGATATCGATGCCGCGCCGCTGCTGTGCGCCGGCATCACCACGTTTAACGCGCTGCGCCACAGCGGCGCGCGCGCGGGCGACGTGGCGGCGATTCTCGGCATCGGCGGGCTGGGTCATCTGGGCGTGCAGTTCGCGCGCAAGATGGGCTTCGTGACGGTGGCGATCGCGCGCGGCCAGGACAAGGCGCCGCTTGCGAAGCAACTGGGCGCGCATCACTACATCGACAGCTCGGCGCAGAACGTCGGCGAAAGTCTGCAGGCGCTGGGCGGCGCGCGCGTGATTCTGGCGACCGTCACGAACGGCGAGGCGATGAGCGCGGCGCTCGCGGGCCTTGGCGTCAACGGCAAGCTCATTATGGTGGGCGTGGCGCAGGAGCCGGTGGTCGTGCCGGTGACGCAGTTCATCATGGGACGCCAGTCGGTGCAGGGCTGGCCGTCCGGCACGGCGGCCGATTCGCAGGAGACGCTGGCGTTCAGCGCGATCTCGGACGTCAAGCCGATGATCGAGGAATATCCGCTCGCGCGCGCCGCCGAAGCCTACGACCGCATGATGAGCGGCAAGGCGCGCTTTCGCGTGGTGCTGACGCCGGGTAAGCACTAAGGCGGATGAGCGGCACGGGCGCTAAAGGTCGAATCGCGGCTCGCCGATATAGAGGTGTTGAATCCGGCGGCACGCTTGAGGCTGGCCGCCGGGAATCTTTTAGCCCTCGTCTGGCCCCGCGCCGCCCGAAAACCGCATGAACAAGCTGATCACTTCACGGCACCCGACCCGTTTGCATCGCTGGATCGCGTTGGGGCTGGCATTGGGGATCGGCGCGCTGGTGGCGGCGGTGCTGCCTTTCGCGGGCGACAAGCTGCCCGCCTGCCTGCCGTTCCTGCCGATCTTCTGCACGGCGGTCGTGCTTACCGAGGCGATTACCTCGCTGCTGATGTGGGTGCGCTACCGCATGGGCAAGTCGCCCATCGATGCCGCACTGTCGGCGGCCTATGCATTCAGCAGCCTGACCTGTGCGGTCCAGTTGCTGATTTTCCCGGGCGTGTTTTCGCCCACCGGACTGCTGGGAGCGGGCAAGCAGACCGCGGTGTGGATCTGGGTGCTCTGGCACGGCGGATTCCCCACGCTGGTGCTGCTCGGCTTCGTCGCGCACTGGCTGGCGCAGTCGCGGTTTCTGTTCCGCCTCAAGCACGCGCGGCTGCTGATCCTGCTGGCGCTTGCCGGCAGCGTGCTGGGCTGCGTGATTGCCGTGCGTTTCAGCGACGCCCTGCCGATGCTCATCAAGGACGGCTCCTACAGCCTGTTGCGCCATAGTCCCTTTGCGTTCTACGTGGTGGTCGCGTGCGTGACGGCGCTTGCCGCGCAACTCGCCAGCGGCCGTCTGCGCACCGCGCTCGATCTCTGGCTTTCGATTGCGCTGCTGGCCTTTCTCGCCGATGTGACGCTCACGCTGGCGGGATCGGCGCGCTTCACGCTGGGCTGGTATGGGGCGCGCGTGGCCTCGGTGATTGCGTCGTCGGCGTTGCTGGCGGCGCTGCTGGTCGAAATCTCGATGCTCTATTCGCGCCTGGCGCGCATCAACGAGGATCTGGAGGAAAAGGCCAACCACGACGCGCTGACCGGTCTCTACAACCGCGGCTGGTTCGACGCGGCGTACGCGCGCGAGTGCCTTGTCGCGCGGCATCAGGAGCAGCCGCTCTCGGTGCTGATGATCGACGTCGATCACTTCAAGCTGTTCAACGACACCTATGGGCACGCGGCGGGCGACGAGTGTCTGCGGCGGGTCGCCAATGCGCTGCAAGGCTGCTTGCGGCGACAGGGGGACGCCGTAAGCCGTTATGGCGGCGAAGAGTTCGTGGTGCTGCTGCCGGGTTGCGCGACGGCTTCGGCAGTGTCGATTGCGGAGGCGATGCGCAGCGCGGTGCGCAAGCTCGAGATTCCCGCACAGAGCGCGAGCGGGCGCGTGACGATTTCGCTCGGCGTATTTACCGCCGAGTCGGGAAAATCAAAGGCGGCGAAAGCGGCGAAGTCGGCCCAGGCCGACGACCCGCTGCAATGCGCCGACGCCAATCTCTATCGGGCGAAAGCGGCGGGACGGGACCGCGTGGTGGCCGGGCGCTCCGCGATGGGCGCCAGCCTTATCGGCATCGGTCAAGGCGCGCTGGCGCGATGACCGATGCGCGGGCGAGGAAGGACTCGCCCGCGTTTAATTGCGTTCCGGCAGGAACCAGTTCATCACGAGCGCACAGATCCCGCCGGTGGCGACGCCCGATTCCAGCACGTTCTTGAGCGCGTGCGGCAGGCTGGTGAGAATCTCCGGCACCTGCGAGACGCCCAGGCCCAGCGCGAGCGACACCGCGATGATCAGCAGCGCGCGGCGATCGAGCTTGATACCCGCGAGAATGTTGATGCCCGACGCGGCCACCGCGCCGAACATCACCATCGCCGCGCCGCCCAGCACCGGCTCCGGCACGGCCTGCAGCACGCCCGCGACGGGCGGAAAGAGGCCCAGCACCACCAGCATGCCCGCGATCCACACGCCCACATGACGGCTGGCGATGCCGGTTAGCTGGATCACGCCATTGTTCTGCGCGAATACCGAGCTGGGGAACGTGTTGAACACGCCGGCCAGCAGCGAATTCGCGCCGTTGACCAGCACGCCGCCCTTGATCCGTTGCATCCACAACGGTCCTTCCACGGGCTCGCGCGAGATCTTGCTGGTGGCGGTGACGTCGCCGATCGCCTCAAGCGAGGTGACCAGATAGATGATGAGCATCGGCACAAACAGCGACCACGAGAAGCCAATGCCGAAGTGCAGCGGCGTCGGGATCTGGAACAGCGCGGCTTCGCGCGCGCCCGTGAAGTCCAGGCGGCCGAGCGCCGCGGCCACCACATAGCCGACCACCAGCGCGATCACGAGCGCCGTGCTACGCACCCAGACGATCGGCACGCGGTTCAGCACGATGATGGTGCCGAGCACGACACCCGACAGCGTGAGGTTTTCGACGCTGGCGAAATTGCCCTTGGCAATCGCGCCATAGCCGCCGCCCATGCTGATGAGGCCAACCTTGATGAGCGTGAGGCCGATCAGCAGCACCACGATGCCCGTAACGAGCGGCGTGATCAGGCGCTTGATGAAGGGCAGAATGCGCGAGACGGCCATTTCTACGAACGAACCCGCGATAACCACGCCGAAGATCGCGGCCATCACCGTTTCGACCGGCGTGCCCTGCTTGACCATCAGGCTGCCGCCAGCGATCAGCGGGCCGACGAAGTTGAAGCTGGTGCCCTGCACGATCAGCAATCCCGCGCCGAGCGGGCCGAAGCGGCGGCACTGCAAAAACGTGGCGATGCCCGAAATCACCAGCGACATCGACACGATCAGGGTGGTGTCGCGGCTGGAGACGCCCAGCGACTGGCAGATCAGGAGGCCGGGCGTGACGATTGGCACGAGGATCGCCAGCAGATGCTGGAGCGCCGCCACGAAGGCGAGGGTGGGGGCGGGGCGGTCGTCGGGGCCGTAGACGAGGTCACGGCCGACGGGGGCGTCATCGGTGACGTGGAGCGCTGCTGGCTGTGAGTCTTGTTGCGTGGGCGAAGCGGGTTGCATCGGAAAAGGCCGGTAGGAAGAAAACCCGGGATTTTAACGGCTAGCATTGAGGGCACAAACGAAATGACGCCCAGGAGACACGCCGATGAGTCAAAACCTTGCCACGGCGCGCGCCGCGCTGACCGAAATCCAGGCCGCCTGGAATGCGGCGGCCAGCCACTGGAACCCCGATGCGCTGGCCGCGAATTACACCGACGACGCGCTGTTTTTCGGCGGTCGGCCCGAGCATTCGGTGGGCGGCGCGGCGATCCGCGCGTATTTCGCCTCCTATGTGGGGACGCTCGAATCGGCCACGCTCGATCTCGTTGAACAGCATTTTCTCTGGCTCGCCGACGACTGTTTTCTCGCGCAAGGCTTCGGCAATTTCGCTTTCGTGCTGGCGGAACAACGCCTCTCGCACGCGCGCATGCGCACAACCCTTGTCATCGCGCGCCATGAAAGCGGG
>NZ_DASZJJ010000190.1:0-7804 GCF_035948235.1 Paraburkholderia sp. | reverse complement strand
GGCGCTCGCGAGCAACTACACGCTCGCAGGCGGTGTCGATTGGGTCACCATCACGCCGCTTGCCATCACCGTGAACGCGACCGGCGCGAACAAGGTGTACGACGGCACGCGCGCGGCATCGGTGAGCCTGGGCAGCAACGGCGTGCTCAGCGGCGACAGCGTGAGCTTCAGCGCCCAGTCGGCCAGCTTCGCCACCGCGAACGCGGGCAACGGCATTCCCATCGCGGTCGCGGGCATCACGGGCAGCGGCGCGGATGCGGGCAACTACAGCTTCAACACCACGGCTAGCACCTCAGCGTCTATCACGCCCTACGTGCTCGACCTCACGGCCACCCGCGTCTACGACGCGACACCTGGCGCGGCGGCGAGCCTGTTCGGCAACAACGGCGTGCTCCAGGGCGTGAACGGCGAAACGCTCACGCTCTCTGGCACCGGCACGCTGACGACGAAAAACGTCGGCAGCCAGACCGGCTTCGCGCCGGGCGGCCTGGGCGGCTATACGCTCAGCGGCAATGCATCGGCGCTTTCCAGCAACTACACGTTGCTGGGCGGGGTGGACTGGGTGAGCATCACGCCCGCCATGCTCACCGTCGCGGATACGAGGACGACCAACCGTCCGTACAACGGCACGGTCGAAGACGCGCTTTCGGGCGACCGTCTGGTGGGCGTGCTGGGCGGCGATAGCGTGACGCTCGGCAACGACAGGGTGGGCTACTTCAACGATCCCGCCGTCGGCTTCAACAAGCCCGTGCGTACCGCGATGACCATCGACGGCCCGGACGCCGGCAACTACGTGCTCGCGCAGCCGACTGGCTTGACCGCCGACATCATCACGCCGGTGTCGCCGGTGCCTTCGGGCACGCTAGCAGACGTGCAGGCGCCGATGGAAGCATCGGGCCTCGCCACGCCCTACGGTACCGCTTCCGACACTGCGCAGGGCCACTACACCGGCAACCAGATGCAGGAAGACGAGCCGAACCAGCGCAACGTGGCGCGCCAGGACTTCCATCCGGGTCTGGCGCTCACGGTGCTCAACGGAGGTGTGCGCATGCCGTCCAACTGATCGCCGGGCCAGCCCGAGCCGTTTCGCACGAGGGCACGTAGAACATAAAGCCAGAACGACAAGCACACGCGCGCGAGCGCGGCCCATGACATCTTCCGAACCGCGACCATGATCGAGATTCGCTCGAAACGCCTGCGTAGAACCCGGATCTGTCTCGCTATCGCCATTGCGCTTTCAGCCGCGTCGTGGGCCGCGCATGCCCAGGTCCGGGCGACGGTGCCTGCGAACAGCGGCAGCGGCCAGTTGCTCCAGCAGGTGCCGCAGCCTTCGGTGCAGCCGCCGCCCTCGAATCTCGATCTCACCATCCAGCCGCCGAAGAACGAACCGGCGGACAACACGAAGACCTTTCCCGTGCGCACGATCGAGATCACCGGCAACACACAGTTGCCGGGCGATCTGCTGCATGCGGTGGTGGCGCCCAGCGAAGGCCACGATCTCACGCTCGCCGATCTGAACGCGCTGGCCGACCGCATCAGCGACGTCTATCACGAGCACGGCTTTCCACTTGCCACCGCCTATGTGCCGGCGCAAACGATCGAGAGCGGCGTGGTGCGTATCGACGTGGCTGAGGCGCGTTATGGCGCGGTGTCGATGAGCAACCAGAGCAGCGTGTCGAACCGCGTGCTGGGCAATACGCTGGCGGCGCTGCAAACGGGGCAGCCAGTCAGCGAATTCGAACTCGAACGTACGCTGCTGTTGTTGCAGGACATTCCCGGCGCGGTGGTCAGCTCGACGATGCGGCCCGGCCAGCAGGTCGGCACCTCCGATCTGCTGGTGGACGTGACACCGCAACAGCGCGTGACGGGCGACGCGGGCGTGGATAATTTTGGCGACCCGTACAGCGGGCGCGTGCGCGGCAGCGGCAACCTGAATATCAACGGCTTGTTCAACCAGGGCGACCTGCTCGACTTCAGCGCGCTGACTTCGGGCCACGGCATGACCTACGGGCGCATGGATTACCGCTATCTGCTCAACGGCCAGGGCACGACGCTGGGCGCGACGGTGTCGGGGCTTGACTATCACCTCGGCAGCGATCTGTCCGATCTGGAGGCGCACGGCTCGGCCTTCGTGGGCGGCGTGGTGCTCGCGCAGCCGATCATCCGCAATACGCGCGGCAATCTGTACGGTCAGGTCGAATACGATTTTCGCCGCCTGAACGACAATATCGACGTGATCGGCCTGCAGAACGACCGCCACACCAACAGTGTGACCACCACGCTGGCGGGCGACGAACTCGATACGCACGGCGTCGTGAACGCGCGGCTGGCGATGACTTACGGCGTGCTCGCCGCCAACAACCTGCAGACCGATATCATCGATCAGCTGGGTGCCGATACGGCGGGCCATTATGTGAAGCTGTCCTTATCGTTGTCGCGCCTGCAGCAGCTCGCGCGTCACGATGCGCTGTACCTGGGCTTCTCCGGCCAGACAGCGAGCAAGAATCTCGACACCTCCGAGCAGTTCTACCTGGGCGGCCCGGACAGCGTGCGGGGTTACGACGTCGGCGTGCTGTCGGGCTCGCGCGGCTATCTGGCGACATTCGAATACCGGCACGACGCCACCTTCCAGTCGGTTCCCGGCGTCTGGCAGTTTTCCGCCTTCATCGATACGGGCTGGGTGCAGCAGTTCAAGGAAGTTTTTCTGACCGGACCCAATACCGGACAGTTGAGCAGTGCGGGCTTCGGCGTGCAATGGAACGGGCCGTACAAACTGCTGGTCACGGCGAGCGTCGCGTTCCCGTTTGGGCGCGTGCCGGAGATTCTCAGCGCCAGCGCGAACACGTCCGTGCACTGCTGGCTGCAGTTGCGCAAGGGTTTCTAGCGCTCGCGGCGCGCGAGCGCCTGACGTGACGCGCTTACTGAGGTGAAAACGACTGCTGCAGACTGATGAGGTTGAGCGGCACGACGCGGATGAGGCCGCCGCGCGGGCTGTCGATATCGGCGATCAGCGCCAGCGACAGGGACACGGTGAACGGCAGCACGAACAGCAGCACGCGCCGTCCGGTGCCGGCGCGGATGCCATAGCCCTGCATCAGGTTGCTAAAGAAAGCGATCACGATCATCAACGACCATGCCGAGATCGGAATGCGGTTGATCCACGCCGCCTGCGTGTAGCCCTGGGTGTTGAGCACGTCGTTCATGCCGGCGACCGCGAGCGCCGTTACGGGATTGGGCTGGGTGAGGGCGGCGTCGCGCACCGTCGCCCATAGCCGTCCTTGCAGATCGGCGGTCTTGCGGTTGATGGCGTCGAGTTCGACGTCATCGCGCGTCTTGTAGTAGTCGATGCGCAGTTGCACATACTGCGCCAGAAGCGGTTTGATCGCCTTGTCGCCCGCCGCGCCAACCAGGTCCGCACGCACATATTCCGTGCCGATCGCATTGGCTTCTTCCTCTTCGTAATTCTTGCGCTGGTCATAGCGGCTCACCGCCATCGACAGCGTAAAGCCGATCAGCAGCGCGAGCAGCGTGAGCGTCGCGCCTTGCACCACGTTGAAATTTTCGCGCGCCTCCTCGGAAAGCGGAGAGATGCGGTGCAACAAAAGCGCGCCGATAGAGGCGGCGACCGAGAGCAACACGACCAGCACAATGAAGAGGACCGCCGGATGATGGATGAGCTGTGTCATAAAGGTGTCCAGATGTCGTTCGTTATTAATCGTTGTATGTCGTTGCCTGTCGGAATTTACACCATTGCGGCTAATTGCAATTCAATGCCTGCTTTAATTCGTGGTTTCCAGATATTGAGCAATGTATGCAATAAACATGTTTGAAAACGAGTAAACAGTCGCGCAATCCGGTCGGATGAAAATATCGTCCGGAAAGCCGTTATGCGCGGTATTAGGACAGCCAGACATCATCATTTCATTTAACTTGCTATAAAGCTTGTCATCGGCACACAGTCCCCGGGAGTTCAGGGAGGGGCGCAAGGAAGCAAGAATAACGTGCGCATGCAAGGTGGGCTGCGGACCGCTGTCCGGTTTCGGTTATTGAAACAATGGAGCAAACCGTGAGCGAATCTGCAAGCAAGCTGGTTCATGTGGTCGACGACGATGCCTCCATGAGAAAGGCGCTGGGTAGGGTGCTCAACCACTCCGGTTATTCGGTGAGGGAATACGCATCGGTCGGAGATTTTCTCGTGAGCGATCCTCACGACTGGACCGGCTGCCTCCTGCTCGATCTGGTGCTGGGCGGCCCAAGCGGCCTGGAGCTTCAACAGGTGCTGTCGCGGCAGCAGCGCACGCTGCCCATCGTATTTATGAGCGCGTACGGTGACATACCTCAGACCGTGCAGGCCATGAAGGCCGGTGCGGTGGATTTTCTCGTCAAGCCGATCGAGCGCGACGCCTTGCTGGGTGCGCTGGAAACGGGTTTTAGCGCGGCAGCAGTGGCGAGCGGCAGCGGCGTTCCGGCTCAGGCCGTGGTGATACCGGAGCCGACCAACGATGTGATCTCGCATGACCTGGGCGAGCGGGAACGATGCGTTCTGCGCGGCATAGTGGCGGGGCGGCGCAACAAGCAGATTGCCGCTGAGCTGGGACTTTCCGAGCGGACCATCAAGAGCTGCCGCGCGGGTATGATGCGAAAGTTCGGTGCGGATTCGCTGGCCGATCTGGTGCGCCACGCGCAGACACACGCTTACGCGGCATGATGCGAGGCGGCAAGCTGCATCTTGCGGTCTCGCATTGCATGAACCAAGGGCTAAAGGGTGAAAGGGGCAAAAACAAGCGGGCGCTCAATCTGCGCCTGGCTGTGCGCGAGCGTGCTCGTTCTGTGGGGCATGGGCGCATGGGCGGCATCGTCGACGCAACCCGCGCACGTCGTGCTGCTCACCGGATTCGATCCGGTGCAGCCGGCTGCGCTCGTGCAGATCAACACGTTGCGCAACAGGCTCGAAGCATCGCTCGCGCAGGGCGCCGAAGTCGATATCGACGTACTCGATGGTTCGCGCTTTGGAGCGGACGATCTGATGCCCGACCTGCTCGCGCTGATGAGAAAGAAGTACGCCAGCCAGCGCGTCGATCTCGTGGTGGGGCTGGGCAGTCGTGCGGCGGATTTCGCGTTGGGGTCTCACGCGCAGATCTGGCCTGGCGCGCCCGTGCTGCTGTCGGGCGTGGCCGACGAGTGGTTCGTCAACCATACGTTGCCCGTGAACTTCGCGCGTGTGCCATTCCGTGTCGAAGGCGCGCAGACGCTCGATATTGCCGAGGCGCTGCAACCGGATGCACGACGGCTCGTCGTCGTGAGCGGAACAACCGGCGTGGACGGCGCGCAGGCTGCGCGCGTCGTGAAGGCGGCTGATGCACGCCGCTCGCGCTGGCCAGAGGTGGAAGTGTGGCAAGGGTTGCCGCTGCAGAAATTGCAGGCGAAACTCGCAACGCTCGATCTGCGCACTGCGGTGATTTATGCGGCCGAACATCAGGATCGCGAGGGGCGGCGTTATTTCCCGTATCAGCTTGTCGCGCCGATGGTCGCTGCGTCACACGCACCGATCTACGGGCTGTTCTCGATCTATATCGAGCAGGGCGCCATCGCCGGTGGAGTCTACGATTTCGAAGAGAACGGCCGGTTGACCGCCGATGCCGCCCTTGCAATCCTGCGCAATGGCGGCCATGTGGACGCGCGCGACTTCCCAGCCTTGCCCGCGCGTTGCACGGCGAACGTGGCGCAACTCGAACGCTATGGCCTTGCCGTTGACGCGCTGCCGGCCGATTGCCGCCTGCTCAACGTTCCGCGCTCGGTGTTCCGGGAGTATCGCGCGGTGGTGTTGACCGCCCTGGCCGTGCTGATCGCGCAGGGCGCCACGATCCTCGCATTGCTCGCCCAGCGTCGCACGCGGCGACGTGCACAAGCCGAAGCCGTCGCCCGTCGCAGCGAACTGGCGCGGGCCGCGCGTTTTGCCACGGTCGGCGAGTTGAGCGCGTCCATTGCGCACGAGGTCGGTCAACCGCTCGGCGCGATCCTGAGCAACGCCGACGCCGCAGAACTGCTGGTGAAAGCGCCGCGCCCCGATCACGCGGAACTCGGCGAAATTCTTGCTGATGTCAAACGCGATGCGCTGCGCGCCAACGAGGTGGTCCAGCGCCTGCGCGCGCTGCTGCAGAAGCAGGGCGTGACGTTCAGTGCGACACCGCTGGATGCGACGTTGCGCTGTGCCCTCGCACTCGTCGAACCCGAGGCCAGGCGACGCAACATCATGATCGATACACGCCTGGGCGCCGATCGCGTCGAGGTTATGGGCGACCGCGTGCAACTGCAGCAGGTCGTGCTCAATCTCGCGATCAACGCCATGGACGCCATGCACGATACCGAGGCGGGGCGCCGCGTGCTTACACTCGAATCGGTGCTGCTGGAGCACGGCGTCGAGTTCAGCGTCACGGATCGCGGGTCGGGCGTCGACGCCGCGCTCGCGTATCGTCTGTTCGAGCCTTTCTACACCACCAAGCCGCACGGAATGGGGCTTGGACTGTCGATCGTGCGCTCTATCGTGGACGCCCATCGCGGCCGCGTGAGCATCGCGTCACGCGAAGGCGGCGTGACGTCGTTCGTGGTGTGGCTGCCGCGCACAACGCAATGACAGCACGGAATAAAGCTCAGCGCTGTTGCGGCGGCAGCGGCCCGAAGAACATGCGTTTGAGTGTGGTTTTGCCAAGCGCTCGCGCGAGTTCGGCGATCACGCAATAGTTGAAGATCAATGTGACGAGCAGGATTTGCACGGCCCAGAAGTGCGGCCAGCTGATATGGGCAAGCAGTGCCTGGTTTGCCGTGGCGAAGCCGCCCGTCTCTTTCCAGAAGTCATAAAGCTGTTCCAGATAGTGGATGACGAGTGCGACGATCGCGTACATCAAGGTTTTCCAGGCGACGTTCCAGACCAGCGGTTTATCGGGGAAACGATTGATGAAGGGCAGCATGTCGGCAAGCAGCACAGACTTGCCGAGAATCAGCGATGAAATCAGCACCGACGCCGTGGTTTCTGGACTGATGCCGCTATCCTTGATCATGAGCGCGCGGATCAGCGCGACGATGTGAAGGATGACAAAAAAGAAAATCGTAGGCGGCAGGACTTTCTTGAACTCTTCCTTGAACTTCTCCACGACCGCGCTCATGGTGCCCTCCTGTCCCCGATCAGTACGGCGCGTTAACCACTACGTACTGCGAACCTTGTGGCTGATACCACGTGCTGCCGCATTGCTGGTAGATCATGCCCCGATAGTTCACAGGCGCACAACTGGGAGGCACCGAACGCACGATCGAGCCCACCACCGCCGACGTCACGCCGACTGCCGCCGTCACGGCCGCCGCTGTGGCGACCGGATGGTAATCGTCGTCCCAGCCGCCGTGGTGATAATCGTTGTGCACGTCCACGTTGACATTGCGGTTCACGTTGACGTTCCGGTTGACGTTATTCACGCTGGTGTTACGCACGTTGCGCGTACGCTCATCGGCGCGTGCGCTGTTGATCTGGCCGCCGCCGCGCGCGCCGTGCATCTGGCCGCCACCGGACGGGTGTTCCCGCATGGCGTGGCCGCCACCGCCGCCGCCGCCACCACCACGGAATGCGTTCGCGGGCGGCACATGCGCAATGGACAGGGCAACGGTCAGGATGGCCGGAAGGAAGAGGGCGCGACGGCGCGCAAATGGGATCTTCATGGGCCTACCCCTTGTTCGTTGCGTTCGTTGCGACCGGGACGAACTCGATTTTCTTCGCACCTGACGGCGGTTTGAAGCTGAATATCGCATTCTTGAA
>NZ_DASZJJ010000189.1:0-19771 GCF_035948235.1 Paraburkholderia sp. | reverse complement strand
CAAGGCAGTGGCGTTCAAGGAAGCGGCATCGCCGGAATTCAAGACCTACCAGCAGCAAGTGGTCGAGAACGCCCGCGTGCTGGCTGAAACGCTGGTCAAGCGCGGCCTGCGCATTGTTTCGGGCCGCACGGAAAGCCACGTCATGCTGGTCGACCTGCGCGCGAAGAACATCACCGGCAAGGCGGCGGAAGCCGTGCTGGGCAGCGCGCACATCACGGTCAACAAGAACGCGATCCCGAACGATCCGGAAAAGCCGTTCGTGACTAGCGGCATTCGCCTGGGTTCGCCGGCGATGACCACGCGCGGCTTTGGCGTGAAGGAAGCCGAGCAGGTCGGCAACCTCATCGCCGACGTGCTGGAGAACCCGGAAGACGCGGCGACGATCGAGCGCGTGAAGGCGCAAGTGTCGGAGCTGACCAAGCGTTTCCCGGTCTACGGCTAAGCCAGGCGTCGAGCCAGCATGCGCTGCCCCTTCTGCCGGCATGAAGACACGCAAGTGGTGGACTCGCGCGTGTCTGAGGACGGCGCCGCGATCCGGCGCCGCCGTCGCTGCCCGGCCTGCGACAAGCGTTTCACGACGTACGAGCGGGTCGAGCTGGCGATGCCGGCCATCGTCAAGAAGGATGGCAGCCGCACCGAATTCGACCGCCGCAAGATCATGGCGAGCATGCAACTGGCGCTGCGCAAGCGGCCCGTTGCTGCCGACGCGATCGACGCGGCGGTTGCCCGCATCGAGTATCAACTGCTCGGTAGCGGCGAGCGCGAAGTGCGCAGCGAGCGTCTTGGCGAGCTCGTGATGGGCGAGCTGCGCGAACTCGACAAAGTGGCCTTCGTGCGTTTTGCGTCTGTGTACCGGCGCTTCGAGGACGTCTCCGAATTCGAGGACGTGATCGAGGAATTCCGCCGTGCAAGCGGCGCGGCCACGCCGCCCAAAAAACGCTGAACGACCGCGCCGCGCTTGCAGGCGCGCTGTTTTCAGGCGCATATCTTTTCTCCGCATTTCCTTGCTCCTTGCCGTTGCCCGTGACCCTCGCATTCTCGCGAGCGGATCGTGTGCGCGCCACCTGGCCGTTCGGCTAATTGTTCCGTTTCACCTTGATTGATAGATTGATCGCAATCCCTCAACGATAAGGATTGCAGATGAATCAGCGCGGCTTCACCTTGCTGGAGACGATGGCCGTGATCGTCCTGATCGCGATCTGCGCAAGTGCGAGCGTGCCGTCGTTCGTCGCGTGGCGCGTGCGAGATCAGGTCGATGCGCGCGCGAATGCGCTGCTGGGCACGCTGTCTTACGCGCGCAGCGAAGCGATCCGGCGCAAGGTGCGCGTGTCCATATGCCGGATCGACCTGGCGCGGCAATGTCTGGCGGCGGGCAAGCGTTGTCCGTCGGGTTTGGCCGACTGGTCGTGCGGCTGGGCGGTGATGGCAGAGCGCGCGGGCGCGTCGATACTGCTGCGCGTGCAACCGTCGCTTGATGAGATCGCCGTGGCGTCCACTTTGACGGCGCTGACGTTCACACCGCCCGCAGGGCAGACAATCGGCAGTCTGCGCAATTTCGAAATTGCCCCGCGTGTTTCGTCGACCTCGACACGCGGCGCTGCATGGCGACGCTGCATACGTGTCGCCGCGGGCGGCCGCGCGCGCATCAGCGACGGCGCTTGCGGAGCTACGACATGAACGGGCATATGCAGTCGGGTTCGGCGCTGCTGGAAGTCGCGCTGGCGATGGCCTTGATGGCGACGTGCGGTTTAGGTCTGCTGAGCGCGCAGCTTGGTCTCGCGCGACACGCATCGGCCAGCGCGACGCTTGCGCGTGCGGCGTTTGCCGTGGATGCCGTGGGCGAAGCGGTGCTTGAAACAGGCGCGGCCACGCGCGATCAATGGCGCGAGCGTGTTGCCTCACTGGTGCCGAACGGACAGGTGAGCGTCTCCGGCTCGCAGATCGTGCAGATCGCGCTTTCATGGGCTGCGCTGCGCGACGAAGCGGCACCCGGGCGCGGCTGCGCGGACGTAGCCGTACTCGAAGAGGGGCGGGCGTGCGTGGCGCTCGCGTTTGCGCAGTGAGGCGCGTCTTGCGGCCTGCGTGGGCGAGCGCTGGGCATACGCTGCTGGAATTCACGATCGCCGTGGCGCTTGGACTCGTCGTGATCGTCGGCGCTGTCACGGCGTTTCGTTCGCAGCGCCAGGCATTCACATACGCGATCGACGCCGCGCGCATTCACGAAGCGGGCGTCAACGCCTTGACGCTTATCGGCGAGCAGATACAGATGGCCGGGTTCGTTTCCGCCGACGATACGACGGCACTTTCGGGGCCGCCCATTTTCGGCTGCAGCACAGGGCGTCCCACGGGCGCCGTCGCGAGCCTGACGTGCGAGGCCTTGCCGAGCCGCTCGGACGGCGTCGCGGTGCGCTATCGCGGCGACGCCGAATCGACGTGGCTCGCGGCCAACGGGGAGGTCACCGATTGTCTCGGGCAGGCGGTCGGCGCGTCGGCGGGCGAGGTGCTCAACCGCTTTCATGCAAAGACCAGTACCTCGACGGGCGAGCCCGAGCTGTATTGCGAGGGCACCGGCAAGATCGGCACGGCGCAGCCGCTCGTGGAAGGCGTGGAGCGCTTGCGCCTGCGTTATTGGCTAGCCGGCGCAGCACAGGCCGTGGACGCCGCCGCGTTGCCGCGCGAACGCTGGGATGCGGTGGTCGGCGTCGATCTTTGCGTGCTCGTGCGTGGCGCGGCGCTCGGGCGTCGCATGCGTTACGTCGATTGCGATGGCGCTTCGCTCTCGGCAAGCGATGGGCGAGCGCGTCAGGCGTTCTGGCGGCATGTGGCGCTGCGCAACGTACTGTGGGCGCAGCCATGAGACGCGCGACGAAGCAGGTACGGCGACAGCGCGGCGTCGCATTGCCGGTCGTGTTGTTGATCGTGTCGATCATGCTGGTGACGTCGGCGGCGTGGTTCGAAGTGTCGGTTTTCGAAGGGCGCAATGCTGCCGCCGTGGTCGATCAGTTGCAGTCGTTTCACGCTGCAGATGGCGCGCTGATGCTTTGCTCGCGTGCATTGATCGACGGTGCGGCGTCCGCCTTGCCAGCACAGGCGGGCGAGCCGCAGCAATGGCGGCGTCAGGACAGCTTTGAGGCGTTCGCCACCACGCCTGTATCGACGTGGCCGGGTTCGATTCGCGCACCGCAGTGTCTGGTCGAAGCGTGGCGTATCGAAACGCGGCCCGCCGTGCGCGCCTGGCTCGTCACGGCGCGAGGCTTTGGCGCGACGCAAGACGCGCAAAGCTGGCTGCAAATGCAGATCGTGCTCGACGGTACGCGTGTCGAGCGTCACTGGCGGCGCGTCGTAGCGCGGCCCTTTTGAGTCGCAAGGGAGAACAGGCGATGCGACGCGTGTCCCGCGGATTTACGTTGCTGGAGATGATGATTGCGCTGGCGGCGGCCGCTATCGTCGCGGCGTTCGCGCTGCCGGGCTGGCATAGCCAGATCGCGCGCGGGCATCGCATTGATGCCGTCGCGGCGCTCTATCGCGCGGCGCAGTATGTCGATGCGCAAGGGGCCGCGGCCGCGTCGCTGCCCGCAAGCATCGATCAGGCGCCGCCGTCCGGCCGTGCGGTTTATCGGCTGAAGCTGCGGGCAGCGGATGAATCGAACGGAGGCTATGCGATCGTGGCTTCGCCCACGCCGTCAGGGCCGATGCGCGCCGATCCGTGCGGCGCGTTCGTGCTCGATGCCACTGGTGTGCGCAGTAACGAAGCTAACGATGCAGCAATCGCGGGTGTCGCCGCGCGCGATTGCTGGAAAGACCATTGATGAACGCTCGCTCGGGCCGATGGCCCGGGCATTGGCTCAACCCGTGAGATCGTCCTCTTCGGACGCCGCGCGGCGGGTGCGGGCGGCGCCATCGCGTTGTCCGCGTATCTGCTGCCACACGCGCCACGCTTCATACGCGGTGAAGGCGAGGCCGCCCCATTTGACGACGGGCTTGGCTGCCGAGGCGATGCCGTCGCGCAGCGGCTTCGCCACCACGAACGAGACGAGCGAACTCAGCAGCGGGTATTGCTTGAGCAGATTGCCCAAGCCGCCGCCGAGCGCGCCCATCGTGCCGCTGGACGCGCTCGCGGCCACGCGGCCGAAGCCCGGCACGAGAAAGCGCAACCAGCTGAAGTGCGTGACGGTTTCGCGTAGTTCGATGATGGAGGCGGCCATTTCGGCGCGTTCGACGCTCGCGCGCACGAGCAGCAGCTCCTTGCGCAGCGCGCGCATCTGCGGCGTCGAGAGATCGCGGTGCGGCCGCGTGGGACGAAAGGCTTGGTCCGGTCGAAGTTGGCTCATTGGGCTCGGGGGCTTGGGGCGTCGATGCTAGGGTTTGCGAAGGATTTCACGGTCCTTCTCGAATTCTTCGAGCGTCGCCTGGAAGACCATCGGCGCATTGCGCAGACCCTGGCGCGCCTTGAGGGCGCAGAACAAGGCGGCGAGCGCGTAGACGAGCGTGATGCCGGCCAGCGCCTGCCAGCGCCAGGTGTCCCAGAACGCGATTGCGATGAGCGCGGTCAGTGCGATCAGCGCCATGGTCGCCAGCATCATCGCCGCGAGTCCGAGGAAGAGCACGCCCAGCAGGCGTTCCTTTTCTTCGGCCAGCTCGATGCCGATCAGTTCGAGCCGCGTCTGGATGATCGAGAACGCGGAGCCGAGGAGACGGCGCAACGGCCCATGTTCGTGCTGCGAGCGGGAGTCTGTCGTCATGGCGTGTGAGGGTTACGCCAACGCGTGCGCGTTGACGGGCGCGCGCCGAAGCTGCGCGAAAAAGCGCCCAGAAAAGACAGGCCGGTGCAGCGCACCGGCCTGCTGGTTGAGCGCTGGGCCGAAGCGGTTCGCGCCTGTGCACGTCGTCTGACTATGTAACGCTGGCGGTTTGACCGAAGCCAGCGCACATCGTCATGCGATGCAGCGAGCCTGCTGGAAGCCCGCAGCGCGACCGATCCGCGAGGCGGCGTAAGACCGCGACGCGGAAGACTTCAGCGGGTTACTTGCGGTTGATCAGCAAGCCCACGAGCACGCCGACGCCGGCAGCGATGCCGATCGACGTCCACGGATGTTCGTGGACATAGTCATCGGTTGCGCGTGCGGCCTTCTTGCCCTTCTCGACGACGACGACCTGAACGTCCGCCGCCTTTTCCTTCGCCTGCTTCAGGCGCGAGAGGGCCGTTTCGCGCAGCTCCGAAGCACGCTCGCCCGTGGCGCTCGCCGCTTGCTTGAGCAGGTCCTCTGCATCCGCGAGGACGGTTTTGATATCCGACATCAGCCTCTCCTTATTGACTTCTGACATTGACTGGCTCCCATCGTGTCACATTACGCGTGAATCGTAACAAAGATACGGGCGCTGGCAAGCGTGGCGCGCCGCCGCCGTGGTCCGTTCATCCATAAACCGACGCACGATCCGTTCCTGCAAGCGCGATTTTCGCTGCCGAATCAAGGATAGCGAGTGTTCACTGCGCTTTTGATGCTGCTTCAATCTTCGCCCGCAAAAAACAGCAGGGAGAGGCATGGAGTTGATCCGGCACGTAAAGTTTCCGCACCGCGGTTCAAAATTACAAAAACTCATACCAGTGTGAACCGATGTTCGTTCTCGGGGCATGAGCGTGACCTGTATGCTTCATTGTCGTGAATGTCCAGCGGCGAATCGCACATGCTTCGCGCCAGCCGCGCAACGCATCGCGTCACATCGGATCAACACGGGCAGGCCGACTTGCGCGCCGCCCACCTCGTTCAAAGGAACCGCACCATGAGTCTTCGTCTTGGCGATATTGCACCCGACTTCGAGCAGGATTCGAGCATTGGCCGCATCAAGTTTCACGAGTGGCTCGGCAATAGCTGGGGCGTGCTGTTCTCGCACCCGGCCGACTTCACGCCGGTCTGCACGACCGAACTGGGCCTGACCGCCAGGCTCAAGGACGAGTTCGAGAAGCGCAACGTGAAGACGATCGCGCTGTCGGTGGATAGCGCCGAGTCGCACAACGAATGGATCAAGGACATCAACGAGACCCAGGCCGCGAGCGTGGGCTTCCCGATCCTCGCGGACGGCGATCGCAAGGTCTCGACGCTGTACGACATGATCCATCCGAATGCGAACGAGACGTTGACGGTGCGCTCGCTGTTTGTGATCGACCCGAACAAAAAGGTGCGCCTCATCATCACGTACCCGGCGAGCACGGGCCGCAATTTCGACGAAATCCTGCGCGTGATCGATTCGCTGCAACTGACCGATCACTACCAGGTCGCGACGCCGGGCAACTGGAAGCAGGGCGACGACGTGGTGATCGTGCCGTCGCTCAAGGACGAAGAAGTCATCAAGCAGAAGTTCCCGAAGGGCTACAAGGCGCTGCGTCCGTATCTGCGTCTGACGCCGCAGCCGAACAAGTAAGCGTTCCCCGCGTTCGCTAAAAGCAAAAGCGCCGCACGTTCGATCGTGCGGCGCTTTTTGTTTTTGACGCTAAAGCGGATCTTGAAGCGAGGCGAGCGCTTAGAAGAACGCCTGGATGCCCGTCTGCGCGCGGCCGAGGATCAGCGCGTGGATGTCGTGCGTGCCCTCGTAGGTGTTGACCACTTCGAGGTTCACCAGGTGGCGCGCCACGCCGAATTCGTCCGAGATGCCGTTGCCGCCCAGCATGTCGCGCGCAAGGCGCGCGATGTCGAGCGACTTGCCGCACGAGTTGCGCTTCATGATCGACGTGATTTCGACGGCGGCCGTGCCTTCGTCCTTCATGCGGCCCAGGCGCAGGCAGCCTTGCAGGCCGAGCGTGATTTCCGTCTGCATGTCGGCGAGCTTTTTCTGGATCAGCTGATTGGCGGCGAGCGGGCGGCCGAACTGCTTGCGGTCGAGCACGTATTGACGCGCCGTGTGCCAGCACGATTCCGCCGCGCCCAGTGCGCCCCATGCAATGCCGTAGCGCGCCGAATTCAGGCACGTAAACGGTCCGCGCAGGCCCTTCACGCCCGGCATGAGGTTTTCTTCCGGCACGAACACTTCGTCGAGCACGATTTCGCCCGTGATCGAGGCGCGCAGGCCCACCTTGCCGTGGATTGCCGGGGCCGACAGACCCTTCCAGTCTTTCTCCAGAATAAAGCCGCGGATGTCGTCCTTGCCGTCTTCTTCGAGCTTGGCCCAGACCACGAACACATCGGCGATGGGCGAGTTGGTGATCCACATCTTCGCGCCCGAGAGCGAGTAACCGCCGTTCACCTTCTTCGCGCGCGTGACCATGCTGCCCGGGTCGGAGCCGTGGTTCGGCTCGGTCAGGCCGAAGCAGCCGATCCACTCGCCGCTGGCGAGCTTCGGCAGGTATTTCTCTTTCTGTGCGTCCGAGCCGAATTCGAAGATCGGCACCATGACCAGCGACGACTGCACCGACATCATCGAGCGGTAGCCCGAGTCCACGCGTTCGACTTCGCGCGCGATCAGGCCGTAGGCGACGTAGTTCAGGCCCGGGCCGCCGTACTGTTCCGGAATCGTCGGGCCGAGCAGGCCGAGTTCGCCCATCTCGCGGAAGATCGAAGCGTCGGTCTTTTCGTGGCGGAACGCCTCGACCACGCGCGGCAGCAGCTTGTCCTGTGCGTAGGCGGCAGCGGCGTCGCGCACCATGCGCTCGTCTTCGGTGAGCTGCTGGTCGAGCAGCAGCGGATCTTCCCAATGGAACTGGGCGTGTGCGGCCATGGTGTCTCTCCTGAGTCTCGTCACCCGATCTGGGCAATTTAGGGCAATTTGCTTTAGCGAATTTGCGCTTGACTTAAGTTCCGCTAAGCGGAACAATGTTTTGCAAATTGATCTCAGTGTATCACCAGCCCGCTCATGTCTGCATCCGAAATGAATTCATCCCCCGCATCATCTTCGTTCACGTCGGCGCTGGCTTCGGGGCCGATCGACGAGCGCAAGTTCGTCGTGGCGCTCGCGCGCGGACTGGAGTTGCTGCGCGCGTTTCGTCCCGGCGAGACGCTGCTCGGCAACCGCGATTTCGTCGAGCGCACCGGCCTGCCGAAGGCGACTGTGAACCGGCTGGCATACACGCTCACCGTGCTGGGCTACCTGCGCTTCGACGAATCGCTCGGCAAATACGCGCTCGACGCTGGCGTGCTGTCGCTGGGCTTCGCGCTGCTGTCTGGCACGGACACGCTGGAGCTGGCGCGCCCGCACCTGCGCGCCTTCGCCCGCGAGGTGGGCGCGGCCGTGTCGCTGGGCGGCCGCGACGGTCTGGACGTGATCTATCTGGAGACGATCCGCAGCGAAACGGCGCTCACGCTAGGGCTGGCGTCGGGTTCGCGGCTGTCGATGCTGACGAGTTCGATGGGGCGCGCGTATCTGGCGGTGCAGCCGCTCGACGTGCGCGCAGCGCTGTTCGCGGAACTGGAAAAGGCGGCGGGCGAGGACGGTCCGGCCCAGGTGGCGGCGGCGAAACGCGAGATCGAGAACTTCGCGAAGGAGGGCGCGTGCTTTTCGTTTCGCGACTGGCACGAGGACGTCAACGCCGTGGCCGTGCCGTTTCGCGAGCCGCGCGAGCGGCGCTGGCTGGTGCTCAGCTGCAGCGGGCCGGCGTCGTCGATGGGGCCGGACGTATTCCGCGAGCGTGTCGCGCCGCTGTTGAAGTCATTGGCGCGGCGGCTGGGCGAGACGGTTTGAAGCGCCGCTAAGCCACGCGTCGAAAAAGAAAAAGCCGGGAGACTTTTCCCGGCTTTCTTTTTCGCGATGCGCGGTGCGGCTCAGTGATTGAGCTTGCCCAGCAGCAGGAACTCCATCAGCGCCTTCTGGACGTGCAGACGGTTTTCCGCTTCGTCCCAGACCACGCTTTGCGGTCCGTCGATCACTTCGGCACTCACTTCCTCGCCGCGGTGCGCGGGCAGGCAGTGCATGAAGAGGGCGTCGGCGTTGGCGCGCGCCATCATTTCGGCGTCCACGCACCAGTCGGCGAAGGCCTTCTTGCGCGCTTCGTTTTCCGCTTCGAAACCCATGCTGGTCCACACGTCGGTGGTCACGAGGTCGGCGCCTGCGCAGGCTTCGTTCGGATCTTCAAACACGGCGATGAACGGCTCGCTTTCCTTCGCGACCAAAGCCGGATCGATCTGATAGCCCGGCGGCGTGGAGATGCGCAGCTTGAAGTCGAGGATCTGCGCCGCTTCGATCCAGGTGTAAAGCATGTTGTTGGCGTCGCCGACCCACGCCACGGTCTTGCCGCGGATCGGACCGCGATGCTCGTAGAACGTGAAGATATCAGCCAGCACCTGGCAGGGGTGGTACTCGTTGGTCAGGCCGTTGATGACCGGTACGCGCGAGCTTTCGGCAAAGCGCTTGATGATGTCCTGGCCGAACGTGCGGATCATGATGATGTCGACCATGCGCGAGATGACCTGCGCGGAGTCCTCGATCGGCTCGCCGCGGCCGAGCTGCGTGTCGCGC
This sequence comes from Paraburkholderia sp., assembly GCF_035948235.1. Classification (GTDB taxonomy): domain Bacteria; phylum Pseudomonadota; class Gammaproteobacteria; order Burkholderiales; family Burkholderiaceae; genus Paraburkholderia. The sequence goes on along the minus strand of NZ_DASZJJ010000189.1, from coordinate 10,327 downwards.
GTGTTCATGAACACCGCGTGGCCGCCCAGCTGGAAGATGCCGGCTTCGAACGAAAGCCGCGTGCGCGTCGAGTTCTTCTCGAAGATCATCGCGAGCGTGCGGTCGTGCAGCGGATGGTAGGTCTCGTAGTTCTTGAATTTGCGCTTCAGGATGCGCGCGCGCTCCAGCACATAGTCATATTCTTCAAGAGAGAAATCCGAGAACTGCAGGTAATGGCGAATGGAACGGGAGGTCATGAAGCGAAAACGGCGCCCGATCCGGCCTCGAACTGCAGAAGAGGGCCGGCGACGCCGCTGCGGTTGGTGGTAAGTCAAAGCAGCATAAAGGATTTTGCTGAATTTGACGAGTTGGCTAAAAGATGGCGCGGGCATACAGGCGGGAGGGGGCGTGTCGCACCGTCGAAGCTGCGCGCGGGGCTAAAGTCGGCGCTCGCCAGGCCGTCAAGTGTCTTGTGTGCGGTGCGTCAAAAGGTGCGCTGCGCTATAATCCGATAGATTTCTCAGGCCCGGCTGCGGGCTCCAGGAGCCACGCGCAAGCGGCCTGGCACTGGCCGGCAGGGTGCCGCGCACGCGATGCCTGGCGTCCTGAGCGCTGTGCATATGCCAGGTGCGCCACGGTGTTCGTTGCCAGCTGGAGTGCGCGGGCGACGCGATCCTGCCCTGGTTCGCTGAGCCGGAAATCGAGCTTAAAGCTGAGCGAGCTTAAAGCTGAGCCAAAAGCGCAGCCGCGCCACAAGCCGGACCGCGCGCCGCGACGTCACACAGGTACTCCTACATGGCCGAAGAAGCCCCAACCGAATACTTCATTCAAGGCATCACCAGCAAAGGGAAGAAGTTTCGTCCGAGCGACTGGTCGGAGCGTCTGGCGGGTGTGATGTCGAGCTTCGGGCCGATGGGGTCGGCTAACGCGCGCGGGCCGAACGCCCATCTGCGCTATTCCCTCTACGTGCGCCCGACGATGATCGGCGATCTCAAGGTGGTGGTGCTTGATTCGCGCCTCAAGGAGATCGAGCCGATGGCGTTCAATTTCGTGCTGAACTTCGCCAAGGACAACGATCTCGTTGTGACCGAGGCCTGCGAACTGCCCCACGATCACGCGACCCAGCAGGGCGGGGCGCGATAAACGCAGAGGCTTTGCGCTATCCGCATCTATAAAACGACCCGCTCTGGCGGGTTTTTTTACGCCTGAATTCGCGCCTGAACACAAAACAGGCAGGCACAAAAAAACCCGCCGAAGCGGGTTTTTCGTGCAGCGTCAGGTTGAACCTGGATCGCTTAGGCCATTGCCTTGACAGCAGCAGCCAGACGGCTCTTGTTACGAGCAGCCTTGTTCTTGTGGACGATCTTCTTGTCCGAGATGATGTCCAGCGTCTTTGCCGAAGCCTTCAGGATCTCAGCAGCAGCTGCCTTGTCACCAGCGTCGATAGCCTTGCGAACAGCCTTGATAGCCGTACGGAACTTCGAGCGCAGTGCCGAGTTGTGCGAGTTTGCCTTGGTGGCTTGACGTGCACGCTTGCGTGCTTGTGCGGAATTTGCCATTACATGTCCTTGAGTTTTCAGGGTGCGTACTTGCCGACACCCCTTGCCTGGATTCGCGCCTGGGCCATACCCCAATGCGCAAAACGGTATTTGCCAGCTTTCGCGACGCTTTTGCCTTACGTCGTTTGGACTGGCCGCGCCCCTTGTGCCAAAGCGCCAGCGGACCGTTGACGGACTGCCGCGCGCTTCCTTTCCGGAACGCGTTTCTGCCTTTTCCTTCTTTTTCCAGATCCAATTCAGACCGGGAATCGGCGATTATAGCAACGAAATCAGGGATATGGCAATTTTGCTGATCCAGAACACGGCAAAGCGTCAGGGGCAGAACGTCTTTTGTGCGATGCGGTCACAATGCTCCCGCACCGAATCACATGCCGTGCCGATCCACTTTGCGCAGCGCTGTTTCGAATCGTTACGCTTACGGCCACGCCGCACATCGGCGATCGGCCAGATGGCACCCGTATAATAAGCGCCCCATGAATCTATTCCGAGCCCTGCTGACGGTCAGCGGCTTCACGCTGCTGTCTCGCGTGACCGGACTGGCCCGCGAGACGCTGATCGCCCGAGCATTCGGCGCGAGTCAGTACACCGACGCCTTTTACGTCGCGTTCCGCATTCCCAACCTGCTGCGCCGCATTTCGGCCGAAGGCGCGTTTTCGCAGGCTTTCGTGCCGATCCTCGCGGAGTTCAAGAACCAGCAGGGCCATGACGCCACGCGTGCGCTCGTCGACGCCACCTCGACCGTGCTCGCCTGGGTGCTCGCCATTCTGTCGCTGCTGGGCATTGTCGGCGCGTCGTTCGTGGTGACCGTGGTCGCGTCGGGCCTCAAGAGCGACGGGCAGGCTTATCAGCTTGCCGTCACGATGACGCGCATCATGTTCCCGTACATCGTGTTCATTTCGCTGACGTCGCTCGCGTCCGGCGTGCTCAACACGTACAAGCAGTTCTCGCTGCCCGCGTTCGCGCCGGTGCTGCTCAATGTCTCGTTCATCGTGGCGGCGGTGGCCTTCGCGCCGCGCATGCATCAGCCGGTCTTCGCGCTGGCGTGGGCCGTGATCGTCGGCGGGGTGCTGCAGTTCCTCGTGCAGTTGCCGGGCCTCAAGCGCATCGACATGATGCCGCGCATCCACCTGAACCCGCTCAAGGCGCTCGCGCATCGCGGCGTCAAGCGCGTGCTCGCGAAAATGGTGCCGGCCATGTTCGCGGTGTCGGTCGCGCAGATCAGCCTGATCATCAATACGAACATTGCCTCGCGCCTGGGGCCGGGCGCGGTGTCGTGGATCAACTACGCCGACCGCCTGATGGAATTTCCCACGGCGCTGCTGGGCGTGGCGCTTGGCACGATCCTGCTGCCGTCGCTCTCGAAGGCGCACGTCGATGCCGATCCGCACGAGTATTCGGCGCTGCTCGACTGGGGCCTGCGCGTGACTTTCCTGCTGGCCGCGCCGTCCGCCATCGCGCTGTTCTTTTTCGCCGAGCCGCTCACGGCGACGCTGTTCGACTACGGCAAGTTCGACGCGCATTCGGTGGTGATGACGGGCCGCGCGCTCGCGGCCTACGGCGTGGGGCTGGTCGGCCTGATCCTCATCAAGATACTCGCGCCCGGTTTTTACGCGCGCCAGGACATCAAGACGCCCGTGAAGATCGGCGTGGGCGTGCTGGTCGCCACGCAGATCAGCAATTACATTTTCGTGCCCATTTTTTCGCACGCGGGCCTCACGCTGTCCGTCGGTCTGGGCGCCTGCATGAACGCGATGCTGCTCTTTATCGGGCTGCGTCGGCGCGGCATCTATATGCCGTCGGCGGGCTGGTCGACGTTCTTCGTGCAACTGATCGGGGCATGCCTCGTGCTGGCAGGGGCCATGCACTGGTGCTCGATCAGCTATGACTGGATTGGCCTGCGCCACGAGCCGCTCGCGCGCATCCTGCTGCTCGGCTCCTGCCTCGTGCTGTTTGCGACGCTATATTTCGGTATGCTTTGGCTGATGGGCTTCAAATACGGCTACTTCAAGAGGCGCACGAAGTGACGACGATGAACTCGCGGGTACTGGACTATTTCAGCGCGCTCGTCGCGGAGGACGAGAGCCTGCCGCTCACCGAAGCGGCGCTGTCGATCGCGCAGGATGCTTACCCCGATCTCGATCTGCAAGGCACGCTCGCCGAAATCGACGAGCTGGCGCTGCGCGTAAGCCGACGCCTGCCCGAAGGCGCCGACGTGCGCCAGCAGATCGCATTTCTGAACCGCGTGTTCTTTCGCGAGATGGGTTTCGCGGCCAATCTCAACGATTATTTCGATCCCGATAACAGCCATCTGCATGTCGTGCTGCGGCGCCGCCGCGGCATTCATGTGTCGCTTGCCGTGCTGTATCTGGAGATCGCGAGCCAGCTTGGCCTGCCGGTGCAGGGCGTGGCGTTTCCCGGGCACTTTCTGCTGCGCGTCTCGCTGCCCGACGGCGACGCAATGCTCGACCCGACCACGGGCCGCGCGCTCACCGAATCCGATATGGTCGAAATGCTGGAGCCGTACGTGGCGAACGCGGGCGATTCCGTCGCCCGTGCGCTGCGTATGCTGCTCGAACCGGCCACGCGGCGCGAGATCGTCGCGCGCATGTTGCGCAATCTGAAATCGGTCTATCTGCAGACCGAACGCTGGGAGCGGCTGCTGGGCATCCAGCAGCGCCTCGTGATCCTGCTGCCCGACAGCATCGAGGAAGTGCGCGACCGTGGCTTTGCCTTTGCGCGGCTCGATTACGTGCGGCCCGCGCTGGAGGATCTGGAGGCCTACCTCGACGAGCGCCCGGACGCCGACGACGCCACCGTCGTCGAAACGCAGTTGCAGGAGCTGCGCCAGCGCATGCTCGACAACGACTGACGCGCTACGCTCAAACGCCCCAACGAAAAAGCCCGCATCGCAGCGGGCTTTTTGCATTGTGCAAGGCGGCCTTACTTCGGCTGCATGCGGATCGCGCCGTCGAGGCGAATCACCTCGCCATTGAGCATCGGGTTCTCGAAGATCTGCTTGACCAGCATCGCATATTCGTCGGGCTTGCCCAGACGCGAGGGGAACGGCACCATCGCGCCGAGCGCGTCCTGCACTTCCTGGGGCATGCCCAGCAGCATCGGCGTTTCGAAGATGCCGGGCGCGATCGTCATCACGCGGATGCCGCTGCGCGACAGGTCGCGCGCGATCGGCAGCGTCATGGCGACCACGCCGCCCTTGGACGCCGCGTACGCCGCCTGGCCGATCTGGCCGTCATACGCCGCCACGGAAGCCGTATTGACGATCACGCCGCGCTCGCCGCCCTCGGCGGGCGCGGTCTGCGCGATCGCGGCGGCCGCGAGGCGGATCATGTTGAAGGTGCCGATCAGATTGACTGAGATGGTCTTGCTGAAGGCGTCGAGCGGATGCGGCCCATCCTTGCCGACGGTTTTCACCGCGGGCGCGATGCCCGCGCAGTTCACGAGGCCGCGCAGCGTGCCCAGCGCCGTAGCGGCGGCCACGGCTTTGGCGCCGTCTTCCTCACTGGCGACGTTGCACTTCACGAATACGCCGTTAAGCTCTTTGGCCAGTGCGTTGCCGGCTTCCTCGTTGAGATCGGCGAGTACGACCTTGCCGCCTTCGGCTGCGATCAGGCGCGCCGAAGCGGCACCGAGGCCCGAAGCGCCACCGGTAATCAGGAATACGTTGTCGCGGATTTGCATCTGTCTTCCTCCTTGCTGCTCGATGTGATTGTTATGCGCAGGTGATTCGCGGCCAGCCCGCGGCTCTTCAGCAAAACAAAGCAGAGGAGTGGGAGTCCAGAAGGACCGAGGGCCGGCCAGAAAGCAAAACGGGCGAGGCCGGCGGTTTCGCCGGGCCTCGCCCGGCTTGGCCGGCAAGAGACGTCTTGCGGTGTTACTTCAGGGCGTCGAACGCGCGGTTGCGGATTTCGTCCACGCTGCCCAGACCCGAGATCGCGCGATACTGCGGCGCCTGCAGGCCATTTTCTTCGCCACGCTTGGCCCATTCGCTGTAGTAGCTGATGAGCGGCTTGGTTTGCGCGACGTACACGTCAAGACGCTTGCGCACGGTCTCTTCCTTGTCGTCGTCGCGTTGCACGAGCGGCTCGCCCGTCACGTCGTCTTTCATGTCCTCTTTGGGAGGATTGAACTTGACGTGGTACGTGCGGCCCGATGCCGGGTGCATGCGGCGGCCGCTCATACGCGTGATGATCTCGTCGAACGGCACGTCGATCTCCAGCACGTAGTCGATCGCCACGCCTGCCTGCTTCATCGCCTCTGCCTGCGGCAGCGTGCGCGGAAAGCCGTCGAACAGATAACCGTTCTTGCAGTCGTCTTCCTTCAGACGTTCCTTCACCAGGTTGATGATCAGTTCGTCGGTCACGAGCTCGCCCGCGTCCATGAAGCGCTTCGCCTCGAGACCGAGCGGCGTGCCTGCCTTGACCGCCGCGCGCAGCATGTCGCCGGTCGAGATTTGCGGAATGCCGAACTTCTCTTTGATGAAGTTTGCCTGGGTTCCCTTGCCCGCGCCGGGGGCGCCCAACAGGATCAAACGCATTTCAACTTTCTCCGATCTGTGTGAATTCTTGCGGCGCGGCGGCTGCCCGTCATGGAGTTCAGGGCGGCATCTACGGCGTCGTGCGTCTCCTACCCGTTTGCTCGCGCCCGTCACGCCCCGAGGATCATCGTCCCGCAGGCTGGCAGCACTACACCAGAGCCGCACATGCAAAGCGCCGGAATGAAATCCGGCGCGGCGCGGTTAGCGTATGGCCATGGAAGGCTGCGAGCGAAACCGGGCAACGGTGAGGAAACATCGGGGAAACCCCGGGAAAACCCCACGCACAAAGGCCTGGACGGCTCGCGCAAACAATTGATTATGCCATGGGTTTTTCGGCCCACCAGCGCTATTAAGGTCGGAATAACGCCTGTACACGGGCCAGGTCGGCGGGCGTGTCGACGCCGGGCGCCGGCGCCTCGTCGGTGACGAGCACCGCGATGCGCTCGCCGTGCCACATCGCGCGCAGCTGTTCAAGCGCTTCGACCTGCTCGATCGGCGACTGCGCGAGGCCTGGATAGGCGCGCAGGAATTTGGCCCGGTAGGCATACAGGCCGATATGCCGATAAACCGTCGCCGGGGCAGGCGGGGCGGGCATCGCGGCCAGATCAAGGCGGCCCGGCGACCAGTGCGGCTGCCACGCGTCGCGGGCCCAGGGAATGGGCGCGCGCGAGAAGTACAGCGCCACGCCGCGCGCATCGAGCACGACCTTCACGACGTTCGGGCTGAAGATCTCGTCCGGGGCCGTGATGGGGTGGGCGGCGGTGGCGATCGCGCACTCGGGATGAGCCGCCAGGTGCGACGCCACGTCGCAGATCAAGGCGGGGTCGATCAGCGGCTCATCGCCCTGAACATTGACCACGATCAAATCATCGCTCCAGCCGAAGTGCTCTGCGACTTCCGCCAGGCGATCCGTGCCCGAAGGATGATCGGCGCGCGTGAGGACGGCTTCGAAGCCATGCTCGCGAGCGGCGTCCAGCACGCTCTGGGCGTCGGAGGCCACCAGCACCTGCTGGGCGCCCGAGTCGCGGGCGCGCTCGGCCACGCGCACGACCATCGGCTTGCCGCCGATATCGGCGAGTGGCTTGTTCGGCAGCCGGGTGGACGCAAGACGCGCCGGCACGACGGCGATAAAGGGTTGCACGGGAGCGGTCATGGCCAGTTCGGGCGAGGTGAGGCGGATGAGGCGTGGCGGGCGCGAGAGCGGCGGATCAGACCGCGCCGGGGCCGTTGGGGTCGACGGGCGTGCCTTCGACGGTCTGACGGGCTTCGTCGACGAGCATGACGGGGATGCCGTCGCGGATCGGATAGGCGAGCTTGTCGGCGTTGCAGATCAGTTCCTGCGCGGCGCGATCGTAGCTGAGCGGGCCCTTGCAGATCGGGCAGACCAAAATTTCAAGCAGACGGGCGTCCACGGAGTTTCTCCACAACCAGAGTGATAAGGCGATGATCGAGCGCGGCTTGTACAGGGACAACCCAGATGCGCGCGTCGTTCCAGGCCCCCAATTTTACTGCATCCTTTTCGGTGACCAGGATCGCGTCGGCAGCGATCTCGCTGAACGGGTTCGACGCAAAGTCGTAATGATCGGGCAGCGGCAGCGTTTGCGGCGCGAGACCGGCCGCGCGCAGCGTCGCGAAAAAGCGCTCCGGCGAGCCGATGCCGGCCGCCGCGACCAGCCGCACCGGCGCTTGCGGCGTGCCGCCGAACTGCGCGAGCGGGCGGCGCAGCGACGGGTTCGCCAGATGCCAGGCATCGCCTGGTTCGAGCTTGAGCGCGAAAGTATTGGGCCAGTCGGGCAGCGCGCGTTCGAACGGATTGTTGATGAGGGTGGCGTCGCGATGGCGCGAGAGCGACTCGCGCAGCGGCCCGGCGGGCAGCAGGAAGCCGTTGCCGCCCAGCCGGTGGTCGAATACCACCAGCTCGAAATCGCGCTGGAGCCGATAGTGCTGCAGGCCGTCATCGCTGACGATCACGTTCACGTCGCGATGCGCCGCTCGCAGTGCCTGCGCCGCCGCGACGCGATCGGGCGAGACCCACACCGGCACGCCGGTGCGGCGGGCGATCAGCAAAGGTTCGTCGCCGCAGGCGCTGGGCGGCGTGGTGGCGCTCACGGGCGTCGGCCGTTCGATCTTCGCGCCATAGCCGCGCGACACCACGCCCGGCGAATAGCCGGCGGCGCGCAACGCCTCGACGAGCGCGATCACCGTGGGCGTCTTGCCGGTGCCGCCGACCGTCACATTGCCGACCACCACGACCGGCACGTCCACGCGCACCGATTTGAGCCAGCCGGCGGCAAAGGCCGCGCGGCGCGCGCCGCTCACGGCGGCGAACACGGCCGCAAGCGGCGTGAGCGCCCAGGCTAGCGGGCCGCGCTGCTGCCAGGCGCGCGCAAACGTGTCTTCAGCGCGCGCCTTGAAATCGGCGAGGGGGCCGCTCATCGGCATGTGCCGCGCGAAGCGTTCGCGGCCGGCGCGGACAGCGTACGGTGGGACGGGATGGGCATCGGAGCGGTTCTCCAGTTCGGTAGGTTCGGACGGCGCGGCGCTCGGGCGCCAGGCGGGCCGACGTGAACCCGGCACTCTAGCGCGGGTGGGCGAAAGGCGGCAAGCGGCGTGGCAGGAGCGCGAGCGCGATTGTCGGCTCGACGGCGCATTCCCCGAAATATCCACCCCCTGTGGACAACTTTGTGGAGAAGTCGCTGCCTCACGGCCGCAAAGGCCCGTTCGTACGCCCTTCCATCGGTGTAAGGTGCGGGTTCTCAAATAAAAATCTGATTTAAATCAATGACATAGATGGGATTTTAGCGTTTGCGCGAGACCCGTCGCAAATATGACAATTCATGCAGTCAATGTGGAAACTTCGCGGCCGCCGTGCGCTGGGAGCGTTTCCTGCTGGACTCGGGCCCCCTGAACGGTCTATCGTCTGGGCGGGCCGCCTCGCGTCCGTCGTTTATCCACACCCTCTGCCATGTTCTCCGATCGCCTTTCTTCCGCGCCTGGCGGCGACGTCGTCGTTCCGGTTTCCGCGCTCAATCGCGCCATTGGCGCCATGCTCGAGCGCAGCTTTCCGCTTGCCTGGATTTCCGGCGAAGTGTCGAATTTCACGCGCGCCGCGAGCGGCCATTGGTACTTTTCGATCAAGGATGCCCAGGCGCAGATCCGCTGCGTGATGTTCCGCGGCCGCGCCCAGTACGCCGAATTCACGCCGCGTGAGGGCGACCGCATCGAGGTGCGCGCGCTCGTGACGATGTACGAGCCGCGCGGCGAACTTCAGCTCAACGTCGAAGCAGTGCGCCGCACCGGCCAGGGGCGACTGTACGAAGCGTTCCTGCGCCTGAAGGCCCAGCTCGAATCCGAAGGGCTCTTCGACGAGGCGCGCAAGCGTGAACTGCCCACGCATCCGCGCGCGATCGGTGTGATTACGTCGATGCAGGCCGCCGCGCTGCGCGACGTGCTCACGACGCTGTGCCGCCGCGCGCCGCATGTGCCGGTGATCGTCTATCCGGCGCCGGTGCAGGGCGCGGGCTCGGCGGAAAAGCTCACGGCCATGCTCGAAGCCGCCAACGCGCGCAACGAGGTCGACGTGATCGTGCTGTGCCGGGGCGGCGGTTCGATCGAGGATCTCTGGTCGTTCAACGACGAGGCGCTGGCGCGCGCGATTGCGGCAAGCGAGATCCCCGTGGTCAGCGGCGTGGGCCACGAAACCGATTTCACCATCGCCGATTTTGCCGCCGATGTCCGCGCGCCTACGCCCACAGCCGCCGCCGAGCTGGTGAGCCCGCAGCGCGTGCTGCTGCTGCGAGAGCTGGATCAGCGTCATGCCGTGCTCGCGCGCGGTTTCGGCCGTCTGATGGAGCGCCGCGCGCAGCAACTCGACTGGCTCGCGCGGCGTCTGGTGTCGCCGGCTGAGCGCCTTGCGCAGCAGCGCTCGCATCTGCGTCAACTGGCGATCCGGCTGGCATCGGCGGGCTCGCGCTCGACCGCGCAGGCGCGCGCCAGCTTCAACGTCGTGCAGATGCGCTGGCAGCGCACGCGTCCGGACGCGGCCGCGCAGCGCGCCCAGGTGGAGGCGCTCGGACGGCGTCTGGACGCCGCTTTCTCGCGCGAGCGCGAACGGGCTGGCGCTCGCGTGTCGGAACTCGCGGCGCGGCTCGAAGTGCTCAGCCCGCAGCGCACCCTGGAGCGCGGCTACGCAGCGCTGCTCGACGCGCAAAGCGGCGCGGCCGTGCGTGCGCCC
>NZ_DASZJJ010000188.1:0-15819 GCF_035948235.1 Paraburkholderia sp. | reverse complement strand
CGGTCCATGAATTGACGTCGACCGGCCTCCCGCGCGGCGCGCCGGCCCCCCCAAGGGCCGTTGGTCCAGTGCGCGCGGCGGGGGCCAATGCCGCCGGATGGTATCGTATCGCCCGCGCCAGCCCAAGAAAAGTGGCGTAGGGGGAATTCTGCGTTACGGTGCGGCGCATGATCCCATCGAAAGGCACATTGAAAGGGGCGGAACACGCAGCCCTTGACCTTCCCATCATGGGAACGTAGATACTGGTTCACATCGAATCAGATCGCCTTTGCGCTGGAACATCATGAACGAACCCCTCGTCGCCGAAAGCACGGGTCTGGCGGCCCGCCAGGCCGAGCTCGACATCCGCGGCATGACCTGCGCCTCGTGCGCGATGCGCGTGGAAAAGGCGCTGGCGAAGGTGCCGGGCGTCACACGCGCGAGTGTCAATCTCGCCACCGAAAAAGCCACCGTCGAAGCCACCGACGATTCCCATGAGATTGGCGCGCTCACCCGCCAGCTCGTGAGCGCAGTCGAAAAAGCGGGCTACGAAGCCACGCCCATCGCGCCGCCAGAACCCGCCCCGCAGTCCGAAGAAACCGCGAGCTTCGCCATCGGCGGTATGACCTGTTCCGCTTGTTCGAACCGCGTCGAAAAGGTGCTGGCACGCGTGCCAGGCGTGAGCGGCGCCAGCGTCAACCTCGCGACCGAGGAGGCCTCGGTGCGCCTCGACACGCCGCTTGACGACGCCCTGCGCGAGCGCCTCATCGCGGCAGTAAAAAAGGCCGGCTACGAAGCCACGCCGATCGACAGAACCCCGAGCGCACCGGAAGCCGTCACCGACACCGAAGCCCCGCCCTCGCGCGCCGCCCTCGCCGAAATCGCCGCGCGCCGCGAACTGCGCGCCGTGCTGATTTCCGCCGTGCTCACCGTGCCACTCGTCGCGCCGATGGTCGGCCACTGGCTCGGCCTGCACTGGATGCTGCCCGCCGCCGCACAACTGGTGCTCGCCTCGATCGTGCAGTTCGGCTTCGGCGCGCGCTTTTATCGCGCCGCCTGGAAAGCCGTGCGCGCGTTCGCGGGCAATATGGACTTGCTGGTCGCGCTCGGCACCTCGGCGGCCTGGGGCGTGAGCGTCTACGCGATGCTTGCCCATCCCGGCGAGACCGCGCACCTCTACTTCGAGGCCTCGGCAGTCGTCATCACGCTGGTGCGCTTCGGCAAATGGCTCGAAGCGCGCGCGAAGCGCCAGACCACCGACGCCATCCGCGCACTCAACGCGCTGCGTCCCGAACGCGCGCGCATTCGCGAACACGGCGTGGAACGCGAAGTGCCGCTCGCGCAGGTACGCGTGGGCGCCGTGGTGGTCGTGCGTCCCGGCGAGCGTTTGCCGACCGACGGCGTAGTGCTCGAAGGCCGCAGCCATATCGACGAATCGCTCATTACCGGCGAGAGCCTGCCGGTGCCGAAGTCGCCCGACGACGCCGTCACCGCCGGTTCGATCAACGGCGAAGGACTGCTGGCCGTGCGCACCACGGCAGTGGGCGCGGAAACGACGCTCGCGCGCATCATCCGCCTGGTCGAAAACGCTCAAGCGGAGAAAGCGCCTATCCAGCGTCTCGTCGACCGCGTGAGCGCGGTGTTCGTCCCGGCGATCCTCGTGATCGCGGCGCTCACGCTGGGCGGCTGGCTGCTCGCGGGCGCGTCGTTTGAGACCGCGATCCTCAACGCCGTGGCCGTACTGGTGATTGCGTGCCCGTGCGCGCTCGGCCTCGCCACTCCGGCCGCGATCATGGCGGGCACGGGCGTGGCCGCGCGCCACGGCGTGCTCATCAAGGACGCCGAAGCACTTGAAACCGCGCACGACGTCGGCGTCGTGGCCTTCGACAAGACCGGCACGCTCACGCTCGGCCAGCCTTCGCTCGCGGCCTTCGAGGCCGCCGACGGCATCGCGCGCGCCGACGCGCTGGCGCTCGCCGCAGCCGTCCAGCAGCACAGCGACCATCCGCTCGCCAAAGCGGTCGTGAACGCGTTTGCCGCACAGGCACAAGGTACGCCGCTGCACGCGGCCTCAGAAGCGCGCGCGGTGCCCGGACGCGGCGTGCAGGCCGATGTCGATGGCCGCCGCCTCGCGATTGGCAGCACGCACTGGCTCGCGGAACTGAAGCTCACCGTGCCGCCCGCACTCGCCGAACGCGCCACAGCGCTCGAAGCGCAAGGCAACACGGTGTCGTGGCTGATGGATTTGACAGCGCACACGCATACGGTGCTCGCCCTGCTCGCGTTCGGCGACACCGTGAAGCCCACCGCACGCGAGGCCGTCGCGCGCCTCAAAGCGATGGGCATCCGCAGCGTGCTCGTGACCGGCGACAACGTAGGCAGCGCGCAGGCCGTGGCGACGCAGCTCGGCATCGACGAAGTCCACGCGCAGGTGCTGCCAGAAGACAAGGCGCGCACGGTGCGCGACCTGAAAATCCGCACAGGTGCGATCGTCGCGATGGCGGGCGACGGCATCAACGACGCGCCCGCGCTTGCCGCCGCCGATATCGGCATCGCCATGGCCACCGGCACCGACGTCGCCATGCACGCCGCCGGCATCACGCTCATGCGCGGCGATCCGGCGCTGGTGGCCGCCGCCATCGACATCTCGCGGCGCACGTGGCGCAAGATCCAGCAGAACCTGTTCTGGGCCTTCGTCTATAACCTGATCGGGATTCCGCTCGCCGCCTTCGGTCTGCTCAACCCGATGATCGCGGGCGCGGCCATGGCGTTTTCGAGCGTGAGCGTGGTGACCAACGCGCTGCTGCTGCGCACCTGGCGCGAGCGTCGCTAACGCTTCGGCCAGGCGTCTTTCAAGGCGCGGCGTCCCACGCGCCGCGCTGATTGCACGCACAACAAAATATTATTTCAGCGTGCGAAATATCTTACGGTTTATAACGCTTTCGCACTGCAAATCCAGCGCTAAACCGCGCCCCTCCTTGTGTTCCCGCCTCGCGCGTTCGCGCCCCACATAAAAGCTTTCCTCGATATCGGCGCAAACGTTGGCGCTTTTTGCACGCGAGCCCTCAAGGATCGCTCAAGCTGGCCGTAATCCGTATGCCAGCGCTTCGAAAGCGCCAGTTCCCGGCATCATTTCTTCAGGAACCGCTTCAATGATTTCTTTCGTCCAGCGACGCACCAGTGTGGGTGTGCGTCTCGCGCTGCTATCGTGCGTGATCGTCGCGGCCATTTTTATCGCCTTCACGTTGGCGCTCACCAACAGCGCTGCTACCCAGGTCGGCGAACAGGTGCGCGCGCGCATCGCCGAAAAAGACCAGTCGGTGGCCTCTACGATCGCGCTGATCGACAGCGCGCTCGACGCCGAGGTCGATCGTTCGATGACGCTCTTCGCGAGCTTCCTGCCCGGCGATTTCACGCTCGATCCGACCCAGACCGTGGATATCGGCGGCAAGGCCACGCCCACGTTCAAGGTAGGCGATCACGTCCTGAATCTCGACTTTTCGATTCCCGACCAGTTCCTCTCGCGCAGCGGCGCGATCGCAACGGTGTTCGCGCGCAGCGGCGACGACCTCGTGCGCGTGACAACATCGCTCAAGAAGCAGGACGGCTCGCGCGCCATCGGCACGCTGCTCGACCGCAAGGGCCCGGCCTACGAACCCATCATGGGTGGGCGCAGCTATGCGGGCCTCGCGCAACTGTTCGGCAGGCAATACATCACCGAATACAAGCCGATTACCGATGCCAGCGGCAAGGTGATCGGCGCGCTCTTCGTGGGCGTGGACGTGGATAAACAGATCGAGGCGATCAAGACCGAGATCGGCAAGCTCAAGCTTGGCGACACCGGCTATTACTTCGTGATGGACGCTTCCAGCGGTGCGGCGCGCGGCACTTTCCTCGTGCATCCGGCCGCGGCAGGCAAGCATTTCGACGACGCCAACGCGCCCTACACGCGCATGCTCGACGCAGGCGCAGGCACCTTCGACTACACCAGCGCCGACGCCACGCTCGGCGAGCGCGATGCGCGCGCGAAGCTCGTCTCGTTCGTGAGCGCGCCGCAATGGCAATGGCTGGTGGGCGGCGTGGTGCCGCGCGACGAGATCATGGCCGAAGTGAACGCCACGCGTAACCGCTTTGCGGCGATCGGCTTCGCGTTGGTCGCGCTGTTCGCGGCGCTGGCGATCTTCGCAGCGCGGCGCATGGTGAGCCAGCCGCTCGACGCCGCCGCACACGCCGCAGGGCGCCTGGCGGCGGGCGACCTGACGGTGCGCATTGGCGCGGCGCAGAACGCGCACGCCGCGCATGATTCGCTCGCCGGCACTACGGCGGCGGCCCATGGCGCCGATGAAATCGGCCGGCTCACGCAGGCCATCGACGGGATTGGCGTGGGTCTCGCGCAGATCGTCGCGCAGGTGCGCGGCGCGAGTGCGCAGATGAGCGACGACACCGGCCGCATCGCCGCCAGCAGCGGCGAAATCGCCGAGCGTATCGCCAGCCAGGCGAGCAGCCTTGAGGAAACCGCCGCGAGCATGGAGGAAATCACCTCGACCGTGCAGCAAAACGCCGATCACGCCCAGCGCGCCAACGCCGTGGTGACGGGCGCCGCCGACGCCGCGCTCGACGGCGGCCGCGCAGTCGAACGCGTGGTCGCGACGATGCAGGACATCAGCCGCGCCTCGCAGAAGATCACCGACATCACCAGCGTGATCGACGGCATCGCGTTCCAGACCAATATCCTCGCGCTCAACGCGGCGGTGGAAGCCGCGCGCGCGGGCGAGCACGGCAAGGGCTTCGCGGTGGTCGCCAGCGAAGTGCGCGCGCTCGCGCAGCGCAGCGCGGCGGCGGCGCGCGAGATCGCGGTGCTGATTGCGGAGTCGTCGGAAACGGTCGATACGGGCTACCGCATCGCGGGCGAGGCGAGCACGACGATGCGCGACATCGTCACGCGCGTGGAGGAAGTGCGCGCGATCATCGCCGAAATCAGCGTGGCGTCGCGCGAACAGTCGGGCGGCATCGAGCAGGTCAATATCGCCGTTTCGCAGATCGGCGAGGCTACGCAGCAGAACGCCATTCTCGTGGGCGACGCCGAGCGCGCCGCCGCGGCCTTGTCGGAGCAGGCCGCCACGCTCGCGCAGCTCGTGAGCGTGTTCAAACTGCGCGGCGAGCGCTGATGCACGACGGGCGCCTGACAACGTTCAGGCGCCCGCGACGACGTGGTTCAACCGCTTACTGCACGATCGTCGCGCTCTGCACCAGCGACTTGACGAGCTTCGCCGCGCCCGCGTCCATGGCTTCGGCCGTCAGCTCGCGGCGGATTTCGTCCTTCACCTCGCTATACGGCTTCACCTTCATCGCGCGCTTGTCCTGCAGTTTCACCACCACCCACGCCGCGCCCGAACGCACCGGCTGCGGGGCCACCGCGCCCACCTTCAACTGCGCGAGCGCACGGGCGAATTCCACCGGCACGCCGTGCGTTTCGCCGTCCTTGACCGGCGTCCTGAAACTCACCCACGGCATGGCGCCGCCATTGTCCTTCGACGGCACCATGCTGTAGTCGTGCGCGAGCGCATCGAACGGCTGGCCCGCCTTCGCCTTCGTAATCACCTCCTGCGCGAGCTTCTGGTCGGCAACCACGATCACCTGCGGCTTGAATTCGAATTTGCCGAGCTCGACATTGGTGCTGTCGTAGCGCGCGCGGATTTCGCGCTCGCTGGGCGCTGGCGCGTGCACGTTGTCCTGCATCCAGGAGCGAATGGCGACGTCGGTTTTGGTGGCGTCGCTCGCCTGCACGACTTCGGGACGCTGGTCGTAATGCGCCTTCACCGCCTGCTGGCGCATGACTTCGCGCACGATCAGTTGCTCCTTGAGCGCCTTGCGTAGCTGCGGCGTGTCCGTGGCGTCCGGGTTGCGGCTCATCACGGTTTGCACCGCGTTATCGAGCGCCGCTTGCGGAATCTGCACACCGTTGACCACGGCCATCGCACCGGCAGGCAGGCCTTGCGTCGCGCCTGCGCCGCTCGCGGCCGTGGAACTGTCGGCGCTGGCCGGGGTTGGCAGCGCCTGAGCAAAGGCAGACAGCGAGGTGGCGAGCACGGCACACGCGCCGAGCGCGCGCAAGAGAGGGGACATACGGAACATCGTGTTTGGACTCCAATGGTGGGAGGGCCAATGGCCCGCGCCCGGCATTATCGCCCGCGCGGGGTCTCGCCGACGAAATGCGCATGGCGCGCTTCCTGCCCTCCAGGAAAATCGCCTATCGGATCAAGGGTTTAATCGGGATGCGGACAGGTTTTCCACAAGGCTGTGAACAAAATCTGTGGAAAAGTTTCCCCCTCAACGCGACATACTCACAATCATCTGTTCTGTTTAAATTCAACAGGTTAGATGTCTACATGTTGGATTCGGCGCTGGCTGGAATCCGACCGTGGCATCTGTTTTGTGGGGAATATCGTGGGGGACATCGTTCGCAAACCATTCGCGATGGGACGCTTCTGGAACTCACCGCAGCCGATCACGGGCGCATCCTGAACGATGACGCCGGCCTGTCGGGCAAGGTCTATGCAGGCGCGAAAGGTATGAGTATCCATTTCCGCTACCCCTACCGTTTCCAGGGCGAGCCGTGTGAGATAGAGCAAAACGGACGCAATCTATTCCGTTTTTACCTTCATTCTGGCGCCGATAACCCGTGACGCTTCTTCTATTCGGGATCATTCTTCCGAGTCGAATAAACCCAATCGTCCCACTCTTCCTGTGACATGTAGGCGAGTGCCGCTGCAGCCCGATTGGCGAAGTAGACGTCCCGTTCCTCAGCGCTCAGACTCTGCCAGAACGGGGTCCACACAAAGCGATCCCAATATTCCGGCTCGCCCTGATTGTAGGAAGTGAATGGCCCCAGGTCGGGGTACATGATCCACGGTGGATTTGGACTAAATCGTTCTTTGGAGAGACGGTTCAGCAATTCCGAATCGTTGGTCAAAAGATAGACGTTACGGGCAAGGAATTCGACTTTGTGGGCAATGAAGGAAGTAAATTCACCTCGTTGAAAGTGCAGAAAATCCAGGTCCTCACCATCGCCGCAAACGATGTTGAAAAACTTTGGGTATGCGGCGACTTCCATGTTCTGTGTCCACATGAAAGCATGAAGGCCGTGCTCACCTAGATACTTAATACGTGGATAGCCTGGCGAACGGTCAGTCTGTGGGACAAGGTTTGAATTGCCGAAGGCAGCGCGCAAGGCTTCCGGTGTTCGCTCGAACAATTCACATAGATATTTTTCGTGGTCTATTGGTCGCTTCCATTCCGGCGTAAAGCGATCACGCATTTTCCCAAAAATCGACATAAAAGCCCTTTGTTTACGCCCGCTTGATCGAGTATGTAATCCTCGCCAAAGTAGCCAATCGCGCCGCCGATTATGCCCCCTACCAGACCAGTGATGAAGGCGCCTGGCCCCAGCTCAATTCCGCACAATGTACCTTCGGCCGCACCGATACGCGCGCCGATAGAAGCGCCAGCCCACCGGCCTGTCCGGCAAGGTCTATGCAAGCGCGAAGGGATTCTGTGTCTCTCAATTTCGCACTTATAACCCGTGACGCTTTTTGTATTCGGGATCATTCTGCCGGGTCGAAAAAACCCAACCGGCCCGGTGATGCAACCGGCTACGCAGCGAGCGAAGATTCGCCCGCATGCGCGATGCTGGCGCTGCTTTCATGAAGCGGGTATCGGACAAATCTGATTCAGGGCGCGAACGATTCATAGCGCATTGGCACACGTTCACAGGTTGACGTTCGATAGGCCGCGCCAGGTATCGTGAAACTCCCTGGACGATTGCGCCTGCGCCTTTATCGCGGATGGGCTTTACCGCTATCTGAATGAAGGAACATCGCGTCGCAGGCAATGTCCGCAGCGTGTGGGGAAACGTGGGGGAGCGATGTTTGGGGGCCCGGGGGGAGATATTTATCCATCGACTTGCCAACAAAATCTGCGGATATCCTCGATCGCCGCAAGCGGCCGCCCTTCGGCCCACTGCCGCAACATAACGCAACGTTTTGGCACAGTGGCACACCGCTCTGCCGGTGCCCCGGGCCTTTACGCAGCATGGCGGCGATCGATTTTTAGCTTGAGCAGGATCAATGGCCGCCGCGCGGTGTGGCGGTCGACTTACGAGACGCTGTTAACTTTCGCGCTCATTTTCCGTGCGCGCAAACCAGCCCGCCATGCCCTTGGACGTTATGCATCAACTCACCCGCTCCGCCGCCGCGCCAGCCGCAGGCTCGCCCGCGCCCGGCGATCCCGGCCTCGGCCTGCCCGCGCGCATCGCGTGCGCCGAGGGTCTGGCCGCGCAGGCCGTCACGCGTCTTGGCGTCTGCGCGCTCGACCTCGCGCGCACCGGAGCGCTGCCCGCAGGCGCCTGGGTGCTGGCTTCGGACGGCGCGGCGCGCACGGTCATCGACGCCGCACGCGCACGCGAGATCGACGCCGCGCTCGATCTGCTCGACGCCATCGCACGTGGCGATCTCGACGAGATCCATGCGCGCGCGGGTCTAAACCGCTATTTCTCCGTTCTGCACCGCAAGGCCATCGCGAGATGAAACACACCGACGACATCCGCGATCGCGTCTTTGCACGCGGCCTGAGCGCACGCATCCACGCCGCCATGGAACTGCGCCGCCGCTATCGGCTGATGAGCTTTTGCCACAGCCACGCGCAGGCGATCGCGCACCATGGTCTGGCCGCGCTACTTCCGCCACAGGTCGAACTGGTCCACGGGCCGGGCTGCGCCGAATGCGTGCTGCCCGCCAGCCGCATCGACCGCATGATCGACCTCGCGCTCGCGCACGGCGTCACGCTCTGTGTGAGCGATGCCATGCTGCGCGTGCCGGGCGCGCGCCACGCGAGCCTGCTGGAAGCTCGCGCGGCAGGCGCGGACATCGAGCTTGCCGACACGCCCGGCGATGCGCTCGCGCTCGCGCGCGTCCATCCGCAACGCGAGATCGTCTATGTCGCCGCTGGCTTCGAAGCGGCCGCGGCCGCCACGGCCGAAGCACTGATGCAGGCGCGCGCCCTCGGCAGCACCAATTTCAGCGTGCTCTGCAGCCATGTGCTGACGCCCGCGGCCATGCGCCACCTGGTTGCCGACGATGGCATCGGCGAGCGTGCGCAGATCAACGGTTTCATCGCGCCTTCGCACGTCAGCGAGACGATCGGCGTGACGTCCTATCGGTCGATTTCCAGCGATTTCGTCAAACCGGTCGTGATCGCGGGCCCCCAGACGGTCGACGTGCTGCAGGCGGTGCTGATGCTCGTCGGGCAGATCAATGAATGTCGCGCCGATACCGAAAATCAGTACACGCGCGCCGTCACCGAAGCCGGCGACACGCACGCGCAAAGACTGATGGATGAAGTGTTCGAGGTGCGCGAGTCGTTCGTGTGGCGCGGCCTCGGTGCGGTGTCGCGCAGCGCGCTGGCGCTGCGGCCTGCGTTCGCGCAATGGGATGCTGCGCGGCGTTATGCGCTCGCGTGGGATGAGAGTACGGTCGAAACCGCGATGGCTGATACGCGTGCGGCCACCGCGCAAGCGAACTTCGGCGCGATCTGTGCACCGTTCACGCCGCTGCGCCCGCGGCCCGCTGACACTGCCAACGTCGGCGCCTGCTGCGCGCGAGCGTCCTGACGAGCGCTCGCGCCGCGCGTTTCAGCGTCAGTTGCCCTGCGCCGGCGTGTACTGGGCCGGCGCGCCGCCGCTCGAATCGGCGTCGTCAGGTGTGGGCGTGGGCGCGAGCGATGGCTCCTGCGACGGATACGGTGGCTGCTGCGACGACGGCTGGGCAGGCGCGCCCTGTTGCGAAGCGCCCGACGGCCCGAGGATCGGCGGCAGGCTCGATCCAGGCGGCGTAACACCGTTCAGAATTGCCGAAGCCGCAGCCGCCTCCGATGCCGCCACTGCCTGCGAAGCCGTCAAAGCCGCCGACGACGCAGCCTGCACACCGCTCGAAGGCGGCACTTCAGACGGTTCCGGCGCAGGCGCGCGCTTGATCGGCGTGGAGGGGCGCGGCGCTTCGGCCTGCTTCGACGCGAACAGCGAATCCATCCACGTCTTCAAACGGTCGCGGAACTGCTCGAACGCGCCCGGCGTGACTTCGGTATCGAAACGCGCACGCGGATCCACAATGCGCGTGCGCAGCGCACGCTGGAAAAAGTCACCGACGATCGGCAGTGCGCTGCGCGCGCCCTGCCCCCAGTAATCGCTATTGAGCGTGACGCGGCCATCGTCGAAACCCACCCACGCGCCCGCGACCAGTTGCGGATCCATCAGGATGAACCAGCCGTCGGCGTTGTCCTGGGTCGTGCCGGTCTTGCCCGCCACATCGGCGCGAATCCCGAAGCGCGAACGGATGCTCGAACCCGTGCCGCGATTCACCACATCGCGCATGGTGTCGAGCAGCGTGCGATCGGCGTCGGCGGACAGCGCGCGCTCGGGCGATGCGCTGCCGAATTCCGCCAGCACTTCGCCCTTGCTGTCCTCGATGCGCGTGACCATGCGCGGCTCCAGATAGACGCCGTCGTTGGCAATGGTGCTGTACGCGGACACCATCTCCTTGAGCGTGACCGGGCTCGTGCCGAGCGCGAGCGACGGCACCGCGTTGAGCTGGCTGTCACGCACGCCCATGGCGCGCGCAAGACGCGCCACCTTGTCCGGGCCAACCGCCTGCATCACCTGCGCGGTGATGCGATTGCGCGAGAACGCGAGCGCGTCGCGCAGCGTCATCGGCTTGTTGCTGGGCGGCACGTCATCGTTAGGACGCCAGATTTCCCCGCCTTCGAGCGGCATTTCCACGGCCTGGTCGATGATCGTATCGGACGGCTTCGCGCCATTGGCAAACGCCGCGCCGTACACAAAGGCCTTGAACGTCGAGCCCGGCTGACGGCGCGCCTGCTGGACGTGATCGAACGGCTCGTCCTGGAAGTCGCGGCTGCCCACCCATGCCTTGATCTGGCCGTCACGCGGATCGATGGCGATGAAACCGGCCTGCACGTCGGTTTTCGCCTTGCACAACGCGCGCATGAAACCACGGTCGGCGGCAAGCTTCTTGAGCGCGTCCGCGTCGTTCGCGCCTGCATCGTGCGCGGCCTTGTAATCGGGCGTCTCGCGCATGAAGCTCTTGAACAGATCGTTGTCCGTCGAGCAGCCGTTACGCCCGCTCCACGCCCCGTTCGCGATGCCCTGCAGCTGATTGGCGTGCTGCTTGAGCGCGGCCGTGGCCATCGACTGCAGGCGCGAGTCGATGGTCGTGCGCACGACCAGACCATCCGAATAGATGTTGTAGTCGTTACGGTCGGCCCACGCGATCAGCCATTTGCGCAATTGCTGCGCGAAATGCGGGGCGGGGCCAGGCGGCTCGGTCTGACGCTCGAAGTCCAGCCGCAGCGGCTTCTTCGACAGCGTCGCGAACTGCGCGGGCGTGAGCTTGCCGTACTTCACCATCTGCGAGAGCACGGTGTTGCGCCGCGCGAGTGCGCGCTCGGGATTGATCACCGGGTTGTAGTAGGCGTTGCCCTTGAGCATGCCGGTGAGCGTCGCGGCCTGCAGCACGGTGAGCTGATCCGCCGACACGCCAAAATAAGTGCGCGCCGCCATCTCGATGCCGAACGCGTTGTACAGGAACGGCACCGTGTTCAGATAGGTTTCGAGAATCTGCGGCTTGCTGTAGACGGCCTCGATCTTGAAGGCGGTAATCGCCTCCTTGATCTTGCGCGTGAGCGTGGGCGCACGGCCAATCTCGTCGGGATAAAGATTGCGCGCGAGCTGCTGCGTGATGGTCGAGCCGCCCTGGCGATCACCCGAAAAGGTATGCAGCGCCGCGCCCGCAGTGCGCTTGAAGTCGATGCCGTGGTGCTCGTAGAAGCGATGATCCTCGGTCGAGATCAGCGCATCGACCATATGCGGCGAAATCTGCGCGAGCGGCACCCATTCGCGGTTCGAGGGCTTGAACTCGGCCAGCACCTTGCCGTCCGCCGAAAGAATCTGCGCCGGTTGATCGACGCGCGCCTTGCGGATGTCGCCGATGCTGGGCGTAAAGGGAATCAGCACCAGCACATAGAGCACGATGGCCGCTGGCACCGCCGCGACGGCGATCAGCACGCCGCGCCGGGTGGGATGGCGCAGATGATGGAGGCCCTGGGCGAGCCGCGGGCGCGCGAGCGCGCAGACTCGCGACATCAGGGGCTTCAGGCGGGAGGACCACTTCGCGGCTTGGGCGCGGATGAACGACACGGAACGCTTCACGCGGGCAACAGGATGGCTGGCAAAGCGTGCATCGTACCAAAACTGCGCGACCCGACTTTCAGGCGACCGACACCGCTAGAGAATCAGCGACAGCGCAATCGACAGCCATACCGCGCTCGCGCCCGCCACAAAGGCACGGCGCGCGAGCAGGAAACGCCGCTCGTCACCGGGCGGCGCGGGCGAGGTGGCCAGCCACGGCACGCTGCCCAGACACGCAAAACCCGCCAGCGCCAGCAGCACGATCACGCGGTCGCCGACGCGCCAGGGCGCCGGCTCGTGCAGGCCCCAGTAGCCGAGAAAGATCATGCCGATCGAAAACATCGTCGAGGCGGCTGAGCTGAGCGCCACGACCGAGCCGGTCGGAGATTGCATGGACTGTCTCCCCCGCGCGACGCGCGATGTGGGGACATTATCGGCGCGGGCGGCGTGGGGGGCAATGTAGGTGCCGCCGTGCCTCAGGCGCTGGGGCGCACCATCTGGAACATCTCGCCGATCTGCGCGTAGTCCGCGCGATAGCCGGCACGCATGATGGGCTGTGCGGCGTGGGTGTCGAACAGACCGTCTTTCAGGTATTCCTGGCGGATATGCACGCCGACCACCTGGCCCAGCGCGAGCCAGTTGTCCATCGGCGTCCCGTCGAGCGCGTTCAGGCGCACAATCTGCAGCAGCTTGCATTCGAGCGCGGCAGGTGCTTGCGCGACGTGCGGGACCGCGACGTTGCGGCCCGGCGCGGGCGTGAGACCCGAGAGCGCAAATTCATCGACATCGGCGGCCACGGGCGCGGAACTGCGGTTCATCTGCTCGGCGAGCGGGCGCGAAGCGAGATTCCAGACGAATTCGCCGGTCGCTTCGATGTTGCTGATGCTGTCCTTGCGGCCTTCGCTGCAAAAGCCGATCACGGCGGGAAAGGTCGCGAAGGCGCCGAAGAAGCTATACGGCGCGAGATTGAGCACGCCCTCGGGCGAACGGCTGGAGATCCAGCCGATCAGGCGTGGCGCGACGATGGCCTTGAAGGGATCGTGGGGCAGGCCGTGGCCGGCGGCGGGGTCGTAAAAGTAGGTGTCGGACATGGGCTTGCGGATTGGGTTTGAACGCGGCTGCCACTATGACACGGGAGGGTGAAACGCGCAGGGAGCCAAAATCGGGATGGGCTCCGGCGCGGCGCGAGTATACTTTTGTGCTCCTTTTCGCTTCAGCCTGCACCAAGGATCACACCATGAGCACCCTTCCCGCCTGCCCGAAATGCAACTCCGCGTTCACTTACGAGGACGGCGATAACCTCGTCTGCCCGGAATGCGCGCATGAATGGCCGGCGAAGGCGGTCGAGCCGACGGAAGCCGCAGCGCGGGTCTATCGCGACTCGGCTGGCAATGTCCTGCAGGACGGCGATACGGTGACGGTCATCAAGGACCTGAAACTCAAAGGCTCGTCCGGCGTGGTCAAGATGGGCACCAAAGTGAAAAACATCCGCCTGGTGGACAGCGACCACGATATCGACTGCAAGATCGACGGTTTTGGCGCGATGAGTCTGAAGACCGAGTTTGTCAGGAAGGTTTGAGGGGCGTTTTCGATCGCGGTTATCCACAGATTTTGTTGGCAAGTCCGTGGATAAGGGTCTCCTCACAGCGCTCAACCCCACGCCATAAGGCTTTGCGGGCCATGTGCGGGAAAATTGAGCATTCCCCACTGGCCGCCAAACGTCGTTCCCCCACGTTTCCCCACACGCTGCGGCGCACACACGATGGGAAACGCCAGGAATATTCCACGCGCCGCGCGCTGATAGGGCTACAGCTCCCAGCGCAGCCCGTCTTCCGTGACCAGCCAGGGCGTACGGCAGCACGGGGCTTCAAGCACCGGGATGCCATTTTTCGATGGTAAGCAAACCGGCCTCGGCAGGCTGGATACGCAAGCCTCCAGACAGTTCCACGATGCCTGACGCGGCCTGTCGAACGTCAACCTGTGAACGTGTGCCAATGCGCTGTGAATCGTTCGCGCCCTGAATCAGATTTGTCCGATACCCGCTTCATGAAAGCGGCGCCAGCATCGCGCATGCGGGCGAATCTTCGCTCGCTGCGTAGCCGGTTGCATCACCGGGCCGGTTCTTTTCGCTTACTTCACGGGGTAACGGAATGTCTGGAAAGCAGGATTGGAATGCGGGGGGCGACGCGTGAGACGAGCCATCCTGAAGCTGGGCGACAAGTCCACAAACGGCGGTGTGGTCACGGAAGGCATCGACAGTTGCACACACCATGGAACGCCAATCACATTCATCGGTGCCAGGGTCTGGTGCAACGGCTGCAAATCCGAAGGTGTGATCGGCTGGAAGGGACCGCATCGAACCGCGACGATGATGGGCAAGCAGCAGGCGCTGGACGGCGATATCTGCATCTGCAAATGCACACCGCCCCCTGTGATGCTCGCGTCACAGGACAGCGCGTGGCACTCGTTCACCCACGAAGAATGGGCGGCGATGGGCGCTGGTGCTTCTGGCACTTCGATGACCAGCGAATATCGCGGCGCTTACGATGAGCAATACACCCTTACTGACAACGAAGGCTACCCAATTTCTGGAAGACGTTATCGCGTGCGTATCGATTCGAACATCGTTGCAAACGGCGTCACCGATGCAAACGGAAAAACACAGCGCATTGCCACAGACACGAGCAAGCGGATACGGCTTGAAGTCGTCCATTAACGATGGAATAGCAATGTTTGATTGACTCGTGGCGGCTGTTGACCGCACTACTACGGGCGGCGAAGTGATCGCCCGCAGCAGTCAATATGACGAAGCTGGCCGCATGTACGCATGTGGGGAAAGAACTGCGATGGCGCGTGGCCCATCGCGGGCAGCGCGTGATTGGATGGACGATGGCTTCCCGATGGTTAAAGACCTGGACTGGGTTCTGTGCCCATGCCGTAACAACCGCGTCCTTGCAACTTCGTCCACCGCATTCTATTCGGAGAAGAGCCGAAGCGAAACACCCGCCGCTCCACCAGCGAATGCCCCTGCCTACGACCAGCAATATGCACTCAGGGACACAGAGAGAAAACCATTCGCGAACACGCGATATCGCGTACGCAGCGGCTCAGTCGTTATAGCAAGCGGTGTAACTGACTCGCACGACATGACGCGACGAATTTCGACAGATTAGTGAAGCGGCTTTGTCATGAAATCACGCACTAAAAAAAGTGGAGACAACTGGAATGAGTAATCCTGGAAGCGGCAGCAAATACGAATTCGATGCGCACGAAAACGAAGAATGGTTCGAGGTTCACTCAACAGCAGTAACAAATACGAATCCCGGATCGATGGTACACGTAACTATCGACACAACACCGATCTGCAAAAATATGACAGATCGGGAATTCAGCAAAACGGTTCTGGCGCTCAGGGATGACGCGGTTAAGGTAATTCAGCAGCGCCTGGCAGAACTCACCGCATGGACACCGGCCGCACAGGAGCGCGTACGAATCTGGTTCGGTTCAACGGACGTAGCAACGAGGCAAACGCTCATGGCTGGATTGAGCGCGATGATACCTGTTATGAACGCACTCAAAGC
>NZ_DASZJJ010000187.1:0-9083 GCF_035948235.1 Paraburkholderia sp. | reverse complement strand
CCACCAGTTGCGCCGACATCGCCAGCATCGCGATATAGCTCTTGGTGGCGGCCACGCTCAGTTCAGGGCCCGCGAGCAGCGGCAGTTCCGTGCCTGCGGCTTCGGCCAGCGGCGAATCGGCCACGTTCACCATCGCCGCGGTGAGCGCACCCGCATCGCGCAGCGCCTTGATCGTCGCCACGAGATCAGGACTCCTGCCTGATTGGGAGAAAGCAAGGGCAAACTGGCCGCTTACACGCAAAGGCGCCTGCTGGAGCGTGGCGATCGACATCGGCAGCGAGGCGACCGGCACGCCCAGGCGGCTCATGGTGAGCGAAGCGAAATAGCTCGCGGCGTGGTCGGAGCTGCCGCGCGCGACGGTGAGCGCGACGTGGCGCGGCCCGGCTTCGAGCGCGCTAGCAAGCGCCTCGACGCGCGAGGTGTCCGCGAGCTGCGCGGCGACGACGCTGGCAGAGGCCAGCGCTTCTTTAAGCATATTCGACAAGCGATTCTCCTTCGACATAGGTCGCGGTAAGCGCCAGTTCGCGGTCGAACACGTTGACATCGGCCCAGGCGCCGCGCTGCAGGCGGCCCCGGTCTTCGATGCCGAGGTAGTCGGCCGCGTAGCGCGACAGGCGTGCGGACACGTCCGCGATCGGCAAGCCGAGCGAGACGAGATTGCGCAGGGCCTGATCCATGGTGAGCGTGCTGCCTGCGAGCGTGCCGTCCGCAAGACGTACGCCGCCGAGGCACTTGGTGACGTGCTGGCTGCCCAGACGATATTCGCCGTCGGGCATGCCCGTCGCCGAGGTGCTGTCCGTCACCACATAGAGGCGCGGAATCGCGCGCAGCGCGGCGCGGATCGCGCCCGGATGGACGTGCAGCAGATCGGGGATGATTTCGGCGTATTCGGCATGCGCGAGCGCCGCGCCGACCACGCCAGGATTGCGGTGATGCAGCGGCGACATCGCGTTGAACAGGTGCGTGAAGCCGCAGGCGCCGTGCTTGAGCGCGTTGACCGCATCGTCGTAAGTCGCGAGCGTGTGGCCGATCTGCACGCGCACGCCGCGCGCCGCCATCTCGCCGATGATCTCAATATGGCCGGCGATTTCCGGCGCGACCGTGACCACGCGGATCGGCGCGATCGACAGGTACTTGAGCACTTCGTCGAGCACGGCGGACACCGCCGCGTCGGGTTGCGCGCCCAGCTTGCCCGGATTGATGTACGGCCCTTCCAGGTGCACGCCCAGCACGCGCGCGCCGCCCGGCGTGCGCTTGCGTGCGACGTCGCCCAGTCCTGCGACCACATTCATCAGTTCGTCGCGCGGCGCGGTCATGGTGGTGGCGAGCAGGCTGGTGGTGCCGTAGCGCGCATGGGTGCGGGCGATCGTTTCGATGGCGTTGCCCGCTTCCATCACGTCGGCGCCGCCGCCGCCGTGCACATGCAGGTCGATGAAGCCCGGCAGGATGTAGGGCGCGTCGTTCTTCGCCGGATCGGCGGCCTCGCCCTCGATCGACGTGATGCGCCCGTTTTCGAACGTCAGCGTGCCGTTGATCCAGCCATCAGGGGTGAGAATGTTTCCGCTCAGCATGAGAATTTTCCGATATTGCGCGCGGCGACGGCCTGCGCGCGGTCAGTCTTGACGGTGACGTGCATGAGAGAGTCATGGCGCGCCCGCGCGTTCCCGCGAGCCACGCTTTTTGACGTTTGCCTGATCGCGTGCGTCGTGGCGTTCATTGGCGCAACTCCGCAACGAAGTCGTAATAGCCGTCGCGGCAATACGTGTCGGTCAGCTCGATGGCGTGCTGGTCGCGCGAAAAACCCACGCGCGTGATCACGAGCAGCGCCGCGCGCGGCTCCACGCCCATCAGCGCGGCGATCTCGCCCGTCGCATTGACGGCGCGAAAATGCTGCAGCGCGCGCACGACCGGCATGTTGCGCGTCTCCAGGTACGCATAGAGCGAACCGTCGAAGGCCTGGGGGTCCGGCACGATCGGCACCGGCAGTGCCGAATGCTCGACCGCCATCACGATGCCGTCCGCGCGGCGCAACCGCCGCAGGCTCGAAACCGCCGCTCCCGGCGACAGGCCGAGCTGCACGATTTCCTCGCGGCGCGCCGGGCGCACTTCACGCTCCAGCCACACCGAATCGGCGGTAAAGCCGCGTTGCTCCATGCGCTTGGTGAAGCCGGTCAGACGCGAAAGCGGGTCTTCGACGCGCGGCGTGATGAAGCTGCCCGCCCCGCGTGCGCGCCGGATCAAGCCCTGCTCGACGAGCAGCTCGATCGCCTTGCGCGCCGTGATGCGCGACACGCCGATGGCGTCCGACAACGTGCGCTCCGAGGGCAGCGCCTCGCCCGCCGACCAGACGCCGCAATGTATGGCCGTGGCGAGGTTGCGCGCCAGCTGCAGATAGAGTGGCGTGACGTTGCGCGCATCGGGCATCAGGGCAGACCAACGGGTTTCCATGGAACTCCGGCCAGCGGTTTGACGGATCGTGGAGACGCCCGGACAGATCGTCGAGGAACCGGGACAAAAACTGCGTGACGTCGGTCCGGTGCGAAAGCGAGCCCATTATATAACCACAATAATACCAGTCAACACAGGCGAAGCCCTTCGCCAACGCGCCACAAATTTCTTATAAATCAATTGATTGCGAAATTTTATAAGGCGCTGCAGGCTATCCATGGCGCATCGGTATTTTCCCTGGCGTAGCCCATTTGGGCTCTTTATGCGCAACCACTCAAGCGCCAGCCGATGCACTTTGGAATCCCAGCTTGATACCGGCGTAGAACCAATGCGAAGATTCAGAAAGTGAACGATATCGCGCGCCCCTGACATCCCATATAGTGGCATTTGACCAATATCAACGAACTGACCACGGGTACCCAGTTTGTCGAATGATTCCGACACGAGACGGCGCGCCGAAGCCGTCCTGCAGTTCAATCGCTTCTATCGAACGTTCCTCGGGGCACAGCAGGACGATCAGCCCAGCTCGCCGTTTTCGCTCACCGAAATCCGCGTGCTGCGCGAACTCGACAGCGGCGGCACGCAGACTTCCGCGACGCTCGCGCGCACGCTGGCGCTCGATTCCGGCTATCTGAGCCGCATTCTGGCGAGCTTCGCGCGCCGCCACCTGATTGCGCGCTCCGCCTCGCAGGCCGACGCACGCCGCACCTTCATCTATCTGACCGACGCCGGCCGCAGCACCTATGCGACGCTGAGGGATGCCGCAATCGGCGGTCTCGCCGATCGGCTCGGCAAGCTGAGCACTGCAGAGCAGGAAGAGCTGATCAAGGCGATGGAGGTTGTGCAGCGGCTGTTGGGTTGAAGCGCCGTAGAAAACAAAAAAAGCCGCGCCATCGAAATGGCAGCGGCTTTTTTACTTAAGCGATAGCAAGACGCGGCGCGAAGGCCGCGCAACGTCACACGCTTAGAACGACGGGATCATCGAACCCTTGAACTCGTTCTTGAGGTACTGGCGCACGTCTTCCGACTGGTACGCAGCGACCAGCTTCTTCACCCACGGCTTGTCCTTGTCCTGCGCGCGCACGGCGATCAGGTTGGCGTACGGGCTGTGCGTGTCTTCCAGGGCGATGGCGTCCTTGGTCGGCTGCAGGCCGGCGGCCAGCGCGTAGTTGGTGTTGATGACGGCGGCGTCCACGTCGCCCAGCGCGCGCGGCAGTTGCGCGGCGTCCAGTTCGACCAGCTTCACCTTCTTCGGATTGTCGGCGACGTCGAGCGGCGTAGCGTTGTTGCCGTTCGTGCCCGCGCCTGCGCGCAGCTTGATCACGCCCTTGCTTTGCAGCACGAGCAGCGCACGGTTTTCGTTCGACGGATCGTTCGGGACCGCGATCTTCGCGCCTTGCGGCAGCGCTGCCAGCGACTTGAGCTTCTTCGAGTACACGCCGATCGGCGAGATGTACGTGAGACCCGCGTTGACGATCTTGTAGCCGCGCTGCTTGATCTGGCTGTCGAGGTACGGGCCGGTCTGGAAGCTGTTCGCGTCGAGGTCGCCCGAATCGAGCGCCGCGTTCGGCTGCACGTAGTCGTTGAATTCGATGACCTTGACGTTCAGGCCTTCGCGCTTGGCGACCTTCTGGACGACGGCCCACACCTGGGCGTCCGGGCCCGACACGGTGCCGACCTTGATGACCTGGTCGTCTGCGCGTGCGCCGAAGCTGGCTGCGAGCGTGGTGGCGGCGACGCCGGCGAGGAGTGCTTTGATCAGATTTCTGCGCTGCATGGAGATTGTGTTCCCGCTTGTTGCTTGTTTATTACGTTATCGAGCCGCTGAGCCGCATTGTGTGCCGCCAGCCGGCAGACATAAATGGTCTCATATGGCACCGGCCCCGCGAAATATAGAAATCGCATACTGGTATGCCTGCGGGGATGCCGGCGCGCGCCAGTGTGGCGCAAAAGGCTTTCGAACGGCCTGCGCGAAGGCGTGGCCGTTCGAATCACAACCGCTTAATTGCCGTCGTTCGAGCCGAGCAGGATCTTCAGATCGTGCACCCAGGGCGTCACGCCCTGCCCGTCACGCGCGAACAGGCGCAGCTTGCCGGTGGTGTCGAACACATAGCTCGCGGCGGTGTGATCCATCGTGTAGCCGTCGGGCGTCTTGCCGGGCACCTTCGCGTAGTACACGCGGAAGTCCTTGGTCACCTGCTTGAGCTGGGCGTCGTCGGCCGGACGCAACGCGATGAAGGTGGGATTGAAGGCGTTCACATACTGGCCGAGGATCTGCGGCGTATCGCGCTCGGGATCGACGCTCACGAAGATCACCTGCACACGCTTGTCGGCATCGGGTCCCAGTTGCTGGAGCGCCTGCGACAGCTCGGCCATGGTGGTCGGGCAAACGTCCGGGCAATGCGTATAGCCGAAGAACAGCACCACGACCTTGCCCTTGAAATCGGCCATCGTGCGCGTCTTGCCGTTCGAATCCGGCAGCGAGAAGTCGTTGCCGAACTGCGTGTTGCCGGTGATGTCGAGATTCGAGAACGACGGCGGCTGCTGGCCGCAGCCTTCGAGGCCGAGCGTCGCACCCAGCGCGCCCGCGGCGGCCAGCGCGATCACCGTCGCGCGCACGAAGCGCGCAAGCGTGCGTCGAGTCATGTCGTTACGCTCCGATGAGCGCATGCACGTAGTGATCGACGAGCAACGCGACGAACAGCAACGAGAGATAGATGATCGAGTAGCGGAACATCGCGCGTGCGAGGGCATCCGAGTACTCGACATAGATCTTCCAGGCGTAGGCGAGGAAGACGGCGCCGAGCAGCACGCTCGAAGCCAGATACAGCACGCCGCTCATGCCCGAGATATAGGGCATCAGCGCGACCGCGAAGAGAATCACCGAGTACAGCAGGATATGCAGGCGCGTGTACTTTTCGCCGTGCGTGTTAGGCAGCATCGGCAGGCCGGCTGCTTCGTAGTCCTTGCGGCGATACAGTGCGAGCGCCCAGAAATGCGGCGGCGTCCACACGAAAATGATCAGCACGAGAATCCAGGCGTCGCCGGGCACGTGGCCGGTGACGGCCGCCCAGCCAAGCGCCGGCGGCATCGCGCCCGACGCACCGCCGATCACGATGTTCTGCGGCGTGGCCGGCTTGAGCAGCAGCGTGTAGATGATCGCGTAACCGATGAAGGTCGCAACCGTGAGCCACATCGTCAGCGGATTGGCGAAGGTGTACAGCACCCACATGCCCAGGCCGCCAATCACCGCCGAGAAAATCAGGATCTGCACGCTGGTGATCTCGCCGCGCGCCGACGGGCGCCACGAAGTGCGGCGCATACGCGCATCGACTTTTTGCTCGACGAGACAGTTGATCGCGAAGGCCGCGCCAGCCGTCAGCCAGATGCCGACGGTGCCGCCGATCAACTGCTTCCAGGGCACCATGCCCGGCACGGCGAGGAACATGCCGATGACCGCGCAGAACACGGCCAGTTGGGTCACGCGGGGCTTGGTGAGCGCGAGATACTGCGAAATCCGGCTACCGGGTGACTGGGGGAGGGTTGTACTTTCCATAGGGCGGGATCACACCGCAGCGGTGTCGCGCGCAGGGAGAACAGCGCGGCCGGGGCGGCTACAAGCAATTCGAAAGTTTAGCACGACGAGCAAAAGCAACAGGATCGCCGCGCCACCGTTGTGAGCCACCGCGATAGGCAGTGGCCATTGCAGGACGATGTTAGAAAGTCCTGTCAGAAACTGGATTGCAATCACGATCAGAACCCAGTTCGCGGGGCGGCGCAACGAGGCATAGCGCCGCATTTTGACGGCGAACCATACCAGATATGCGATAACCGCGAAGGCAAACGTGCGGTGCGTCCAGTGAATCGCGACCAGCGCGTCCTGCGTAATCACATCGCCGTTACCGTCCATGCCGAGCGCGCGCCAGAGGTGAAAACCGTGATGGAAATCCATCGGCGGAATCCAGGCGCCGTTGCAGGTCGGGAAGTCGGTACAGGCGAGCACCGCGTAATTGGTGCTCACCCAGCCGCCCAGCGCGATCTGCACGATCAGCAGCACGAGCGCCGCGAGCGCGGCGACGCGCCAGCGTGCGGCGTCGGGATCATAGGCGGGCAGCGGCGTCATGCGCGCGGCCAGCCACGCCAGCGTGCCCAGCAGCGTGAGGCCCAGCAACAGGTGCGTCGTGACGATCACGGGCTGCAGCTTCATCGTCACGGTCCATGCGCCGAAAATACCCTGCACGAGAATCAGCCCGAGCAGCGCAGTGGGCCACCACGGCGACACATGCAGCGGCAGGCGCTTGATGCGCGCGCGCCAGGCGATCGCCATCTGCGCAATGATGAGGACACCGATCGCCATCGCGAAGTAGCGGTGAATCATCTCGATCCACGCCTTCGACATGCTCACGGGACCGCTCGGCATGGCCAGATGGGCGGCGGCGATCTGCGCATGCGCGATGAACGGCGACGACGTGCCATAGCAGCCCGGCCAGTCCGGGCAACCAAGGCCCGAATCAGTCAGACGTGTAAAGCCGCCGAACATCACCAGGTCGAGCGTCATGAAGGTCGTGAGCCACACGAGCTTGCGGAATTTGTTGTCGTCGGCTTTGACCCACACCCACGAAAGCGGCAGCAACGCGACGCACAGGCCAATCAGGCCCAGCTCCAGGATAAACATCTCTCTTACTCTTTTCTGTCAGAACTCGCGCTGCGCACCTTAACCGATGCTGGACCACTTGAGGAGCTTAGTCACGTCTTGTTTGATCTTTGACGGATCCGGATGATCGGGAAAACGCATCATCAGATTGCCGTTGGGATCGACCAGATAGATGTGGTCGGTGTCTTTGGTCGTGTCGGTGGCGGGCAGCCACGCGGCCACGGCGGCGGGGTCGGCGCGCAGCATGCGGGTGTCCGGATAGGCGCTGCGCACCACGGCGGGCACGCTGGCGTCGTCGCTACGCAGCCAGACCGTGACTACGCGCTCGCGCTCCGCGCCCTGCGTCGCGCGCACCTGGCGCATGAAGTAGAGCTTGTGCACGCAGGCTTCGTCGCATGCGCCGCTATCGACGGAGATCATCAGCCAGCGGCCGCGCAGCGAGGCGAGCGGCACTTCGTGGCCGTCGTCGCCGGTCACCATCAGCGCGGGCGGAATCGTGCGCTGCGGCTCGATCAGCGTGCCGTAGCTGGTGCTGCCGCCCTTCGGCTGGATCACGTAGTACGTGAAATACGAAATGGCGATGGGCGCGCCGCAGATCAGCGCGATCAGGAACAGCATCCAGCGGCCGCGCCGCCACGAACCCTTGGGCTGTGTGGATTGTGCGCCGCCCTGCGTTGCCGCGTTGCGGGAGACCTGCGTTGTATCGGGAGATTGCGTCGACACTGCGTGAACCTCGTTTCTGTCGCTTCCTGTTGACCATGCGCCGCCATCGGGCAGCGCGCCGGATATTGCAGACGATCTCGCACGACTTGATCGTCAGGCGTCCTTTGCACCGTGTACCGGCCCTTTGGTGGCATGCGTGGCGTTGGTGACATCCATGTCATCGTCGTCATCGGCGCCATCGGCGTCTGGCATGCGCTCTTTTGTCGCAGCCCGACGGGCCGCGTAAAGACCGAATCCGAGCGCCGCGGCGGCCATACCCCACCACTGGAACATGTAGCCGATGTTGCGCTCGACATCCAGGGCCGGTGCGGGCCAGTCGCGCACGAGACCGTCCTTGAAGGCCGGCGCCGGGGAGGACACAAAGCCCGTCTGCTGGATCACGAAGGGCTGCAGCGGCAAACCGGTTTCCGCTGCGTAGGAAGCGACGGCCAGATTCTGCCGTATCTTCTGATGCGCTGCAGAGCCGCCGGCACCCAGCTCGAACGCACGCGACGCATCCGCGCGCGCGATGCCCTCCACTTCCACCGATCCCGCAGGCGTCTCATAGGGCGCGATCCGCTCGCGATCGTCGATGCTGCGCGGCAACCAGCCGCGATTGACCAGCACGTAGCCGCCGTCGTCCAGTTTAAGCGGCATCACCACGTAAAAGCCTGGCTGGTCGTTATAGGGACGATTGTCGAGATACACCACGCGCGCGGGCAAAAACGTGCCCTTCGCGTGCACGCGATGGAACTCGATGTCCTTGAGCGCGATGGGCGCAGCCCCCACGGTTTGCGGGCTGGCGTTTTCGTATTGCGTGATCTGTGCCTGCAACGCTTCCTTCTGATGCGCACGATCGCGCTGCCAGAAACCCAGCCGTATCGTCACGGCCATCACGATCAGGATCAACAGCGCGGGAACCAGACGGATCTTCATCGGGCACGACCGATGCGGCACATACGGTTGATCGAACCCCGCGCGACGGGGCGCGGTGCGATAATGAGACAGGCGTTTTCAGACATGCGAGATTCCGCAAATTCAGCAGTGAACTTCATGCACATACTCGTTCCCATTGCATTCGCGTTGATCATCGCGAGCATGATCTCGGCGCTCTATTTCATGATGCACGACAAAGGCCGCACCAAGCGCATGGTCTGGTCGCTTGCCACGCGCGTGGGCTTCTCCATCTCATTGTTCCTCTTCATTCTCTTCGCGCACTGGATGGGCTGGATCCAGCCGACGGGTATTCCGCTCGGCCGCTGATCGACGCCACGCGAGT
>NZ_DASZJJ010000186.1:0-15809 GCF_035948235.1 Paraburkholderia sp. | reverse complement strand
GCGCGTGCAGGTTGATCTCGGTGGTCGCTGCAAGCGGCGCGTTCAGATCGGGTTCACGGCCGTCCTTGAGCGCCTTCACGGCGTCGTTGAGCATGTCCGTGTAGAGCTGGAAGCCGATTTCCTGGATCTCGCCCGACTGTTTATCGCCGAGCACTTCGCCCGTGCCGCGAATTTCCAGGTCGTGCATCGCCAGATAGAAGCCCGAACCGAGTTCTTCCATCTGCTGGATCGCCTCCAGCCGCCGCTGCGCCTGCTTCGTCAGGCCCTGCGGATCATGCACGAGCAGATACGCGTAGGCCTGGTGATGCGAGCGCCCGACGCGGCCGCGCAACTGGTGCAACTGCGCCAGACCGAATTTGTCGGAGCGGTGGATCAGGATGGTGTTCGCGGTCGGCACGTCGATGCCGGTTTCGATGATGGTGGTACAGAGCAGCACGTTCGCGCGTTGCGCCACGAAATCGCGCATCACCGCTTCGAGTTCGCGTTCGTGCATCTGGCCGTGGGCCACTGCAATGCGTGCTTCGGGTACCAGCGCTTCGAGCATCGCGCGGCGATTCTCGATGGTCTCGACTTCGTTGTGCAGGAAGTACACCTGGCCGCCGCGCTTGAGTTCGCGCAGCATCGCTTCGCGAATCACGCTGTCTTCCTCGCGGCGTACGAAGGTCTTGATCGCCAGACGCTTTTGCGGCGCGGTCGCGATCACGGAGAAGTCGCGCAGGCCTTCCAGCGCCATGCCGAGCGTACGCGGGATCGGCGTGGCGGTGAGCGTGAGCACGTCCACTTCCGCGCGCAACGCCTTGAGCGCTTCCTTCTGGCGCACGCCAAAGCGGTGTTCCTCGTCGATGATCACGAGGCCCAGGCGCTTGAACTGCACATCGGAGGACAACAGCTTGTGTGTGCCGATCACGATATCGACGCTGCCTTCGTTGATCTGCTGGATCGCGCTGCTGACTTCCTTCGCGCTCTTGAAACGCGAGAGTTCGGCGATGCGCACGGGCCACTCGGAGAAGCGGTCCGTGAAGGTTTGCGTGTGCTGTTCGGCGAGCAGCGTGGTGGGCGAAAGGATCGCCACCTGCTTGCCGCCCATCACGGCGATAAAGGCCGCGCGCAGCGCGACTTCGGTCTTGCCGAAGCCCACGTCGCCGCACACGAGGCGGTCCATCGGCTTGCCGCTCGTCATGTCGCCGATCACGGCGGCAATCGCCGCGGCCTGGTCGGGCGTTTCCTCGAAGCCGAAACTCTCGGCGAACTTCACGTAGTCCTTCGGTTCGAGTGAGAACGCGTGGCCTTCGCGCGCGGCGCGGCGGGCGTAGAGATTCAAAAGCTCGGCGGCGGTGTCGCGGATCTGCTGCGCGGCCTTGCGGCGGGCCTTTTCCCACTGGCCGGAGCCGAGTGCATGCAGCGGCGCGCTGTCCGGATCGGCGCCGCTATAGCGCGAAATCACGTGCAGTTGCGAGACCGGCACGTAGAGCTTGCTGCCGTTGGCGTATTCGAGGTGCAGGAATTCGGTGTCGCCTTCGCCGAGATCCATCGTCACGAGACCGTGATAGCGGCCGATACCGTGCTGCGCGTGCACGACCGGATCGCCCACCTTCAGCTCGGAAAGATCGCGCACCATCGAATCGACATTGCTCGCCTGTTCCTGGCGGCGGCGTCCCGCACGGCGCGCAAGCGGCCCGTACAGCTCCGTTTCGGTGATGATCGTCAGCGCTTCGCCGGGCAGTGCGAAACCTGTCGATAGGGGCGCAACGCCCAGCACGAAGCGCTCGTCGCTGGTGAGCCAGTCTTCGAAACTGTCTGCCGTCGTTGGGCGCAAGTGGTTATCGGCAAGCAGTTGCGCGATGGTTTCGCGCCGTCCCGCCGATTCGACCGCGAACAGCACACGGTTTTTCGTGGTGTCCAGATAACCGCGCAGCGCCGCGAGCGGGTCGTCGGCGTGACGGTCGATCGCGAGCGTGGGCAGGGGCGTGGCCCAGCCGCCCGCGCTGGCCGCCGGCAGCACGAGGCGCGCGAATGGCTTGGCGAAGGTGAAAAAGTCCTCGTCGGTCAGGAAGAGGCGCTGCGGCTCCAGGATCGGTCGCTCGCGGTCGTGCGCGAGGAAGTTGTGGCGTTGTTTGGTATCGGCGGTGAAACGGCGGATCGATGCGTCCAGATCGCCCGAGAACACCAGTTGCGCGTTCTGCGGCAGATAGTGGAACAGCGTGGCCGTTTCTTCGAAAAAGAGCGGCAG
Organism: Paraburkholderia sp.; assembly: GCF_035948235.1. Classification (GTDB taxonomy): domain Bacteria; phylum Pseudomonadota; class Gammaproteobacteria; order Burkholderiales; family Burkholderiaceae; genus Paraburkholderia. The sequence goes on along the minus strand of NZ_DASZJJ010000186.1, from coordinate 13,579 downwards.
GTAGTACTCGATACCCGCCGACGGCACGCCGTTGCCGATGTCCTTGTAGATGGTCGCGCGGCTGGGATCGCCTTCGAACACCTCGCGCCAGCGGCTGCGAAACGCCGTGCGCGAGGCTTCGTCGAACGGAAACTCGCGGCCCGGCAGCAGGCGCACTTCCTTGACCGGATAGAGGCTGCGCTGGCTGTCCGGGTCGAAGGCGCGGATCGAATCGACCTGATCGTCGAACAGATCGAGACGGTAAGGCAGCGGCGAGCCCATCGGAAACAGGTCGATCAGCGAGCCGCGCACGCAGTATTCACCGGGCCGCATGACCTGGCTCACGTGCTCGTAGCCGGCCAGCGTGAGCTGCGACTTGAGCTTGGCCTCGTCCAGACGCTCGCCTTGCGAGAACGAGAACGTGTAAGCCGCGAGGAACGAGGCCGGCGGCATCCGGTAGAGCGCCGTGGTGGCCGGCACGAGCAGGATGTCGCAACGGCCTTCGCCGAGGTCGTGCAGCGTCGCCAGACGCTCGGAAACCAGATCCTGGTGCGGCGAGAAGGTGTCGTAAGGGAGCGTTTCCCAGTCGGGCAGCAGGCGCACGCGCGCTTCGGGTGCGAAGAACGGGATTTCCTGCGCGAGACGCTGGGCGTCCACGGCGCTCGCGCAGATCACCGCCAGCAGCGGGGCGGCAGCAGCGCTGTCGCGCGCAGCCTCGCGGTAACGGGCGATCAGGAGGGCGTCGGACGAACCGTGCGTGCCGTCGAACGCGTAGCGTTGCCCCGGCTTGACGACGGCGACCGGTGAAGCGGACGGGGATTTCGAGGATGCGGCGATTTCGGACATAGGGGCAACAGGTTGGCCTCGGGCGTGGCGGGCGGTGTGCGTCGATGAGAGCAGCACCGCGAGCACCGCCTCGGTGCATGCGATCCGGACGAAGCTGTGGTCAAAACAGCGTGATTCAAGACAGCCATTCGAAAGGCGCGTGTGGCGCCGCCAATTCGCCTGCATGCCGCTGTGGCAAGGCGTTGGCGCCGCTTTCGCGCGGCCTGTCGGCTGGCTGCCGGCGTGAGCATTGCACGCGCCATCCGCGACCGTTTGCGGTGCTTGGGCGTGTGGGCAAGGGACCTATTATAAAATCCGTCCTTTACTTTGACTCATGCGGCTCGCGACACCGTGACCTCACGCCTATTTGCCCTGATCCCCTGCGCCGGTACCGGCAGCCGTTCGGGATCGTCCCTGCCCAAGCAATACCGCACGGTTGCGGGGCGCGATCTCCTGCACTATACGCTCGCGGCGTTCGACGCCTGCAGCGAATTCACCCAGACTCTCGTCGTCATTTCTCCCGACGATAGCCATTTCGACGCGCGCCGCTTCAGCGGCCTGCGCTTCGCGGTGCGCCGCACCGGCGGGGCTTCGCGCCAGGCGTCGGTATATAACGGCCTCGTTGCGCTCACCGAATTCGGCGCTACCGACGACGACTGGGTGCTCGTGCACGACGCCGCGCGCCCCGGCATCACGCCCGCGCTGATCCGCTCGCTCGTCGATGCGCTCAAGGACGACCCGGTCGGCGGCATCATGGCGCTGCCGGTGGCCGACACGCTCAAGCGCGTCGCGCCCCATAACGTGCCAGGCGGCCCGCGCATCGCGCGTACCGAAGCGCGCGACGGTCTCTGGCAAGCCCAGACGCCGCAGATGTTCCGCATCGGCATGCTGCGCGGCGCGATCGAGCGCGCCCAGCAGGAAGGGCACGATCTCACCGACGAAGCCAGCGCCATCGAGTACCTCGGCCATTCGCCGCGCCTCGTGCAGGGCAGCCTGCGCAATTTCAAGGTGACGTACCCCGAAGACTTCGCGCTGGCCGAAGCCATTCTCAGCGCCGCGAATTAACCGCGAATTACAGCGCCTCAAGCAACCCACACGGAAAAAACACATGGACATCAGAATCGGACAAGGCTACGACGTGCACGCGCTCGTGCCGGGACGCCCGCTCGTCATTGGCGGCGTGACGGTGCCCTACGACCGCGGGCTGCTCGGCCACTCGGACGCGGACGTGCTGCTGCACGCCATCACCGACGCGCTGTTCGGCGCCGCGGCGCTCGGCGACATCGGCCGCCACTTCCCGGATACCGATAAACAGTTCTACGGCGCCAATAGCCGCGTGCTGTTGCGCGAATGCCTGCGTCGCGTGGAAGAGGCGGGTTTCTCGCTGATCAATGTCGATAGCACCGTGATCGCTCAGGCTCCGAAGCTTTCACCGCATATCGACGCCATGCGCGCATGCATCGCGGAAGACCTCAAATTGCCGCTCGATCGCGTGAACGTGAAGGCAAAGACCAACGAAAAACTCGGCTATCTGGGTCGCAGCGAAGGCATCGAAGCGCAGGCAGCCGTGCTGCTCACGCGCGCCTGATGTTGCGCGAGGTTGCATTTTAGTCCTTAAAACAAGGGCTTTTCTGCTTCGATCAAGGCGCTGCGCAAACAGCGTGCCTCGCGCGTATCGAATCGACCGAGCAGGGCACATGCCCGCTTCGGTTATCAAGGCGGTGGTTGCATCTGCAATCACCGCCTTTGCTTTTCTTGCCTTTTTATTTCCGTTTTTTTCCCCTTATGCTGAAGGCGTAACCGGAAGCGGAAAGGGCAATGACGGGACTCGAAAGACGCGTGAAAGGCCTCGACGGTCTCCGGGCGCTGGCCGTGATGCTGGTGTTCCTCTCGCACAAGGCGCACGTCGAAGCCATCGATGCCGGCAAGATCGGCGTATGGCTCTTCTTTCTGATCAGCGGCTATCTGATCATAGGCGAGCTGCATCGCAATCGTCTGCGCGTGGAGCAGCATGCCGCGCGGCGTGACGCCGTGCTCTACGTTTTCTTCATCAAGCGCGCGCTGCGTATCTTCCCGGTTTATTACCTGCTGTTGATCGCCCTGACGATCGCGCATGCCTGGTTTTATCAGCGCGATGTCGAACTCGGTCTCGCCTGGCATTTTGCATTCCTTTCCAATTTCTGGATCGGCGTCGTGCATGATGGCTGGCCGGGGACGGTATCGCATTTCTGGAGTCTTGCGGTCGAGCAGCAGTTCTATCTGATCGCGCCATTCGCGCTGCTTTTCGCGCCGGCCTCGCGTCATCTGGGGATTTGCATCGGCATGATTGGGGCGGCGGCGCTCGCGCATCTCGCGCTCTATGCCAGCGGGGCGATCGAGCCGCTTGTCTATGCGTTCTCGCCGTGGAATTTCGCCTTGCTCGCGCTCGGCGGCGCGCTGGCGATTGGCGGCGCGCGCGTGCAGGTGGCGGGGCGTTTGCCCGCCGCATTGTGGTGTGCGCTGGCGTTTGCGTGCCTGGGCGTCTTCGCATTCGCGCGCGCCGATTGCGTGAGCTGCGAGGCGACGCAGCGCGCGGTCATGCCTGGCCTGCTCGATATCGGTCTCGCGCTCTCGCTAGGCGCGGTGTTCCTGTGGATCGTGCGCCGTCAGGACAGCGCGCTGGTGGCGGCGCTGGAGGTGCGGCCGCTCGCGTATCTCGGCACCATCAGCTACGGCTTCTATCTGTTCCACAACCTCGTGCCGTCGAAGCTGGGCGAGGCGCCCGCGCTTTACGCGCGGCTACATCTGCCGCTGTTTGCGCAGGACCTGCTGCCGCTCGTGTTGCAGTTCGCGCTGGCCGTGCTGCTCGCGCATCTCTCGTGGCAACTGCTGGAAAAGCGCGTGCTGGAGTGGAAGGGGCCGCTGAGCGCCGCGATCCGCAATCGTCTGCCCGCGCGCACGGCAGCGGGCCAGATTTAAGTGACCGCGGCGTGAGCGCTAGAAGGTGGCGCCGCCAATTTCGCGCCCGCCCGGGCAGAGTTCGCCGGTTTGCAGTCCGTCGAGCACGCGTAGGACCTCGACCGCGCTGCGCCCTACGTTGAGGCTGTTCACGGACACGTGCTGGATCGTGTTGTCCGGATCGACGATGAAGGTCGCCCGCAGCGCCACGCCGGCTTCCTTGTCGCGAATGCCTAGCTGATCGATCAACTCGCCCTTGACGTCGCCGAAGGAATAGTGATTCAGGCGATCGAGTTCGCGGTTTTCGCGCCGCCACGCGAGCTTCACGTACTCGTTGTCGCAACTGCCGCCCATCAGCACGGTGTCGCGATCCTCGAATTCCTTGTGCAACTGCGCGAACCCGACGATCTCGGTCGGGCAGACGATCGTGAAATCCTTCGGATAGAAGTAGATCACTTTCCACTTGTCCGAAAAGGTCTGCTCGGTGATTTCGAGGAAGGCCGATTCGCCGTTTTCTTCAGGATGATTGAAGCCGGGCTTGGCGGCCGTGACAGTGAAGGCGGCCAGTTTGTCACCGACGGTTTTCATGGCGTCGCTCCTTGAACACGAAACTGAGGTAGTTCCTTGCGATTGTCGCAGGGGACGACAACGCACGCTGCGAGCCTGCACCGCAGCGTGCGTCGTTGCTTCATGTCGAAGGAGGGAGGGCGCGCTCGTGACGCTCAGGCGCCCTTGGCGAGCGGAAACTCGATGGTCACTTCAAGGCCCGGGCCGGGCGCGCGGTTGCGCAGGCGCAGCGCACCGCGATAGCGGCCCACCAGACGCTGCACGATGGCCATGCCCAGACCCGTACCGTTGGCCTGGGTACGCGCGCTGTCCACGCGGTAAAAAGGCCGCGTGACGAGCGCAAGCTGGTCCTCGGGAATGCCGGGGCCTTCGTCGACCACGGACAGCTCCACGCGCGAATGCGAAACGCGCGTTTCCAGCATGATGTGAGGAATGCCGTCCGATTCGCTTGCGCCATATTTGCGCGCGTTTTCGATCAGATTGCCGACGATGCGGCGCACGTCCGTATCGTCCGCTTCGATCACGGCGGTGGGCGCGAGGCGCGTAATGAGACGCACGCCGTCTTCGCCCGCCATGCGCGCGGCCATTTCGCTGGCGATCACCGACAGATCGACGCGCTCGGGCATACGCTGCACGGGCCGCGCATAGTCGAGGAAGCGGCCGATGATCATGTCCATCTGCTCGATGTCGTCGATCATCGCGTCCTTGGTCGCCTGATCGGACGGACTCATCTCGGTTTCCAGCCGCAGCCGCGCGAGCGGCGTGCGCAGATCGTGCGAGATGCCCGCGAGCATCAGCGCCCGGTCGGCCTCGAGCTGTTCGAGGTCGCGCACCATCTGGTTGAACGAGCGATTGGTTTCGGCGGCCACGCCCATGCCGCTTTCGGGCAGTTGCGCGGGCGACTGGCCCGAGCCAACCATGCGCGCCGACATGGCCAGGCGCGCAAACGGCCGGTTCACGAGGCTCGTGATGAAGGCCGCGCCGAACAGCGACAGCGCCAGCGCCGACACGCCCCAGCCAACCCACTGCAGGCCCGTGACGTTGTCGAGCTGGTCGCGATCGAGCGCGACCCAGTAATCGTCGTCGTCGATCTTGAAGCTGATCCACACGCCCGGAATGTCGTTGACGGACTGCGCGATGATGGTGTCGTCGCCCAGCCGTCCGCGAATGTCATGTTCGATCAGACGATTGAGCGACTCGTCGGGCTGCAGCTTGTACTTGTCGGTGGTTTCGCGCGGATAGACACGCACGCCCTCGTTGCTCTCCAGATCCTGCAGCAGCGCGCGCCGCAGGTCGGGATCGGAATAGAGCAGGGCCGTGCGCGTGAGCTTGACGACGGCGACGAGCTGCAACGCCACGCGCTGCGCACGCGGCTCGCGCTCGATCACACGAAAGCTCTGGAACCATGCCGCGAGGCTGACCGCGATGAGCAGCGCGATCAGCAGGAAGGTGCGCCAGAACAGGTCACCGAACGCGAGCGTCAACAGACGCCGGTCAATGCGCATGGACCCTTCCCATCGACAGAGGTCGTGCAGGCAGACAGATACCCAGAGACTGCATCAGGGATCAGGCGGCGCCGTCGGGGATGAAGACGTAGCCGAGGCCCCACACCGTCTGGATGAAGCGCGGGCTGCCCGGATCCGGCTCGATCAGCTTGCGCAGACGTGAGATCTGCACGTCGAGACTGCGATCGAACACTTCGTATTCGCGGCCACGTGCGAGTTCCATGAGCTTTTCACGCGACAGCGGCTGGCGCGGGTGACGCGCGAACACCTTGAGCACCGAGAATTCGCCCGTGGTGAGCGGAATTTCCTGGCCGGCCTTGGTGAGCGTGCGGGTGGCGAGATTCAGCGCGAATTCGCCGAACTCGAACACTTCGGTGGTTTCCGACGGCGCGCCCGGCAGTTCGGACGGCGCCTGGCGGCGCAGCACGGCGTGAATGCGGGCAACCAGCTCGCGCGGGTTGAAGGGCTTCGGAAGGTAGTCGTCGGCGCCCATTTCGAGGCCCACGATGCGATCCACGTCTTCGCCCTTGGCGGTCAGCATGATGATGGGCGTGCGGTCGTTGCTGCCACGCAGACGGCGGCAGATCGACAGGCCGTCTTCGCCCGGCAGCATCAGATCGAGCACGAGCAGGTCGAAGCGTTCGCGCACCCACAGCTTGTTCATGGCGGGTGCGTTTTCCGCGACGTAGACGTTAAAGCCCTGCTCGCCGAGGTAGCGGCGCAGCAGGTCGCGCAGTCGCGGGTCGTCGTCGACAACGAGAATTTTGGACGGGTTCTTGGTTTCCATGCCTGGCATCTTAGCGCGATTGAGTTACGGTGCGAGATTGCACCGATTAACAGGTTACAGTCAGTTACAAAATTTACCCGCCCTGTGCCACGTCGGCAAGCACTGACAGATAGACTTCTTTACGTTTAGCGGCCATTCGGTGGATACTTCATTCGATTTTCGAACCAGTGCCCGTGTCAGAGCCGGGTCCACATGTATTCGAGGTAGCCGTTTGCCGCGTCAAGAAGGGAACAAAACGATGGGAGGGGTCGGCCCGACAATGCGCCACACCGTGATCGCACTGGCGTTGGCCAGCGGCGTCGCGGCGGCATTGGAGTCGGCGCCCGTCCATGCGCAGATGTTCGCTGACGGCCCTCATGCGGGCAGCCGCTACGCGGGCAGGCCGCCGATCCGGCGCGTGCGCAACGATCAACCGCCGCGTCCTGCCTCTGACCTCAACCAGCGTCCCGCCGTTCCCCCCGATCTCGATGAGCGCCGCCGCGACGGCCACATGACGCCCGAAGAGCGGCGTCTGCTGCGTCAGCATATTGAAGACGCGGTGCGCGAACTCTACAAGCGCTAAACCTTCCTGCGGATCGCAGCCCTTGCGCTGTCGCCGCGTGCGTGTGTCATTCGATGCACTGCGATTCATTTCCCGCCTTACCTTAAATTTCCTTCGCGGTGTTGCCAGCGTACTGGCGTCGCTATCGCCTCCCGATTACGTTCTGTATGCAACGTTCGACGGCAAGGAAAAATTCCGTTGCAATTAAGCGGTCAACAGGTGTCAACAAGCACGCCCGACCGTCCGTTAAGCCGCTACATTCATCCTTTACGGATGCGCGATCGGCTCATGCGCTCCTCGTTTCCCATGTCTGCCATGAAACGGTTTATGCGATTCATGCCTGTCAAGTCGGAGCGCCTGGCTGCGTTGGGCGTCGCTTCGTCCGCGCTGGCTTCCATGCAGGCGCTTGCGCAGTCCGCAACACCCGCCCATCACGCGCATCATCATCGACCGGCCAGCGCTCCTGCGGCTGCGGATCAGGCCGATGCCGACCTGCTCGATGCCGACGACGCCACCCATCTGCTGATCCGCACAGGTTTCGCGCCCGCGCCAGCCGATGTCGTGCCCTACGTAGGCCTCACGCGCGCAGCGGCTATCGAGCGCGTGCTGTCGACCGCGCGCACCGAGGCCGTGACGCCGCTGCCCGCGTGGACCCATGACACGCCCTTGACCCGCGCGCAGCGCAACGCTCTGACGCAGGAGCAGCGTCGCGACGAGCAACGCCAGCGCAGCCAGAATTACGACGATTTGCGCGCATGGTGGATGCGCGAAATCCTCACCACGCCGTCGCCGCTCACCGAGCGCATGACGCTGTTCTGGCACAACCATTTCACTTCCGGCCAGGACAAGGTTGCCGAGCCACAACTGATGGCGCAGCAAAATGCGCTCCTGAGGCGCTACGCGCTTGGCAGTTTCGCGGCGATGCTCCACGAAGTGGCGAAAGATCCGGCGATGCTGCTTTATCTCGATGGCGCGAGCAACCGCAAGGGCAAGCCCAACGAGAATTTCGCGCGCGAAGTGATGGAGCTTTTTACGCTCGGGGAAGGGCAGTACACGCAGCACGACGTTTCCGAGGCGGCGCGCGCGTATACGGGCTGGGGCGTCGATCCAGATTCCCTGCGCTTCGACTGGCGCCCGCAACAGCACGACGACGGCATCAAGACGGTGCTGGGTCACGCCGGCGCGTTCGATGGCGATGCGGTGCTCGACCTTCTGCTCGGTGAGCCGCAGACGGCACAGTTCGTTTCGGCGAAACTCTGGCGTGAGTTTGTCTCGGACACGCCTGATCCAGAACAACTGGAGATCGTGGCGACGCATTTTCGTTCGAGCGCTTACGACATCAAGGCGGCGTTGAGCGCGTTGCTGGCCACGCCGGCGTTCTGGGACGAGCGCAATCGCGGCGTGCTGGTGAGTTCGCCGGTGGAGTTCATCGCGGGAACGGTGCGGCGTTTCGACGTCACCTATGCGAACACGGCGCAATTCGCGCGCACTTCGGCGTCGCTCGGCGAGAATCTGTTTTATCCGCCTAACGTGAAGGGCTGGCCCGGTGGCGCGACGTGGATCAACAGCTCGACGTTGCTCGCGCGCAAGCAGTTCGTCGAGCAACTGTTTCGGGCGACGGAGACCGTGCGCCCGCACATGGGCGGCGCGCTGACGAAAGCCGCCGCGACCATGCCGGCGAGTGGCGCACAAAAGCCCGCCGCGCGGCCGATGCCTGCAAGCATGCATTTCGATCTGGACGGCTGGCTTGGTCGCTATGGTCTTAACGCCGACACTGTGCCGGGTCTCTCGGCACAATTGCAGATGCAGCATGCGGTCTTGCCGCTTACCCCTGTCGATGCGATTGCTGCGGGCAGCAATGCGCAAGCGTATCTCCAGGCACTCCTGATGGACCCGGTGTACCAGTTGAAATGACGCGCAAAGCGATGATCACCCCAAGACAAAAGCGGCTGCGCGCCGCATGGACTCAACGAGGCATGGCATGAAGCGACGCGACTTCCTGGCCGCTGCAGCCGCGATGACGGCAGCGGGCGCGACATGGCTGCCCGAAACCACATGGGCGCAAGGCAACGCCGCGCTCGCGCAGGCGCGCGCGAGCGGCTACGAAAATCTGTTGATCCTCGTCGAACTCAAGGGCGGCAACGATGGATTGAATACCGTCGTTCCCTATGCGGACCCGCTTTACGCTAGCTATCGGCCGACCATCGGCGTGCGCCGTGGCGACGTGATCCAGCTTGACGAACACACAGCGCTGCATCCCGCGCTCGCGCCGCTGCTGCCGATGTGGCGCGCGCACGAACTCGCCATCGTGCAAGGCGTGAGTTACGCGCAGCCCAACCTCTCGCATTTCCGCTCGATCGAGATCTGGGACACGGCCTCCCGCTCGGATCAGTATCTGCGCGAAGGCTGGCTCACGCGGGCTTTTGCGAATGCGCCGGTGCCGAAGGGTTTCGCCGCCGATGGCCTCGTGCTGGGCAGCGCCGAAATGGGGCCGCTCGCAAACGGCGCGCGCGCCATCGCACTCGTCAACCCGGCACAGTTCGCGCGCGCTTCGCGGCTCGTCACGCCGGTCGCGCTCAAGGAGCGCAATCCAGCGCTGGCGCACATCCTCGATGTCGAGAACGATATCGTGCATGCCGCCGATCAACTGCGTCCGCGTCCCGGGCAATACGCGTTAAAGACCGCGTTTCCCAATGGGGCGTTCGGCGCGTCGATCAAGACTGCGATGCAGGCGCTGGCCTCGGGCGAGACCGTGCAGGGCGCGCCGGTGGCCGGGCAGGGCGTGGCCGTGATCCGTCTCACGCTTAACGGCTTCGATACGCATCAGAATCAGCCCGAGCGTCACGCGGATCTGTTGCGGCAGTTCGCGGCGGGCATGGTGGCGATGCGCTCGTCGCTCGTCGAAATGGGGCGCTGGGACCGCACGATGATTGTCACGTACGCGGAGTTTGGCCGCCGCGTGCGCGAGAACCAGAGTCGCGGCACCGATCATGGCACCGCATCCGCGCATTTCGTGGCAGGCGGCCGCGTGGCGGGTGGTCTGTATGGCGACGCGCCGCAACTCGCGCGACTCGACGGCAACGGCAATCTGCCGGTTGCGGTCGACTTCCGCCAGATCTACGCGACGGTGCTGGGAAACTGGTGGGGAATCGACGCGCAATCCGTGCTGCAACAGCGTTTCGAGCCATTGCCTTTACTGCGCGTTTGAATAATCGCGTGAGTTAGCCGCGGCGCGCGGCGCGCCACGCGATCCAGAGCTTGCGGATCGGCGTGAGTGCGATCTGCTGATGCAGCACCTGGAATTGTTCGCGCTCCACTTCGTCGAGCAGCGCGAGTTCGAGCGCGGCAAGCGCGCGTAGCGGGCGCTGATGCTTGCGTTCGCCAGCGGGAATGGCCGCGAGCGCCGCATGAACCGCTTCGCGCGCGCGTTGGGTCTGGAACTGCATCAGCTCGGTAAATTCCGCGCTGTAGCGGCGATTGATCAGATCGGCGGCGGTGACGTTGTAGCGCTGCAATTCGTCGATCGGAATATAGATGCGGCCGTGGCGAGCGTCGTTGCCGATCTCTGGCACGAATTGCGCGAGCATCAGTGCATTGCCCAGCGGCGTCGCCCACTGCGCAACAGTGGCGCGCTCCTGATCCGTGCGCGCGCCGACTTGCGCGACGAGCGTTGCGAAGGTGCCGCCCACGCCATCCATATAGCGGCGCAGATTCGGCAAGTCGAGATAGCGGGCCTGCTCGAAATCCATTTCGAAGCCGGCCAGCAACTGCTGGAGCAACGGATAGAGCTTTGCCACGTCGCCCGCGTGCTGGGCGAGCGCTTTCGTGACCGGATGCGCGGGATTGCCCGCGGCGAGCGCGGCCAGTTCTTTCTGCCACCAGGCGAGCTTGGTGCGCCCGACGGTCGGGTCGCTGGTTTCCTTGGCGGTTTCCTCAAGCTCGCGCCGTAGCGCGAAGAGGGCGGCGAGCAGCGGTTGCTGCGCGGCGCTTGCCTGGCGCAGCGCGTAGTAAGTGCTCGATCCTGCGGGAGCCGCCTTTTGCAGGCAGTATTCGTCGAAATTCACGGGGTTTGGGGGCGTGGGGAAGCGCGGCGATTCTAGCACCGGCGCGGCTTTGAAGCGCTCGAGGGTTCTGGCGCTGTCGAGATGCAGACAAGCGCGAGGCAATCGGTTAGAATCTCGCGCTTGCGCTTTGCGGACGCCCCATCAGGGTGCACGATCGAGGCGCACAAGGTCTGTATCGCACGCGACGTTCGTTAGTTGGTGCCGGCCAGAAAAATTCGCGTGAGTGGCGAAATTGGTAGACGCACCAGGTTTAGGTCCTGACGCCCGCAAGGGTGTGCCGGTTCGAGTCCGGCCTCACGCACCAGGCTAGTAAAGACAAAGGCCACGTACTTAACGGTACGTGGCCTTTTTGTTTTTGTATTGCATCCGGCGATTCTGAAGCCTGGTTACGGGCGCCTTGTGTATCGACACACCGACGCGCCACCCCATCAAATTCGCTTATCGCATGCGCTGCTTCAGAGATCGTCCTGCGACGCCGCGATGACCTTTTCCAGCGCACGGTTGAGCAGTTCGCGCTCCTTGTCGTCGAGTGCCGCGAACAGGTCCGTATTCCACTTGCGCGCGATCGGCATGACCTTGCGATAGAGCGCACGTCCGTCGGTCGTCAGCGACACCAGAACGAGGCGTCCATCTTCTTCGCTCGCATTGCGTTGCATGAGGCCGCGGCGCATGAGCGCTTCGGCGGCGCGGCTGGCCTGGCTCTTGTCGAGATTCGCGTGGCGCGCAAGCTCCATCACCGAAAACGGGCCGAAAGCCCCGACAGCGGCAATCAGGCGAGCTTCAGGCAGCGTGATGCCGAGCTTGTCCTGATATCGTTCGCTCGCACCGCGTTCGGAGAGCTTGTTCAGGACATGGAGCCGATAGGTCAGAAATTGTTCGAGTCCGGCTTTGCTTTCCTTCATGGTCGTCCTGGTCTGGTCGCGTAAGGTATGCGCGATGGTGTCGCGCGTACCGTGATTGTTGCCGCAACCAGCGCGCGGGTCAACGCGCATGAACCCTCAAAATGCATGCGCTCGCGTGCCCCGTGAGGGCATACGAATCTATTAATCGCTTACTGCGGAACTCGTTGCGCGCGCACCCGAAAAAGTCTGACGATTCGGGTGCGCTGCGTGAGCGCACATTCACGCGGGCCGCGAGCCGTAGCGCAGGCGCGTGAGTTGTTCGGCTTCGTTGGCAAGCAGCGTGGCCGCGTCGCGAATGGCTGTTTCGAGCGTGATCGGACCCGGCGCAGGCGAAAAGCAGCCGCTGAAATGCTCGCCCAGGCGCGCGAGCGCGGCGGAATCGACTGCGCCCGAGAGCAGCGTGGCCGGCACGTCCGCAGCCTGCGCGTGGCGGCAGGCGATAAAAGGTGCCTTGCCGTGCAGCGTCTGCACGTCGGAGCGGCCTTCGCCGGTGATGAGCCATTGCGCGCCTTCGAGCGCCGCGTCGAGGCCGATCGTGCGCGCCACGACTTCGGCGCCCGGCTCGAAGTTCGCGCCCAGCATGCGCAGCGCAAAGCCGAGTCCGCCTGCCGCGCCCGCGCCCGCCTCGTCGCGTGCGCGGCGGTTCAGCGCGGCTTCGAGCAGGTCGGCGAAGCGGCCTAGCGCTGCGTCGATCGGGGCGACTTCGGCGGGCGTCACGCCTTTTTGCGGGCCGAATACCGCGGTCGCGCCATGGTCTCCCGTAAGCGGATTGTCGACGTCGGACATGGCGATGAAGGTGGCTTCGGCGAGGCGCGTGTCGAGGCCCGACACGTCCACGCGCGCCACACGCGCGAGCGCTTCGGGCGTGGGTTCGAGCGCCGCTCCAGCCGCGTCGAACAGTTTCAGGCCGAGGCCCGCGAGCAGCCCCGCGCCCGCGTCGTTGGTGCTGCTGCCGCCCAGCGCCACGTAGAAGCGGCGCACGCCCTCGTCGAGCAGCGCGCGCACGGCTTCGCCCATGCCGCGCGTGCTGCGCGAGGCAACCGCCACGCCCATGCCGACCGGATCGGTAATGCCGACGATTTCAGCGGTTTCGACGATGGCGCTGCCGTCGTGCAGCAAGCCCACGAGGGCGTCGCGGCGCGCGCCGGCGGCACCTTCGACATTGAGCGTGCGGCGCTCGCCGCCGACGCTGAGCATGGCGTCGAGCGTGCCTTCGCCGCCATCGGCCATCGGGCAGATGCGGATTTCGGCATCGGGTCGGGCGCGGCGGATGCCCTCGGCAATCGCCGCGGCGACCCCATCCGCGCTGAGCGAGCCTTTGAACGAATCGGGAGCAATGACGACGACGGGTGCGTCAGCAAACGTCTGGTTAGGCATGGTGTCTCGACTGGAAGTGTTGTGATGGCGGCTGCGGCCGGCGGGGCGTCCGGCGCGTGCGTTAGCTTACCAGCCACGAGGGGCCCGCTGGATAC
>NZ_DASZJJ010000185.1:0-7975 GCF_035948235.1 Paraburkholderia sp. | reverse complement strand
TGTGACCGACGTTCGCATCGAGGCCGAATTCGAGCAGCCGGCGCCAGCCAGCGCGGCGACGGCTCAATGAACAGAGCAGGAACTCAGGCGTCGGTCCAGTCGAGAATCACCTTGCCGCTCTCGCCCGAAAGCATGGCCGCGAAACCCTTTTCGTAATCGTCGACCTTGAAGTGATGCGTGATGATGGGCGAGAGATCGAGCCCGCTTTGCAGCATCGCGACCATCTTGTACCAGGTCTCGAACATCTCGCGACCATAAATACCCTTGATTTCAAGGCCCTTGAAGATGACCTGATTCCAGTCGATGGCGGTCTGCGCGGGCGGAATGCCGAGCAACGCGACCTTGCCGCCGTGATTCATCGCTTCGAGCATGGCCGTGAAGGCGCTCGGCACGCCCGACATTTCGAGGCCCACGTCGAAGCCTTCCGTCATGTGCAGGTCGGCCATCACGTCGTGCAGCGATTCGCGTGCGACGTTCACCGCGCGCGTCGCGCCCATCTTGCGCGCCAGTTCGAGACGGTAATCGTTGACGTCGGTAATGACCACGTTGCGCGCGCCCACGTGCTTCGCGATCGCCACGGCCATGATGCCGATCGGCCCCGCCCCTGTAATCAGTACGTCTTCCCCGACGAGGTTGAACGACAGCGCCGTGTGCGTGGCATTGCCGAACGGATCGAAGATCGCTGCGAGATCGTCGGAGATCTCCGGGGGAATCTTGAACGCGTTGAAGGCCGGAATCACGAGGTATTCGGCGAACGCGCCCTCGCGGTTCACGCCCACACCCGTCGTGTTGCGGCACAGATGGCGACGTCCCGCACGGCAGTTGCGACAGAAGCCACAGGTGATATGACCTTCGCCCGAAACGCGATCGCCAATCGAGAAGCCGCGCACTTCCTGGCCCATTTCGACGATTTCGCCCACGTATTCGTGGCCCACATGCATCGGCACGGGAATCGTCTTCTGCGCCCAGTCGTCCCATTTCCAGATGTGAATGTCCGTGCCGCAGATTGCCGTGCGGTGGATCTTGATCATCACGTCGTTGTGGCCGACTTCGGGCTTCGGCACGTCTGTGAGCGTGAGACCCGGGCCGCGTTCGAGTTTGGCGAGTGCTTTCATTTTATTTCGTCATCCTTTCTAAATCGCCGCTCAAATCACGCCCAGTTGCTTGCCCACGCGCGCGAATGCCGCCACGGCGCGCTCGACCTGCTCGGGCGTATGCGCGGCGCTCATCTGCGTGCGGATACGCGCGCGGCCCTTCGGCACCACGGGATAAGAGAAGCCGATCACATAAACCCCTTCTTTCAGCAGCGCATCGGCCATTTGCGAGGCCACCTGTGCGTCGCCGAGCATCACCGGAATGATGGGATGCTCGCCCGGCACGAGCGTGAAGCCAAGCGCGCTCATCTCGCGGCGGAAGTGCGCGCCGTTGGCCTGCACGCGCGCGCGCAGATTCGCGCCTTCGTCGCTCGCGATCAGTTCGAGCACGGCCAGCGATGCGGCCGCGATGCTGGGCGCGAGCGTGTTCGAGAACAGATAGGGGCGCGAGCGCTGACGCAGCAGGTCGATCACTTCCTTCTTCGCTGCGACGTAGCCGCCCGAGGCGCCGCCCAGCGCCTTGCCGAGCGTGCCCGTGATGATGTCCACGCGCTGCGCGACGCCGCAATGCTCGGGCGTGCCGCGGCCATGTGCGCCGATGAAGCCCACCGCGTGGGAGTCGTCCACCATCACGAGCGCGTTGTAGCGGTCCGCCAGATCGCAGATGCCCTTGAGGTCGGCGATGATGCCGTCCATCGAGAACACGCCGTCGGTCGCGATGAGCTTGTAGCGCGCGCCGCCGGCATCGGCTTCGCGCAGCTTCGCCTCGAGATCGGCGAGGTCGTTGTTCTTGTAGCGATAGCGGCGCGCCTTCGACAGCCGCACGCCGTCGATAATGCTCGCGTGGTTGAGTTCGTCGCTGATGATCGCGTCTTCGTCACCGAGCAGCGTTTCGAACAGGCCGCCGTTGGCGTCAAAGCAGCTCGAATAGAGAATGCTGTCCTCGGTGCCCAGGAACGCCGCAAGCGCGCTTTCGAGCTGTTTGTGCACCGTCTGCGTGCCGCAGATAAAGCGCACCGACGCCATGCCGAAGCCGTCGCGATCGAGCCCGTCCTTCGCGGCGGCGATCAGGCGCGCGTCGTTGGCGAGGCCCAGATAATTGTTGGCGCAGAAGTTCAGCACGTTGCTGCCGTCGGCAAGTCCAATGGCGGACGACTGCGGCGTGGCGATCACGCGCTCGCTCTTGTAGAAACCATCCGCGCGGATCTGGTCGAGCGTGGCGCGCAGGTGGTCGAAATAGGAAAGGCTCATGGCAACGTGCTCCTGACAGGGTAAGCCGCGGCTGTTATAGTCGCCGTCAGCTTCGAGCGAATTTATTCGTTTTTTCGAACCTAAGTTCGGTATATCGAACAGACTCTAATCGATGAGGCAGGGAATGGCAAGCACCGGCTCAGGCGCGCGCGCGCTCGCGCAGATGAAGCAAACAGCAGACGATGCGGCCGGCGCGCTCGCCGCCAGGCCCGTGGCGCGCAAATCCCGCGCCGCGGCGACCCGAACCGTGGCCAAGCCTGCGGGCAAGCCCGCCAGCGGCGCGGCGGCGGAACCAGGCGATCTGCCAAGCAAGTCTGCGCCCGCTGCGCCGCCACGTGTGGGCGAGCAGATCCAGCGCCTGCGCAGCGAACGCAGGATGACGCTCGACGAGCTGTCGCGCGCGGCGGGCGTGTCGAAGTCGATGCTCTCGGAGATCGAGCGCGACAAGGCGAATCCGACCATCGCCGTGGCCTGGCGGCTGACCAATGCGCTCGGCGTGAAGCTCGATTCGCTGTTTGCCGCGCCCAGGGCGCCCGATGCGATCGCCGTGGCCGGGCCGCACGACATTCCCACCCTGCTCGGGCACGATGCGGGTTATCAACTGCGCGTGTGGGGCCCGATCGAGCTGGCCGGTCACTTCGAATGGTATGAACTGACGCTCAAGCCCGGCGGCGCGCTGGTGTCGAACGCGCACGAGCCCGGCACGCGTGAGCACCTCACGGTGCTGCAGGGCGCGCTTGAAGTGGAAGCGGCCGGCAGCGTCGAACGTTTGAAGTCGGCCGACACGGCGCGCTATATCGCCGATCAGCCGCATGCGATCCGCAATGTGGGCAAGGGCGAAGCACGGGCGCTGCTGGTGGTGATTCACGGCTGATTCACGGCCGATTCGCGACTTACCCCACCTGGCCAGATGGCCAAAAACACGTATTGCTGGCTGCGCGATCGCTCCAACTACTGTATATTCATACAGTAAAAAGAACGAACGGAGCCGCCCATGCACACCTCGCGCACCCCGAACGAGCAGGATCTGGCCGCCTTGCGTTTCCAGGCGGCCGCGCGCGATCTTGAGCAGATCGTGCGCAGCATCGCGCATCGTTATATTGCCCAGCAAGTGCCGCTGAGCTGGCGCCTGCTGCACGCGATCGAAGCGGAAGCGCTCGCCGATCTCGGTTTCGCGAGCCGTCACGACGCACTCATGCTCGGCCTGTTCCAGCGCCCGGGCGATCTCGCCTATCCGGAAACCGACGAAACCGTCGACTTTGGGCAGTCCAATGCACTGCCTGCGGTGTTTGCGTTCGCCGTCAGCGCCTATGAATATGCTGCGCGCAGCGCCGAAGAGGCGCAACGCGAAGCGCGCCGCAAGGCGGCCGTCAAGCGCTCGCGCGCGTGGGGCGGCTGATGATGAAACCCTTCCTGGACCTCGCGCTGGACGCCAATCCGCCCCAGCCTTCGCTAGAATTCCCTTCTACGCTGCAACTAACGGAAGGACAGTGATGACCGCCTCCGATTTGTCCCACTCGTCCGGATCTGCCCGTGATCTTTTCGACCAGCAGCGCAGCGACTGGCAGCAGGACCCTGCCGCCGCTTTCGATGCGTGGCTGGCAGCCCAGGATCTGCGCCGTTCGTCGGCCGATATCTATCGCGTCCAATGGGGACGCTTTCTCGAATGGCTCGCGCTCAAGCGCAAGACCATCGTGTCCGTCGATACCGGCACGATCGCCGAATTCGTCGCCGGGCTCGAAGTCAAGAAACCGCAGCGGCTACGCTATCTGCGCCTGATCGAGCGCGTGCTCGACCATGTGCGGCAGATCGAGCTGGCGTCCACCAACCCCGCGCGCTTTATCGCCCAGGACGGCGAGGCCGCCTGGCGCAACGCGCGCGAAAACGAGCCCACCGGCTTTCTCACGGCCACGGAACGCGCAGCGGTGATCGCCCGGCTGTTCGCCCCGCTCACCGAACAATCGGCGGCCAGGCGCTGGCGCGAGCGGCGTGACCGTGCGCTTGTGGCGGTATTTCTCGGCGGTGGCTTGAAAACCGGCGACGCGATCGCGCTGCGGCTCGACGCGACCGCCATCGGTTCCGAATGGATCACGATCGAAGCCGACAATCCGGCCTTCACGCACAGCACGAAACTCGCGCCGTTCGCGGTCGACGTGATGGGGGCGTGGCTTGAGGCGCGGCGTCTCGCGGGGCTGCCCGGGCAGCTTGTGTTTCCCGGCTCGCCCAGCGGGCGGCCGATGCACAAGGCCACCGTGCTGCGCGCCATTGATGGCTTGATGGAAGCGGCAGGCGTCGCGCAAACGCGTGCCGAGCGCGCCAGTCCGCAAACGCTGCGCAACAGCTTTGCGGCCGATCTGTTTGAGCGGGGCGTGGATGCCGATCAGGTCGGCCAGTGGCTGGGCTTTTTGCAGCCGATTTCGGCGGGGCGCCTGCATCGCTCCTGGCGCGTCTGGGCCGACCGTGAAGCCGCGCTGCGCGCGACTGACGCGCCCCCGGAATCGAAATAAGACGGGCTTCTCACGCGTCAGCTATCCCGTAAGGGCTCACTGGCGCGTGTTGCCTCGATTCCCGTAAACACTCACCTCAACGCGTCGTAGAGAGTTTTTTCCCGGCCGCAAATCGCGCGAGCGCCTCCAGCCGCGAAGCACCTGCGCCCGACGTGTAGTCACATTCGGGACAGGAAAGCTCGAAACCCTCTCCCACCTGCGAAAGTTCCGGCTCGCCTTCCTCGCAATTCGGACAATGCGCGGGCAAGCCGACGTGACCATCCACCAGAGTACCGAGTCGAGCCAGTTCGGGCGGCGTGAGCCGGCCTGACTCGGCCAGTGCGCACAGCACGCTCGCCACCGCGCCGTCGATCCCCTGCTGGGCGCGCAGCGTCGCGACCTGCCGCGTCAAGCCGTCCACTTCATCAGAACGCTCGCGCAACACGGTGTCGAGTCGGTCGGCACGCGCCTTGGCCGTCGCCAGCTGCTGAATGAAATCGAATTCCTTGCGGCTCGCGTCGCGTTGCGCGGCTTGCCACGTCGACGACATCGTGCGCAGCGAATCGAGTTCGACCAGCATGGGCTTCACACGGCGCTCGGCTTCGGCCAGCGCATCCTTGATCTGCTGGGCGTAGTGCTCGGTGCTGCGGCGCATTTCTTCGTGCAGGCCGTCGATGCGGTCGCGCAGGCCCGCGTTGGTGGATTGTTCCGTTTCGATCCGTTTTTGCAGCGCTTCGTTTTCGGCCTCAAGGCGACGCACTGTCGCCTGGAGACTGTCGTGATGCGAAGCGCCTTGCGCGGACGACGCCGCAAGCTGGTTCTCGAGTTCGCGCACGCGTAGCCATGCGGCTTCCGTGCGAGTTTCGCTGCGCTGGAGCATTTCGTCGGCCGCAAGCCGTCGGGCCTCGGCATCGCGCAAAGCCCGTTCGGCTTCATCGCGACTGACGTCGATCGCTTCACGCTCCACTTCCAGCGTCTGCCTCGCCAGGATACGAGCTTCTTCAAATAGCGCCCCCAGCAGTTCGCCCGCGCGTTCTTCCAGCGCGGGGGGGATGGCGCCACTACCCACGCGCATTTTGGAAGCCGCACGGATGCGCTGCCAGAACTGATCAATGTCTTTGGGAATATCGCTGGCGCTGCCGGTCTGGGTCAGATCGCGGACGGTAGCCATCGACGGGCGAATGCCAAAATCAAAAAACAGCCGTTTGCATGCGTGGAGTGACAACTCCTGACGGCGTGCGCCGTCCTTGCGCATGGTGTCGAGTTCTTCGCGAAGGGCCTGACGTTCTTCGTCTCGAATCATGATGGTCTCGGCTAAGGAATACGGATCGAATAATAACAAATTACGTATTTTTCGATACGAATTTCCAGGTAGCGATTGCGTTGCCCTGAAATCCGTCGCTACGACCGTCCAAATTCGTGCGCCAGTTCGCGTTTGTCTCGGGGAGTTCGTGAAACAAAGCGAGGTTTACCGCTTAAGTAATTGTAAACGTTTGATTTTCGAGGAGCGAGCCATTTGTAGACAATGTTTCACGAGGGCTTTGCAGGTGTCGCGGGCGTTTCTTCGTGGAGAGTATGTGGATATCTCAGGAGGCTCGCGGGGTTAGAAAGGCTAGAGAGTAATAAAAGTAAACACCATTGATACCCGTTAAAAACGTTAACGCCTCGGCAAAGCCTTACCTGGCGGGGTTTACAGACCGCCTGGGTGAAGCTTTACGGGACAGGTGGTGAGGCTCTACGGGACGTACGGGTGATGGGCTTCGGGGAGGCGGGTGAGGGCCTGCGGGACACAACGTGAGCGGATTCGGGGCACAGCCCATTCTTGACTCTCCGGCAAGGGTGAGCGATTACGGGAGCTAAGGTGGCGCAACCCGTGTATACGCTGGTGGCAGGGGCTCTATTACGCGAAATGCAACGGTGAGCGGATTCGGGGCAGCTGATCGCAGTCATTTTTGAGGCTAATCGGCAGCTCAAAAAGGCTTCGGTGAGGGGTATCGGGAAAAAACGCCAGGCGAAGGTGATGCTTTCCGGGAACCGAAGGCCCATTTTGACCGGATTACGGTGTTTCAGGGCTTCAAGTGAGCTTTTACGGGAGGGCAAGAATCGGCGGGCTGACCTGCCGACGATATCCGCGCTGTCGCCCGATGCCTCCTTCTGCGACTTCAGGTGAGGATTTTCGGGACTTGGCTACGATGCCGGGAAATCGGACGCTCTGCCGCGTCAGGAATGCGTGGGGTGAGGATTTTCGGGAGCTATTTTTGGCGGATTTATGGTTCAAGGTGAGGTTTTCCGGGAGCTAGTTGGCGTTCACTGACGGCAAAAGCTTGAAAACTAAAGGCACCGAAATGCAATCGAAGTCGCTCCGGGTTACTAAAGGTGAGAGTTTTCAGGAGCATGATTGGTCGACGCGGGCAGATCCCCTAGGCTCGCGCGATTGTTGAAGGTGAGCCTGTTCGGGAGGTGACAACGGGATTCTCTGGCCAACGAGGTTGTGGATAACCCCCAGAATTCATTAGCTTTTTCTCCGCGCCGCCCAAAAGGTGAGATTCTTCGGGAGCTTAAACCGGGCGTTCGGCTCGCAATCTGAACGGTAGAAAGGTGAGGTTTTTCGGGAGTAGTTTCCTCTCCATTGTCCAGCCAGAGAGACGGCAAAGGCCGCTCGGCCTGGCGGCTGTCGATGGCATAGGTGAGGATTTTCGGGAACGATTTGATGCGGGTGATGACTGCCGGCAGCGATTTCCCGCCATCGGGTGAACCGTCAGGGTTGATGGATTGTGCTGTCACGCCCCATGACAGCGGAATTTGCGGTCTACCCAATGCCGGATCGGCGTGGACGTCACCCCCATCCGGACCCTTCGTTGTTGCGTTTACGCCTGAAAATTTTTAAGGTGAGGTTTTTCGGGAATGGTTCGACACCGTGCGAAAGGCTTCAAAAAGGACCGTTATCGCCATAAGCCAGCCCCCGTCGGGAGCCCCGCTGCCAGGCGGATTGCGCAAAGGTGAGGCTTTCCGGGAGCACTTCGCGGTGAGGTGGGCGCTTGAAGCGGCCTTCACCGGCAATGGTGAGAGGTGTGCTATAGACGCGTTTCACCACAAACGGTATCCTTTCGCGAAATCTCACCTTGACCCGACGCATGGCCACGA
>NZ_DASZJJ010000184.1:0-12173 GCF_035948235.1 Paraburkholderia sp. | reverse complement strand
GGCAATCCTCTCGCTGATCGGCAGCAAGCAGTTTGGCGGTCACGACCTGATTCCCTACGGCTGGGACATGCTGGTGGTCGCGATCATCTCGCTCGGCTTCTACTACTGGGGCGTGAATTCGGGTTACCGCACGCCGTATCTGGAAGAGCGTAAGGAACACGACGAAGTGCTCGAAGGTATCGGCGCTCATTAATCGCCGAAATAAGCACTGACCCATTAAAAAGCCCGCCTGAAGCGATTCAGGCGGGCTTTTTTGCGTCTGCGCTTGCGGCGCGCGGCGGGCGCCTACTTCGCTTACTGGGGCGTCGGCGACCCGAACACGTAATTCGTCATTGCCAGCGCGCGCTGGTAGGTGCCGAGCGACTGCACGCCGAGCGTGTAATCGTCGTCGGCGGCGCCCAGTGCGGCAAAGACTGGCAGCAGATGCTCGTCGGTCGGGTGCATCAGGACCGCGTGCGGCGCCTGGCGGCGATAGTCGAGCAGGGCGTCGATATCGCGCGCGGCCAGCCGTGCTTCGAACCAGTCGGTGAACTCGGCCACGCGCGGGTCGGCGTCCTCGGGGCGCGCCGAAAAGTCGGCCTGACGCAGGTTATGGGTGATCTGGCCGGAGCCGACCACCATCACACCTTCGTCGCGCAGTTCGCGCAGCGCGCGGCCCACGGCGAAGTGATACGCGGCGTCGGCGCGCGGCTGGATCGAAAGCTGGGCGACCGGCACGTCGGCGTCGGGGAACATCAGCAGCATCGGCACCCAGGCGCCGTGGTCGAGGCCGTGTGCTTCCTCATCGACTTCCACGCCCTGGGCGCGCAGCAGTGCAGCGGCGCGCAGCGCGGTTTCGGGCGCGCCGGGCGCGGAGTACTGGATCTCGTAGAGCGCGCGCGGAAAGCCGTAGAAGTCGTGGATCGTCTCGGGCTGCGTCGCCGTGCTGACGGCCGGGCGCTGCGTGTTCCAGTGCGCCGACAGCATCAGGATCGACTTGGGACGCGGTAGATGTTGCGCCAGCGCCGTGAAGCCTTCGCGCGGCATGGCAGGGTCGATCGGCAGCGTGGGCGCGCCGTGCGACAGGAAAAGCGTGGGGGTGCGGGTGGTCATGATCGTGAGCCGCGCGAAGCGGCCGGAAAGTTTCGCATTACGATCAATATAAGACTCAACCCGGATGAATTAAACGGGGCGTCGGGGAATTGATTGTGTCGCCCATGTTGATAATGGGCTAAGCGAAAAATCGCGTCAGATCAGTCGGCAGCGCTTCGCAATCCCGGCCACGCAGGGGCGAGCGCCGGGCCAAGCGCGAACAGGTCGAGCACGCGCGCGACCGTGTGATCGACCATCTCGTCGATCGAAGCGGGCTGGCTGTAGAACGCGGGCAGCGGCGGGAAGATCACGCCGCCCATCTCTGTCACGGCGGTCATGTTGCGCAGATGCGCGAGGTTGAACGGTGTTTCGCGCACCAGCAGCACGAGCCGGCGGCGCTCCTTGAGCGTGACGTCGGCGGCGCGGGCGATGAGGTTGTCGGAGAGACCGTGAGCGACGCTTGCGAGCGTCTTCATCGAGCAGGGCGCGACGATCATGCCGTCGGTCGCGAACGAGCCCGAGGCGATCGTGGCGCCCACGTCGCGCACCGAATGAACGACATCGGCGCGCGCGTGGAGGTCTTCCTTGCTGAGCTGCAGCTCTTGCTGGATATTGAGCCAGCCAGCGGCCGAGATCAGCAGATGCGTCTCGACGCCGCCCAGGCGCCGCAGCGTTTCCAGCATGCGCACGCCGTAGACGGCGCCCGTGGCGCCCGTGATCGCGATGATCAGACGGCGTGGAACGCCCGACGGGACGGCAGGCGCGGCGTTCACGCGAGACAAGACCGGGCCGGGTTTAAGCGGCTGCGAACAGTTGCTGCAGTTCGCCGTTCTGGTACATCTCCATCATGATGTCCGAACCGCCGATGAATTCGCCCTTCACGTACAGCTGGGGAATCGTCGGCCAGTTCGAGAATTCCTTGATGCCCTGGCGGATCTCGTCGTCTTCGAGCACGTTGACCGTCTTGAGCTGATCGACGCCGCAGGCTTTCAGGATCTGCACGGCGCGGCCGGAGAAACCGCACATCGGAAACTGCGCGTTGCCCTTCATGAAGAGGACGACGGCGTTTTCGTCGACGATCTGCTTGATGCGCTGTTGGGTGTCCATGTCTGACCTTGGCTTGCTTGAATGAGGTTGATGCGGAATACGTGGGATGCAGAACGAAATGATAGCGGATTTCGTCCGTGCGGGCCGGGCGTGCCCAAGGCAATCCGGCGCGTTCTAGCTCGTGAAGCGGCCGCCGCTGATGCGCTCGATGCCCGCCAGATCGAGCCTGGAGGCGACATCGGCAAAACCGCGCGCATCGAGCAACGCGCGCACGGCCGCCGCCTGATCGTAGCCATGCTCCATCCAGAGCACGCCGCTCGCGACGAGGCGCGCCGGAGCGCCTTCGACGATCGCGCGCAGGGCACTGAGGCCGTCGGCTTCGTCAGTGAGCGCGCCGCGCGGCTCGAAGCGCAGGTCGCCCTGGTCCAGATGCGGGTCGCCGTTGGCGATATAGGGCGGGTTGCTGACGATCACGTCAAAGCGCAGCGCGGCGTCCAGCGCGTCGTACCAGCTTCCTTCGATAAACGTCAGCGCGCCGCCCGCGCGCGTGGCGTCGAGCAGCTTCGCGGCGTTGCGCGCGGCTACGCCAAGCGCGCCAGCCGAACGGTCGACGGCCCACACGCGCGCGTCAGGCCGCGCCGAGGCGATCGCCACCGCGATCGCGCCGCTGCCGGTGCCCAGATCGAGCACGCGCGGCTGGGCCACGCCTTCGATGGCCGCGAGCGCGGTTTCCACCAGCAATTCGGTTTCCGGGCGCGGAATCAGCACGTCGGGCGTGACCTCGAAGTCGAGGCCGAAGAACTCGCGCGCGCCCACGAGTTGCGCGATCGGCTCGCCGGCCGCGCGGCGTGTTTCGAGCGCGCGATACGCGGCAACGCTCGCGCTTTCGAGCGGTTCGTCGCCGCGCGTGATGAGTTCGGTGCGACGCCAGCCGAGCACGTGCATCAGCAGAATGCGCGTTTCCAGCGCCGGCAGCGGCGAGGCGCGCAGCAGGGCGTCGGCGGTGACGTGCGGTTCGCTCACGATGTCAGCGGCGCTCAATCGGCGTCGCCCAGCGACGCGAGCTGCTCGGCCTGATGCTCGGATACCAGCGCGCCGATCAGTTCGGCGAGATCGCCGTCCATGATCGCTTCG
Organism: Paraburkholderia sp.; assembly: GCF_035948235.1. Taxonomy (GTDB): domain Bacteria; phylum Pseudomonadota; class Gammaproteobacteria; order Burkholderiales; family Burkholderiaceae; genus Paraburkholderia. The sequence continues at coordinate 8,921 of NZ_DASZJJ010000184.1, read as the reverse complement.
AGGCGATAGAGCGTCAGGTTGATGCGGTGATCGGTCAGACGCCCTTGCGGGAAGTTATAGGTGCGGATGCGCTCCGAACGGTCACCCGAGCCCACCAGGCTCTTGCGCGTGGCCGCTTCCTTGGCGTGCTGCTCCTGATACTGCTTGTCCTTGATGCGCGCGGCCAGCACCTTGAGCGCGCGATCCTTGTTCTTGTGCTGCGAGCGGTCGTCCTGACATTCGACCACGATGCCGGTCGGCATGTGCGTGACGCGCACCGCCGAATCGGTCTTGTTGATGTGCTGGCCGCCTGCGCCCGAAGCGCGGAAGGTGTCGATACGCAGATCGGCGGGATTGATCTCGACTTCGCCGATTTCATCGGCTTCCGGCATCACCGCGACCGTGCACGCCGAGGTGTGGATGCGACCCTGCGTTTCGGTGGCGGGCACGCGCTGCACGCGGTGGCCGCCGGATTCGAACTTGAGCTTCGAATAGGCCGCTTCGCCCGCGATACGCACGATGACTTCCTTGTAGCCGCCCAGGTCCGATTCGCTCGCCGACATCATTTCGATCTGCCAGCGATTGCGCTCCGCGTAGCGCAGATACATGCGCAGCAGGTCGCCCGCGAACAGCGCGGATTCGTCGCCGCCCGTGCCCGCGCGGATTTCCAGGAAGACGTTGCGATCGTCGTTGGGGTCCTTCGGCAGCAGCATCATCTGCAACTCGTGCTGCAACTGCGCCATGCGTTCGCGCGCGGCCTTCACTTCGTCTTCGGCGAAGTCGCGCATCGAGGCGTCCGACAGCAGATCCTTGGCGGCCGCTTCGTCATCCTTGGCCTGGCGCCATTGTGCGTAGTGCTCGACCACCGGCCCAATTTCCGCGTGCTCGCGTGTGAGCTTGCGGTACTGGTCGCGGTTGGACGTCACATCGGGACGGCTCAACAGGTCGTTCAGCTCGGCCAGGCGTGTCGTCAGCTGGTCGAGCTTCGATTGCATGCTCGTTTTCATCGGGCGGTGCGGAGCGAACTCCGGTCAGGACTGCGGGAAAAGGAGAGGCGGGCGGAAGCCCTGGTGTCGTCGCGCAAATCGCATGCGCGGACGGCTTGCGCGGCGAGTGCCGCTAACGGTCCGAAGAACCGGACGCGTTGGACGATTCGTCGAGATTGGACGCCTGCGCGACGGTCTGAGCCGCCGCTTGCGCTTCACCACCCCTGGCCGGCTGACCGTGGCGGTAGAAGCCGCTCATCAGCTCGATCAGCGAGTCGCGGCTTTCGCCGCTCGACGTGTTGAGCGCGTGCGTCGGGCCGTGAATCAGCTTGTTGGTGAGCGCCTGCGAAAGCGCTTCGAGCACGGCGGACGGATCGTCGCCGCGCGCGAGCATCTTGCGCGCGCGATCGAGTTCGGTGCGGCGCAGCGCGTCGGCCTGCGTGTGCATGTGGCGGATGACCGGCACGATGCTGCGCGAGTCGAGCCACTGCATGAAATTCGCCACGCGCGTTTCGATGATGGTTTCGGCCTGCGCGACCGCGGCCTGGCGCGAGGCATTGCCTTCGCGCACGATCGTGCCGAGATCGTCGACGGTATAGAGGAACACGTCTTCGAGCTGGCCGACTTCGGCTTCGATGTCGCGCGGCACCGCCAGATCGACCATGAAAATGGGGCGGTGACGGCGCGCCTTGACGGCACGCTCGACCGCGCCCAGACCGATGATCGGCAACGTGGAGGCCGTGCACGAGACGATGATGTCGAACTCGTGCATGCGCGCGGGCAGTTCGGAGAGCGGAATCGACTTGCCGCCGAAACGTTCTGCCACATAGCGGCCGCGCTCGGCAGTGCGATTGGCGACCACCAGTTCGCGCGGCTGCTGGGCGGCGAAGTGCGCGGCGCAAAGCTCGATCATTTCGCCCGCGCCAATGAACAGCACGCGCTGGTTGGCAATCTTGTCGAAGATGCGCTGCGCGAGACGCACGGCGGCCGCGGCCATCGACACAGATTGCGCCCCGATTTCCGTGCTGCTGCGCACTTCCTTCGCCACGGCGAAGGTGCGCTGGAACAGCTGATTCAAATAGGTGCCGAGCGCACCGGCTTCGGTGGCGGTGCGCACCGCCGTTTTCATCTGGCCGACGATCTGCGTTTCGCCCAGCACCATCGAGTCCAGACCCGACGCCACACGGAACGCGTGACGCACCGCTTCGGACTGCGGCAGGGTGTAGACGTGGGGAGCGAGTTCTTCGGCGCGGATGCCGTGGTAGTGCGAGAGCCATTCCACTGCGGAATCGCGCGAGGCTTGCGCGTCGGTCGCGCAATAAAGCTCGGTGCGGTTGCAGGTGGACAGGATGGCAGCTTCGGGCGCGCTGAGGGTGCGCTTGCCACCGGTCCACGCTTCCTTGAACAGGGCGAGGGCCGGTTTGATCTGTTCGAGCGGAAACGCCACGCGTTCGCGCAAGGCGACGGGCGCGGTGTGGTGATTGATTCCAATCGTTAGAAGCTGCATACCATGGGGCGAAGATTTAGGCGGATATTATAACTTTTCCGCGCTTCTGACATTGGCGTCGGCAATGTCAGCGTCATCCCCAGTATTAATCGGTAGTCGCTCGAGTTGATATCCGTAGCCGTATAGCGTGGTTAAGCGCCAGCCGTGCTCGGGTCCTAGCTGCAATTTGCTGCGCAGCCGCGAGGCGTGCGTGTCCAGCGTGCGCGACCGAACGTCGCGGTTCAGATTCCAGACCGTTTCCAGAATGCGCGCGCGTGAAACGGGGCGCGATGCATTGGTGAAAAGCAGCAAGGCGAAGCGGAATTCCTTGGGCGTGAGCGTGACGCTGTGGCCCCTGAAATTGACCGCATAGCGCGCCGAATCGAACTGATAGTCGCCAAAGCCGTAGTGCGCGCGGTTGCGCGGGCGGCGTACACCGGCACGGCGCAGCAGCGCGTCGATGCGCGCGAGCATTTCAGGGCCGCGCACGGGCTTGGCGATGCAGTCGTCGGCACCGGCCTGCAGACTGGCGACGATTTCGCTTTCGTGCGGCGAGGCCATCAGCACGATGGCGGGCAGTCCGGGCAGCAGACGGCGCGCGCGCGGAATGAGTTCGTCCCCGCCGAGGTCGCCGCACCAGTAGGCGGCCATCAGGAGATCGAAGGCGTCCTCTTCCAGCGCTTCGACAAGCGGGGCGCCGTGAGGGAAATAGCGGCAGGCGTGACCGCCTGCAATGAGCAGGCGTTCAATGATTTCAGCCTGGCGCGCGTCAGGTTCGACAAGAGCGATTCGCATAGGGGAGTGCAGCCGGGGCGGGTCGGGTGCGCTTGCCTTGAGTCATCCCGCCCCCTACACTCAAGCGCTACGCGGGAAGCGCTGAGCCGACCGTTTTCCAGTAAAAATACTGTTGTAAATGAGACCTAGGAATGCTATTCGCCGTCCCCCCGCAGTCCTATAGGACTCGTCTGAAATTCCTTAGGACACGGCGCTAATGGGCTGGCCAGGCATCGTCGTCCTCGGAATCGCCATCGGCTTTGCGGGATGGCTGCTGCATCCCCTTCGTCGCGCCGCCGGGCCGGCTGGCCGCACGCTCCTGCTCGCCATCGTCGCCGCCCTCGCCGGCGCGGCGCTAGCGAAAGCGGCAGGCCGCGCCACCGGCCTCTTCTACGACGGCGAATTGCTCGAATGGCCGGTCTGCACGGCTGTTGCGTTCGTCTTCGTGGCGGTGTCGATGGCGCTGCGCGCGCGCCGCTGACAGACCCCGCATTCCCGCTTACAGCACCCCACATACGCAACTCTCGCAGGTGAAAACATGAACGCCCGACTTCCCGAAACGTCCACGACTCCCGAACGCATTGCCGCGCTGCGCGCCGCGATGGTTGCCGCGAGCGTCGACGCCGCCCTCGTGCCGTCCGCCGATCCGCACCTCTCCGAATACCTGCCGCGCCGCTGGCAGGGCCGCGAGTGGCTGTCGGGCTTCACCGGTTCGGTGGGCACGCTGGTCGTGACGAAGGATTTCGCGGGCGTGTGGGTCGATAGCCGCTACTGGGTGCAGGCCGAAAACCAGCTCGCGGGCACCGGCATCGAACTGATGAAGATGACGGCTGGCCAGCAGAGCGCACCGCACATCGCGTGGCTCGCGCAGAACGTGCCCGCGGGCGGCACGGTCGCGGTGGACGGCGCGGTGCTGGGCGTGGCCTCGGCGCGCTCGCTGGCCGACGCGCTCGAAGCGCGCGGCGTGGCGCTGTGCACCGATGTCGATCTGCTCGATGCGGTCTGGAGCGGCCGCCCCTCGCTGCCCGTGGAGCCCGTGTACGAACACGTCGCGCCGCACGCCGACGCGCAGCGTCCGGCCAAGCTCGCGCAGGTGCGCGAAGCGATGCGGGAACTGGGCGCGCAGTGGCACTTCATCTCGACGCTCGACGATCTCGCCTGGCTCTTCAACCTGCGCGGCGCTGACGTGAACTACAACCCGGTGTTCGTCGCGCACGCGCTGATCGGCCCGGACGACGCGACGCTCTTCGTCGCCGAAGGCAAGGTGAGCGCCGAACTCGCGCAGGCGCTCGCGCGCGACGGCGTGCGCGTCGCGCCCTATACGCAGGCCGTCGCGGCGCTGGGCGCGCTGCCCGAGGGCGAAACGCTGCTGGTGGACCCGCGCCGTGTGACGCTCGGTTTGCTGGAAACGGTGCCCGCGACGGTGAATCTCGTCGAGTCGCTCAACCCGAGCACGAGGCTGAAGTCGCGCAAGACCGCCGCGGAAGCCGAACACGTACGCGCCACCATGGAGCAGGACGGTGCGGCGCTCGCTGAATTCTTCGCGTGGTTCGAAGCGGCGCTGGGCCACGAGACCATCACCGAACTCACCATCGACGAAAAGCTCACCGCCGCGCGTGCGCGCCGTCCGGGCTTCGTGTCGCTGTCGTTCGGCACGATTGCGGGCTTCAACGCCAACGGCGCGATGCCGCATTACCGCGCGACCGAACAGTCGCATAGCGTGATCGAGGGCGACGGCCTGCTGCTGATCGATTCGGGCGGCCAGTATCTGGACGGCACGACCGACATCACGCGCGTGGTGCCGGTGGGCACGCCCAGCGCCGAGCAAAAGCGCGATTTCACGCTGGTGCTCAAGGGCATGATGGCGCTGTCGCGCGCGCAATTTCCGCGCGGCATCCGCTCGCCGATGCTCGACGCCATCGCGCGCGCTCCGATCTGGGAAGCGGGCGCCGACTACGGCCACGGCACGGGTCACGGCGTGGGCTACTTCCTCAACGTGCACGAAGGCCCGCAAGTGATCTCGCACTACGCGCCCGCCGAGCCGTGGACGGCGATGGAAGAGGGCATGATCACCTCGAACGAACCGGGCATCTATCGTCCGGGCAAGTGGGGCGTGCGTATCGAAAACCTCGTGCTGAACCAGAGCGCGGGCACGACGGAATTCGGCGATTTCCTGAAATTCGAGACGCTGACGCTTTGCCCGATCGACACGCGCTGCATTGATCTGGCGCTCTTGCGCGAGGACGAGCGCGCATGGCTCAATGCCTACCACCAGACGGTTCGCGAGCGCGTCTCGCCGCATGTGAGCGGCGACGCGCTGGCGTGGCTTGAAAAGCGCACGCAGCCGATCTGATCGCTCTTTAACGCAGGGTCAATCGACGGAGTGCAGACGCATGGCGATCAAGGCAGTGGTGTTCGACTTCGGCGGGGTGCTGGTGGACTGGAGCCCCGAGTATCTCTATCGCAAGCTGATTCCCAACGACGACGAACGCCGCTGGTTTCTCACCCACGTCTGCGCGATGGATTGGGTCGTGCGTCAGGACGGCGGCGAGCCGATCGCCGTCGGTACTGAAGAACTGGTCGCGCGCTTTCCCGACCACGCGCCGCTGATCCGTGCGTTCTATGAGCGCTGGCACGAGATGATCGGTGGTTTGCTGGAGGGCGGCGTGGCCACTTTCGAGCGGCTCGAAGCGGCGGACGTGCCGATCTTCGGTCTCACGAACTGGTCGGCGGAAACTTTCCCGTGGGCGTGGGAGCGCTTTGGCATCCTGCGCCGCTGCCGCGATGTGGTGGTGTCGGGGCGCGTGAAACTGGTGAAGCCCGATCCGGCGATCTTCCACGAGATGTTCCGCCGTATCGAGGCGCAATTGCCGGGCGTGCAGCCCAACGAAATCGTCTTTATCGACGACAACGCGCACAACGCCGCAGCTGCCAACGCGCTCGGCTGGCATGGCGTGCATCACACGAGCAACGCCGGCACCGACGCGAAGCTGCGCGAACTCGGCCTGCCGGTTTAATCCTCGGCTACTTTGCCGCCGGCGCGCCGAACAGATTGCGCAGCGCGTCGGCGATACCCTTCGCGGTCTGTCCCGCGCCCTGCGCCACGCCTTGCGCGCTCACCCCGAGCGCCTGCGCAAACCCCGCCCGCAACTCGGTCATCACGCTCTCGTTGAGCTTGAACTTCGGGTCGTGCAAATCCCCGTCGAGCACGAAATGCAGCGTGATATCGCCCTTGTGCGACTTGAGCGCGGCGACGGCTGCGCGCGTCGGGATCGACAGGAACGAGTCGAGCGGGTCGTCGCTTTCGGCCAGTTGCAGATGGTGCAGCGTGACGGTGCCCGGCGCATGCAGATGGTAGCCGCGCACGGTCGATGTGAGGTCGAGATCGAGCGTACCGCCCGTGACGTTGGCCTTCGCGCCGGCTTTTTTCAGCAGATACGGATCGAGCATAACGATGTCCACGCCGCGCAGCGTCGTGTGCGTCTGCGAGTCCTTGCTCGCCAGGCGCATCGTGCCGTCGAAGCTCACGTGACCGGTGTGCGCCGGGCCTTTGAGCGCGCCCGTCACCGCAATGTGCGTGGGTTCGTCGAGCGCGGGCAGATGCACGTGATCGACATTGGCGTGCGCGTCGCTCACCGTCACGCGCCACGGCGGATTGCTCACCGAACGGTCGTAGAACACGAAAGCGCCGTTGTCTAAAACGATGTGGTCGATCAGTTTTTCGGTCGGCAGACCGGTGCCGCCGGAAGCCGCCGATGCCGGGGACGCACCCGGGGACGCACCGTTCGCGGCCTCCATCTCGCGCCGCAGATTCGGCAGGATTTCGATCGAGCCGTTCTGGCGGCGCAGGACCGTCATCGTGAAATCGCTGACATGGATTTCGCGTACGTGGACGTGATGCGAGAGCAGTGCGCGCAGATCGGGCGTGATGGTGATGCGCTGCGCGTGCAGCATGTCGGCGGTGGGCCAGTCGGGCGGCGGTTTGAGGCGCACGTCGGTGAGTTCGACGGACGTGAGCCAGAAGGCCACGTCGATGCGCGACGCCGTGCCAATGGGCGCAAGCGCGGCCTCCACGCGGGCTTTGGCCTCGCGCTGAAGCGCGTAGAGCCCGGCGAACGCGAGCACGACAAGCGCGGCGATCACGATCGCGACGATCAAGGTGATGCGGGAAGCCGGGCGTCTGCGATTCGACATCGACATGCGGGACACCTCGCCATGCAAAGAGCGGATCAATAGCGATCAAGCGTAGCCGCTTCGAGCAACCGCCGTGCCGCAGGTGCGCCAGAGGTGTGGCAGAGGTCTGGCAGAAGCGACAACGGCGGCCCGCGGGCCGCCGTTGTTTGCTATCGATACAGCCTGATTAACGGCTGATCGGCTTGTAGCGCAGACGCTTCGGACGCGCGGCTTCTTCGCCCAGACGCTTGATCTTGTCGGCCTCGTATTCCTGATAGTTGCCGTCGAAGAACGTGACCTGCGAGTCGCCTTCGAACGCCAGGATGTGCGTGGCGATACGGTCGAGGAACCAGCGATCGTGGGAAATCACCATGACCGAGCCCGCGAATTCGAGCAGCGCGTCTTCGAGCGCACGCAGCGTTTCGACGTCGAGGTCGTTCGACGGTTCGTCCAGCAGCAGGACGTTGCCGCCCGAAATCAGCGTCTTGGCCAGATGCAGACGGCCGCGCTCACCACCCGACAGATTGCCGACGATCTTCTGCTGGTCGCCGCCCTTGAAGTTGAAGCGGCCGATGTAGGCGCGCGACGGCGTTTCGTACTTGCCTACCGTCAGCACGTCCGCGCCGCCCGAGATTTCCTCGAACACGGTCTTGTTGGCGGCCAGCGCGTCGCGGCTCTGGTCCACGTACGCGAGCTTGACCGTCGGGCCTTGCACGATCTCGCCCGAATCCGGCTGTTCCTTGCCCGTGAGCATGCGGAAGAGGGTCGACTTACCGGCGCCGTTCGGCCCGATGATGCCGACGATCGCACCGGCCGGAATCTTGAAGCTCAGGTCGTCGATCAAGAGACGATCGCCGTACGACTTGCTGACGTTCTTGAATTCGATGACTTCGTTGCCCAGACGCTCGCCCGCCGGAATGAAGATTTCCTGCGTTTCGTTGCGCTTCTGGTAATCCGTGCTCGACAGTTCCTCGAAGCGCGCGATACGCGCCTTCGACTTCGCCTGACGGCCCTTCGGGTTCTGGCGCACCCACTCCAGTTCCTTCTTGATGGCCTTCTGGCGCGCGGACTCCGTCGCTTCTTCCTGCTTCAGGCGCTCTTCCTTCTGGTCGAGCCAGCTGGAGTAGTTGCCCTTCCAGGGGATGCCGTGGCCGCGGTCGAGTTCGAGAATCCACTCGGCGGCGTTGTCCAGGAAGTAGCGATCGTGGGTCACGGCGACCACGGTGCCCGGGAAACGCGTGAGGAACTGCTCCAGCCACTCGACCGATTCGGCATCCAGGTGGTTGGTCGGCTCGTCGAGCAGCAGCATGTCCGGCTTTTCGAGCAGCAGCTTGCACAGTGCGACACGGCGCTTTTCACCGCCCGACAGATTGCCGATCTTCGCGTCCCATGCCGGCAGACGCAGTGCATCCGCGGCGATTTCGATCTGCTGTTCGGCGCTGCCATCCGCGGTGGCGAGGATCGCTTCGTACTTGGCCTGCTCAGCGGCGAGCGCGTCGAAATCCGCGTCCGGCTCGGCATAC
>NZ_DASZJJ010000183.1:0-3397 GCF_035948235.1 Paraburkholderia sp. | reverse complement strand
AAGCACCCGTGCTGCCGTTCGACTTGCATGTGTAAGGCATGCCGCCAGCGTTCAATCTGAGCCAGGATCAAACTCTTCAGTTCAAACCTGTTACTGTTTTTGCTTCAGTTAAGAAGCCGTCGCTCACTCAAAGCTGACAGGAATCTGGATTGCTCCAAAAACCTGACTTACTTTTGTGTGAGACTCTTGATACTTTTGCTATCTCGCCAGATCAAAAATGACCACACGAGGAGCTAGATCGAATCAAGCGCCCACACTTATCGGCTGTAAATTTTTAAAGATCAATTCGCTGAAAACCGCTGGAAAATCAAGCTATCCGGCGTTTTCTGCGTCGCTGCATCAGCAGGAGGAGGCGAATTATGCAGGGCACAGATCGACCCGTCAAGCGTTTTTGAAAAAATTATTTCAACGGGCCAATTTTTTAAAAAAGACTTAGAACTTCACCCGCAATTGAAAGCCGACAGTGAATGGCAAATCGTCGGATGGAATCGGCGGAATGACGATGAAGTTCACGCCCACGCGCTTGTACGCGACCATCACAATGGGCGCAGCCACCGGCCCGATCGTGTGATTGTGGCCAAGGCCCCAGTTGCCATAGTTGTAGCCGGAGATGATGCCGCCCATGGCAGCCAGGCGCACGTAGCCCCAATGCAGAAACTCTGGCGCCCAGACCCCGCCGCCATAGAAGGACGGTCGGCGCAGCGAGTTGCGAAAGCCGCCTGCGGTGACAGCCCATTGATCGCTCGGCCAGCATTCGATGCCAAGGCCCGGGTTGAACTGCTCGAAGTCTTTGTCGGGATGGATGTGATACGAGCCGACCATCGCGTCGACCCAGAGGCCCGCGCTGCACCAGTCCGCCGCGTGTGCGCCCGTTGCTGCGCCAAGCATCAGCGCCGTGAGCGCTGCGAGCGCAATCGTCTTTCTCCCTGTCCTGCCACCGCGCACTTGCCAAAACCGCATGGGCTCTCCGTCCTCGCGCTCGCCGAATCGCTTCGGGGCGTCTGCTGCTGGGTCTGTTTATGGTTTGCTGTTGTTCTGCCTTCCGGTGACTGCAAACTGTACAGCAAGCACGCCCACACGCGTACCGAGGCTTTGCTCGGAAACACGGCGGGCGCGTCGGCTGCGTTTGCGTTGCCTTCGGCTCAAACTATCATGCCAGCCCAGTGCGTCGCGGCGATGAACCCCCGACGCCACGCTCAGAGTCCGAGGTCGCTCAGCCCCGGATGATCGTCGGGACGGCGACCGAGCGGCCAGTGATAGAGACGGTCGGCCTCGCGGATCGGCAAGTCGTTGATGCAGGCGTGGCGATGCGCCATCAGTCCATTGGCATCGAACTCCCAGTTCTCATTGCCATACGAGCGGAACCAGTTGCCCGAATCGTCGTGCCACTCATAGGCGAAGCGCACGGCGATGCGGTTGTCGGTATAGGCCCACAGTTCCTTGATGAGCCGGTAATCGAGTTCGCGCGCCCATTTGCGCGTGAGAAAGCCGACGATGGCTTCGCGCCCGGTCACGAATTCCGCGCGGTTGCGCCAGACGCTTTGCGGCGTATAGGCGAGCGACACGCGCTGCGGATCGCGGGTGTTCCAGCCGTCCTCGGCGCCGCGCACCTTCTGTATCGCGGTTTCGCGCGTGAACGGTGGAAACGGCGGGCGAGCTTCTGCTGCGGTCGTATTTGAATCGCTCATGGTCATGCTCCTTTCTCTGGCGGCAGGGTGGCGAGCCGGCGTGGCACGCCTGATTCGAACAAAGCGGAAGATCCGATCGTCAGCGGCGCGGACGCGAGGCTTGTGCGCTGTCCGGCGTGAGTGCATCGAGCAACAGTTGGCCAGCTGCACGTGCGTCGACCGCTGCATCGACGTCACCGCTCACCAGCGCCACGCCGATCGCGCCATCAATCAGGATCAGCCACTGGCGGGCGAGCCGCGCCGCCACACGTCGATCCACACCACTGGCAACGCTCCAGGCGCCACATTGCTCAACAACGAAGGCCAGCAGGCGCGCCTTGTGCATGCGCGCGACCTCGCGCACAGGGTCGTCCGGCGAGGCGGTTTCGCCCGCGGCGTTCAGGAACGCGCAGCCGTGAAAGCCGTCCGACGCGAACCACTCGCGCAGCACATCGAACATCGCAAGCAGGCGAGTGCGCGGCGTGCGGCCGCGTTTAAGCGTTCCTTCGACGAACCAGCGCATCCAGCGCTCGTCGCGCCGCGTGAGCGCAGCGGCGACGAGCGCGTCCTTCGATTCGAAATACGTATAGAAGCTTTTGCGCGCGGCGCCCGCCGCGCGAACAATCGCGTCGACGCCAGTGGCGTGAATGCCGCCCGCGTAAATCAGTGCTTCGGCGGCTTCGAGCAGGCGCTCGCGCGCATCGGGCGATGATTCTCCAGCCGAAATAGCGATATTGCTCATGATTTCATCGATTTGAGGTGGAACGATCGTTCTCCATGAGGCGCAATGTAGAACGATCATTCTCCCAAGTCAAGAAGGAATTTCCGCCAGCGCGCGCATGGATCTTGCTGCAGTTGCACGAAGAAGTCGCCCGTACGGCGGACAATGGAAGAAAATCGCGGCCTGAAACGTTCTACTCTTATGCCGCCCTTGCGCCTTCCCTCACGGAGAAATCATGAATCGACGTCGAGCCTTCACCGCATTGCTGTGCGCCGGATTGCTCGGCTGCACGCCGTTGCGCGTGGTCACGCATAGCGTGAATCCCACCGAGGCGGCCGTCCCGGCGGGACAGTACACACTGGATCCGCACCATTGGAGCGTTGTGTTCGATGTCGATCATCTGCACTACACGCGTTTCGTGATGCGCTTCGATCGAGCGAACGCGCGGCTCGACTGGCGCGAACACACGCTGGAAGGCGCAACGGTGGAGGTCGATATCGATGCCGCCAGCCTCGACACCAATGTGGAGGCGCTAGATCGCATGGTGAAGGGTGCGCAGATGCTCGATGCGCAGCGCTATGCGCAGATCCGCTTCGTCAGCACGCGGTTCGAGCGCACCGGCGAGGCGAATGGCAAGCTGATGGGGAAATTGACGGGCAATCTAACGATCCGCGGCGCGACGCAACCGGTCACGCTCGACGTGACGTTCAACGGCTACGCGCCGAATCCGCTTACGAAGCAGCCAACGCTGGGCTTTTCGGCGCGCGGATCCGTCAGCCGGTCGACGTTCGGCTTGACGACGTGGTATCCGGCGGTAGGCGATGTGATCGACGTTCGCATCGAGGCCGAATTCGAGCAGCCGCCGCCAGCCAGCGCGGCGGCGGCTCAATGAACAACATGCAAACTCAGGCGGCGCTCCAGTCGAGAATCACCTTGCCGCTCTCGCCCGAGAGCATGGCGGCGAAACCTTTTTCGTAGTCGTCGACGCTGAAGCGATGCGTGATGATCG
>NZ_DASZJJ010000182.1:0-16806 GCF_035948235.1 Paraburkholderia sp. | reverse complement strand
GATCTCGAGGAAACCGAAGAAGCCTTTCGCGACACCGATCCGCAAGGCCGCCTGCGCGTGAACATGCAGGGCACGCTCGCGCAGTATTTCGTGATGCCGCGCCTCGCGCAATTTCTCGCGCGCTATCCACGCATCGAACTCTTTATCGGCTCGGGCGATCACTTTGTCGATCTCGTGCGCGAGGGTATCGACTGCGTGCTGCGCGCGGGCGAACTCAGCGATTCGTCGATGATCGCGCGGCGCGTCGCGCTGCTCGAACAGGTCACCGTCGCGAGTCCCGGGTATCTCGAACAGTATGGCGATCCCGCGTCGATCGACGCGCTTCTGGACGGGCATCTTGCCGTCAACTATCTTTCGCCGGCCACGGGCCGCGCGCACCCGCTCGAATTCGCAATGGCCGATGGCGTGCGCAACATCACGCTGCCGGGACCGGTGGCCGTGAACGGTGCGGAGCTTTACACGGCGGGCGCCATCGCGGGACTCGGGCTCGTGCAGGTGCCGCGCTACCGCGTGCGCGAGCAACTGGCCAACGGCGAATTGTGCGTCGTGCTGCCCGACCAGCCGCCGCCGCCCATGCCGGTGTCCGTGATGTTTCCGCAGGCGCGCCAGCTTTCGCTGCGCGTGCGCGCCTTCGCGGACTGGCTGGTGCAGGTTTTCGCCGACGTGGGTTGACGTCGATCAACGTCGATCAACGTCGGCTTCGCGCGTTCCGTTCAGGACGCTTCTTTGGCCGCCTGGATCATCTTCCAGCCATTGCCGGCCGGATCGCGGAAACCCGCGTCGATGCTGCCATAGCGCTCCACCGGTTCCTGGGTGAACTCGACGCCTTTGGCTTTCCATTCGGCGTAGCGCGCGCGGCAGTCGGCCACGGTCAGCACGAGCGGCGGCATCGCGCCCTTGGCGACCATCGCGCGCAGCGTCTGTGCACTCGCTTCGTCATGGACCGGCGGCCCCGGCGCGAACAGCCCGAGCTGGAACGACGGCTGATCCGGATGCTGGATCGTCAGCCAGCGGTAGGTGCCGTTGCGCACGTCGGTGTGGACTTTGAAGCCCAGTTTGTCGACGTAGAACGCCAGCGCCGCGTCCTGATCGTCCACGTAGATGCCTGCGACGTTGATTCCTTCAGTCATGTTGCCTCCCTCGTTGGTTTCCCTCGTCGACCCGATCGGGTCGATGGCTGGACTTTAGCGTTCGCCTCGCGGCGGCGCTTCTCCAAAACTGCGCTCTTGAGGTCGGGGCGCTGCGCGGCTTTCAGCACGCAGGCGGGCACGCGGTCGAGCCGGGTCGCGTCGGCTTCGGCTTGAGCCTGGCGGCGCGCGTCGCTGGGGCTCAGGCCGGTGATGTCGCGAAACGTGCGGCCGAAGGTGCCGAGGCTCTCCCAACCGGTCGCAAAGGCGATTTCGGTGATGCTCAGCGCGGTGTCGCGCAGCAGCGTGGTGGCCTGCTCGATGCGGCGCGTCAGCAGATAGCGATGCGGCGGGATGCCGAAAGCGCGCTTGAAGGCGCGCGCGAAATGGGCTTCTGAAACGCCGCTGACTTCGGCCAGACGGGCGACCGGCCAGGCTTCGTGCGAGGCGGCGTCGATGCGGTCGCGGGCGCGCAGCAGGCGGCGCAAGAGGGCGGGGTCCTGGAGGGTGGTGCTGCTTTCGTGGCGAGAGGGCATGGGGGCCGGGCGGCACGCAGGCGGGCGAATGTGGGACGAGCGCCGCTAGTTTAAGCCGAACCCGTCGCTGGCTTCGCCCAAGGCAGGCACCTCAAGTGCGCCGCGCCACCATCCCCGAAACGCGCTGGGCCGCCTGCTGCAGCGGCTCCAGGAAAGTCTTCACCATCTGTTTTGCCGAGGTGCGCTGGGCGTTGCCGCTGATGTTCATCGCGGCGATCACGCGACCCTGGCGGTTGCGGATGGGCGCCGAAATCGAGATCAGCCCGCCTTCCAGTTCCTGATCGACGATGGCCCAGCCCTGCTGGCGGACCTGGGCGATGATCTTCTTGAGCTCGTCCTTGTCGGTCACGGTGCGCGGCGTGTGCGCGTAAAGCGGCGAAGCGCCGAGCGTGGCGTCGAGCGTGTCCTCGTCGAGCGCCGCCAGCAGCACGCGACCCATCGACGTGCAGTAAGCCGGCAGGCGGCTGCCGATCGACAGGTTGATCGTCATGATCTTGTGCGTAGGCACGCGCAGCACATAGACGATCTCGGTGCGGTCGAGCACGGCCGCCGAGCAGCTTTCGTGCACTTCGCCGGACAGCGCTTCCATGACCGGTTCGGCCAGATTCCAGAACGGCATCGACGTCAGATAGGCAAAGCCGAGGTCGAGAATCTTGGGCGTGAGCCGGAACAGACGTCCTTCGGCCTCCACGTAGCCAAGCGTCTGCAGCGTGAGCAGGATGCGCCGCGCGCCGGCGCGCGTGAGGCCGGTGGCCGCGGCGACGTCGGTGAGGGTCTGCTCGGGATGCTCGGCGTTGAACGCGCGGATCACGGAAAGCCCGCGCGCGAACGACTGCACATAGGAGTCGCCCGGCTTTTCGGGGAGGTCCGTCTGCTCGTCGGAGGAGGCGGGAAAGGCGCGGGTAGCGGGGTTCATGGCGTCGTGGCGTCGGATCAAGGGCTGGAGGCGGCGCGAAAGGAACCCATGACGATAGCGCAAGCGCTTTGTTTCGCCAACCGGCTCGCGGTGGCAAGGGCGGCGCATCGACGTGAAAAACGCAAGCGCGTTGCCCTATTTATCCGAACGCCCTATTTGATTTTTCGCAAGCGAATTGCGGGGGTGTTGAGTTGACGAGGTGGGTGAATATCGGTAAATGATTTGATTATCTGATTTTAACGTTGAATTGATCGATTAAATCGACTTAAGCGTCAGCGGCGCCGGCTATTTTTTCCCTCGGCCGCAATCGCAAGGTTCGATCTCATTTGCACGTTTTTTCGCCTGGCAAACACTTTTTGCTGTCTGCGACGCCTTGTCGCGCGGGGTGTTGCGACGTTCAGAAAGATAACTGAAAGATATGTGTGTCGTTCCGTCGCGCCGGGGTATATGTGGCCGTTCGCCCTCGACAAGCCTTAGCTTAAATCAAATTTTGAATAAGTCGTTTCCGTAGAATTTCGCTAAAAACGGTACGGGTGCATTTTGCATGGCGATTTTTGCAATGCGGGTGCGTAATGGCGTTCAAAGCAGCGTTCAAAGTGGTTAAACGGAAAAGCAGGCAAACATGAAGAGAAAAGCCTTCAAAAGGTGGTTAATCCCCCTCGGCGGCGGGCTCGTCGCCACGCTCGCGGGATGCAGCGGCAACCTGACGGTGCTCGACCCCAAGGGCAGCGTCGGCGTGGCCGAAAAATCCCTCATCGCCACGGCCACGTGGGCCATGCTGCTCGTGGTGGTGCCCGTGATCCTGCTCACGCTGTATTTCGCCTGGCGCTATCGCGCGTCCAATCGTAACGCCACTTACGCGCCCAAGTGGGCGCATTCGACGGCCATCGAAGTGGTGGTCTGGACCATCCCGGCCGTCATCATCCTCTTCCTCGCCGTGCTCACCTGGAAGACCACGCACGAGCTCGACCCCTACCGGCCGCTCGAATCGAACGTCAAGCCCATCAACGTCGAAGTCGTCGCGCTCGACTGGAAGTGGCTGTTCATCTATCCGGACCTGGGCATCGCCACGGTGAACCAGCTGGCGGTGCCGGTGGGCACGCCGGTCAACTTCCGCATCACGTCGGATTCGGTGATGAACTCGTTCTTCATCCCGCAGCTTGGCACCCAGGTCTACGCCATGGCGGGCATGCAGACGCGCCTGCATCTGGTCGCGGACGAAGCCGGCAACTACGAAGGCATTTCGGCCAACTACAGCGGCAAGGGCTTCTCGGACATGAAGTTCCGCACGCTCGCTACCAGCCAGCAGGATTTCGACGCGTGGGTGCAGAAGGTCAAGGCCTCGCGCGACGGCCTGTCGATGGACGAATACGCGGGCGTCGCACAGCCGACCGAGAAGGCGCCGGTGCAGTACTTCTCGACCGTCGATCCGAAGCTCTTCAACAACATCATCGCGAAGTACAACAACGGCCACGTCACGGACTTCAATGACCCGTCGTGCGTGACCAAGGGGTAAGCAGTCATGTTCGGAAAACTCACCTTAGAGGCGATCCCGTTCGATCAGCCGATCATCATGGGCGCCGCGGCGTTCATGGCTCTGATCGTGGTCGCCGTGCTCGGTCTTGTGACCGTGACCGGCAAATGGAAGTACATCTGGACCGAATGGCTCACGAGCGTGGACCACAAGCGCATCGGCCTGATGTACATCATCGTGGCGGTGCTCATGCTCGTGCGCGGTTTTGCCGACGCCGTGATGATGCGCATCCAGCAGGCCATCGCCTTCGACGCGCCGGGCTATTTGCCGCCGCATCACTATGACCAGATCTTTTCGGCGCACGGCGTCATCATGATCTTCTTCATGGCGATGGCGCTCATGGTCGGGCTGTTCAACCTCGTCGTGCCGCTGCAGATCGGCGCGCGCGACGTGGCGTTCCCGT
This sequence comes from Paraburkholderia sp., assembly GCF_035948235.1. Lineage (GTDB taxonomy): Bacteria > Pseudomonadota > Gammaproteobacteria > Burkholderiales > Burkholderiaceae > Paraburkholderia. Next base: position 12,290 of record NZ_DASZJJ010000182.1, on the reverse strand, counting down.
TCCTGAACTCGCTCTCGTTCTGGATGACGGCGATCAGCGCGATCCTCATCAATCTGTCGCTGGTGGTCGGCGAGTTCGCGCAAACGGGCTGGCTCGCGTATCCGCCGCTTTCGGAACTGCAGTTCAGTCCGGGCGTGGGGGTCGATTACTACATCTGGTCGCTGCAGTTGTCGGGCGTGGGCACGCTCATCACCGGCATCAACTTCTTCGTCACCATTCTGAAGATGCGCGCGCCGGGCATGAGCCTCATGAAGATGCCGGTGTTCACGTGGACGGCGCTCTGCTCGAACGTGCTCATCATGGCCACGTTCCCGATCCTCACGATCGCGCTCGCGCTGCTGGGCTTCGACCGTTACGTCGGCACACACTTCTTCACGAACGACGGCGGCGGCAACGTCATGCTGTATCTGAACCTGATCTGGGCCTGGGGCCACCCCGAGGTGTACATCCTCGTGCTGCCTGCGTTCGGCATCTATTCGGAAGTGATGGCCACGTTCTCGAAGAAGCCGCTGTTCGGCTACAAGACGATGGTCTACGCCTCGTGCGCGATCATGGTGCTGGCCTTCCTGGTGTGGCTGCATCACTTCTTCACGATGGGTTCGGGCGCCGACGTCAACGCGTTCTTCGGCATCATGACCATGGTCATCGCCATCCCCACGGGCGTGAAGATCTTCAACTGGCTGTTCACGATGTATCGCGGCCGCATTCAGTTCACCGCGCCGGTGCTCTGGACGATTGGCTTCATGGTGACGTTCTCGATCGGCGGCATGACCGGCGTGATGATGGCGATCCCGGGCGCGGACTTCGTGCTGCACAACTCGCTGTTCCTGATCGCTCACTTCCACAACGCGATTATTGGCGGCGTGGTGTTCGGCTATCTCGCGGGCCTGCACTACTGGTTCCCGAAGGTGTTCGGCCTCAAGCCCAGCGAAAAGCTTGGCAAGGCGTCGTTCTGGTGCTGGTTCGTCGGCTTCTACGTGGCGTTCGTGCCGCTTTACGTGCTGGGCTTCATGGGCGCGACGCGCCGCCTGAACCACTACGACAACCCCGCCTGGCAGCCGTATTTTGTCGTGGCCGCCATTGGCGCGGCGATCATCGCCGTGGGCATCGTGTTCCAGGTGCTGCAATGGGTGATGGCGTTCGTCAATCGCAACAAGGCGGAATGCCAGGACATCACCGGCGATCCGTGGGACGGCCGTACGCTCGAATGGGCGACGTCGTCGCCGCCGGCGGTCTATAACTTCGCGGTCATCCCGCAGGTGCAGGAAATCGACGCCTTCACGCACATGAAGGAAACGGGCCGCGGTCTGGGTCTCGCGGCGAAGTACACCGACATTCATATGCCGTCGAACACGTCGGCGGGCTTCTTCGTCGGCATGTTCAGCCTGGCGCTGGGCTTCGCGGGCGTGTGGCATATCGTGTGGCTGGCCGCGCTGGCGTTCGCAGCCATCGTCGTGACGATCGCCTTGCGCAGCTTCAGCGACGACGACGGCTATTACATTCCGGCCGCGAAGGTTCGCGAGATCGAAGAGAAGCGCCATCGCGCGACGGTTGCCGTCAAGCGCGAACTGGCGGAACTGGAGGCCTAAGCCATGCTACAGAAAACCAATACGGCAACGCTTGCCGACTTCGATCATCACGATCATCCGCCGTCGAACTCCGTGTTCGGCTTCTGGGTGTACCTGATGACGGACTGCATCCTGTTCGCGTCGCTGTTCGCGACCTTCGGCGTGCTTGCACATCAGTACGCGGGCGGCCCGACGGGCAAGGATCTGTTCGATATCGGCGGCGTGGCGGTCGAAACCGCCGTGCTGCTGCTCTCGAGCATCACTTATGGCTTCGCGATGCTTGGCGCGCAGCAGCGCAAGAGCGGCGCGGTGCTTGGGTGGCTTGCGGTCACCTTTGTCCTGGGCGTGCTGTTCCTCGTGCTCGAACTGCGCGAGTTCTCGCACCTGATCGCCGATGGCGCTGGGCCGCAGCGCAGCGCGTTTCTTTCGTCGTTCTTCGTGCTGGTCAGCACGCACGGTCTGCACGTGTTTTTCGGTCTCGTCTGGATGATCGTGCTGATGATCCAGGTGGTGCGCCGCCCGCAACTCGACGAGCGCGAAGTGCGCCGCCTGACCTGCCTGAGCCTCTTCTGGCACTTTCTGGACGTGGTGTGGATCTGCGTGTTTACTTTTGTCTATCTCGGGAGCGTGCTCTAAATGGCTCATTCTCATAGCGAAGCCCATGGTTCCCTCGGCAGCTACGCTGCGGGCTTCATCCTCTCCGTGCTGCTGACCGCAGGCGCGTTCGGTATCGTGATGCACGGCGCGGTTGGGCCTGGCACCGGCATGGCGATCCTCGCAGTGCTTGCCTTTGTGCAGGTGGTTGTCCATCTGGTGTTTTTCCTGCACCTGAACGCCTCGCCGGGGCAGGGCTGGAATGTGCTGTCTCTTGCCTATACGGTGCTGGCGGCTGCGTTTTTGATCTTCGGCACCATCTGGGTCATGCATAACGTCAGCATGAATATGATGTCGCGATAAGTCGTCTGATTTGTTCGGATGGATACGGCGGCCGTGCGAGATTCCCATCTCGCGCGGCCGCCGTCATTTCTACCGCTGGTCTCCCGCCCAACCTGCGGATACCCCTGCTTGACACTCGCGCGCCGCGACGCCTATCATGGGCGCCAAATGTTCGATTATCGACCATGAGTTCGTAGGTCGAACAAAACGCACGAGGACGTGCGCGTTCGATACCTCATTCTTCGCCCGCGCAGTCCGTCGATCCCAACCGGTTTAGCATGGGATTGCGTCCGACTTTCATACAGCGCGCGCAATCGACAGGAGACTCTGATGACGGAAGCATTCATCTGCGACGCAATTCGCACGCCGATCGGCCGCTACGCGGGCGCCCTCGCACAAGTTCGCGCTGACGATCTGGGCGCGGTGCCGCTCAAGGCGCTCATGGAGCGCAACACGGAAGTGGACTGGTCGGCGATCGACGACGTGATCTACGGCTGTGCGAACCAGGCGGGCGAAGACAACCGTAACGTCGCGCGCATGTCGTCGCTGCTGGCGGGCCTGCCGCAGGCCGTGCCGGGCTCGACCGTCAATCGTCTGTGCGGTTCGGGCATGGACGCCGTGGGCATCGCCGCGCGCGCGCTCAAGTCGGGCGAAATCGGTCTGATGATTGCCGGCGGTGTGGAAAGCATGAGCCGCGCGCCGTTCGTGATGGGCAAGGCCAACACGGCCTTCGCGCGCGACGCCGCGATCTATGACACGACGATCGGCTGGCGCTTCGTCAACAAGCTGATGAAGCAGCAATACGGCGTCGATTCGATGCCGGAAACGGCTGAAAACGTCGCAGTCGATTACAACATCAGCCGCGCCGATCAGGATGCCTTCGCAGTGCGCAGCCAGCAGAAGGCCGCACGCGCGATTGCCGATGGCACGCTGGCGCAGGAAATCGTTTCGGTCAGCATCGCGCAGAAGAAGGGCGATCCGCTGGTGGTGTCGCGCGACGAACATCCGCGTGAGACCTCGCTCGAAGCGCTGGCCAGACTCAAGGGTGTTGTCGGGCAGGACGGTTCGGTCACGGCCGGCAATGCATCGGGCGTGAACGACGGCGCATGCGCGCTGCTGCTCGCCAACGAAGAAAACGCCAGGCGCTTTGGCCTGACGCCGCGCGCGCGCGTGATCGGCATGGCAACGGCAGGCGTCGCGCCGCGCGTCATGGGCATTGGCCCGGGCCCGGCGACGCAGAAGCTGCTCGCGCGTCTGGGTATGACGATCGACCAGTTCGACGTGATCGAACTCAATGAGGCGTTCGCTTCGCAAGGTCTGGCGGTGCTGCGCATGCTGGGTGTTGCGGACGACGATCCCCGTGTCAATCCGAACGGCGGCGCGATTGCGCTGGGCCACCCGCTGGGCATGAGCGGCGCGCGTCTGGTGACGACTGCGATGTATCAGCTGCATCGTACCGGCGGCCGCTATGCGCTGTGCACGATGTGTATCGGCGTTGGTCAAGGCATTGCCATCGCGATCGAGCGCGTTTAATTTGCATAGATCGTTTCGATGAAGCCGCGGGTCTGTTTCGGACCCGCGGCTTTTTTATTGTTTCCCCGGATCGTGTTGCTGGATTTAACAATACGCAACAATCGCGGCGAGCGTTTCATTAACAATCGCCAAACAATTTTCAACAAAATATTTCAAATTCAAGGCGACTAATCTCGATCAAACTCAGCGGCATCTAGCAGACTGAGCTTCATTCTCCCGCGTAGAATCGCTCGCACATCGGTTCAGTACCTGATTAATCAAGCGAATCGAATTTACCGCAAGGAGCGGAACGAATATGAAGAAAGCATCTGTTTTGATCGCAGCACTGATGGTGGGAATTGGCGTTTCACAGGTGTCTTTCGCGCAAGGCGCTCAACCCGCTTCGGCACCTCAACAATCGGCGTTGGCAAGCCAGGCGCAATCGGTGATCGCCAATGCTCAGCCGGTTCACGTCACGGCCAAAATCATCGCCATCGATCGCGGTTCGCGTGTCGTCACGCTGCGCGGTCCGCGCGGCAATGACATAGACGTCGCATTGAGCCAGCAGGTCAGCACCTTCGATCAGCTGAACGTCGGCGATACCGTCGATGTGCTTTACAAAAACGCGCTTCTCGTGACCGCCGACAAGGTCACGGGCAAGGAGAAGGGCATTCGCAAGCGCGTCGATACCAACGTTTATCTGCCGGCTTCGTCGGGCTATGACGCGGCGCGTCAGGTCGAGGTGCAGGCCACCGTCCAGCATATCAACGTGAAGAAGCGTGAAGTCACGCTGCGCGGCGCGTATCAGACCGTCACCGTCGAAGCCACGCCCGACATCGATCTCAAATCGCTCAAGGTCGGCGACACGATCCACGCCGTGTTTGTCTCGGCCTACGCTACCCAGGTCACGCCGGTCGGCGCGACGCAATAAAAAACCGGCGCGCAGCGAAGTGTTTCGCCACGCGCCGGCTTGTCCGACGATCCGCAGCGGGCGCCCTCGAAGTATTCGGCGGCGCCCGTCGTTCGTCTGGCGGCTTACATGCCCGCCATGCACAGGTACTTGATGACGACGTAGTCGTCGATACCGTAGTGCGAGCCTTCACGGCCCAGACCCGATTGCTTCACGCCGCCGAACGGTGCGACTTCGTTCGAGATCAGGCCGGTGTTGATGCCCACCATGCCGTATTCGAGCGCTTCCGCTACACGCCAGACCCGGCCGATATCGCGGCTGTAGAAGTAAGCGGCCAGACCGAATTCGGTATCGTTGGCCATCTTGATCACTTCTTCATCCGACGAGAAGCGGAACAGCGGCGCGAGCGGGCCGAAGGTTTCGTCGCGGGCGACCTTCATCGCGGGCGTGACGCCCGTGAGGATGGTCGGCTCGAAGAAGCCGTGGCCGAGCGCGTGGCGCTTGCCGCCCGTCAGCACCTGCGCACCCTTGCCGAGCGCGTCTTCGATGTGCGATTCCACCTTCAGCACGGCCGCTTCGTTGATGAGCGGGCCTTGCGTCACGCCGGCTTCCGTGCCAAAGCCCACCTTGAGCTTTTCCACCGCGTCGCGCAGCTTGGCGGCGAACGTGTCGTACACGGCGTCGTGCACGTAGAAGCGGTTGGTGCAGACGCAGGTCTGGCCGCTGTTGCGGTACTTCGAGGCGATTGCGCCCGCGACTGCGGCGTCGATATCGGCATCGTCGAACACGATGAACGGCGCGTTGCCGCCCAGTTCGAGCGAGACTTTCTTGACGGTCGCGGCGCACTGGCTCATCAGCAGACGGCCCACCGGCGTCGAGCCGGTGAACGAGAGCTTGCGCACGATCGGGTTGCTTGTCAGTTCGCCGCCGATGGCCTTCGGGTCGCCGGTGACGACGCTGAACACGCCTGCCGGCACGCCTGCGCGTTCGGCCAGCACGGCCAGCGCGAGGGCCGAGAACGGCGTGGCTTCAGCGGGCTTGAGCACGATCGGGCAGCCTGCTGCGAGCGCGGGGCCAACCTTGCGCGTGATCATCGCGGCGGGGAAGTTCCACGGCGTGATCGCGGCGCACACGCCGATCGCTTCCTTCGTCACGACAATGCGCTTGTCGTTGGCGGGCGTCGGGATGGTGTCGCCGTAGACGCGCTTGCCTTCTTCCGCGAACCATTCGAGGAACGAAGCGGCATAGCCGATTTCGCCCTTCGCTTCGGCGAGCGGCTTGCCTTGCTCGGTCGTGAGGATCAGCGCGAGGTCGTCGGCGTTTGCCATCATCAGATCGTGCCACTTGCGCAGGATCACGCTGCGCTCCTTCGCGGTCTTCGCGCGCCATGCGGGCCAGGCGGCGTTCGCGGCGGAGATCGCGCGGCGCGTTTCGGCGGCGCCCATGCGCGGCACCGTGCCGATCAGCGCGCCAGTGGCGGGGTTGACCACGTCGAGCGTGGCGCCGTCTTCGGCGCCTTGCCATTCGCCGTTGATATAGGCGGCGTTCTTGAGCAGCGATGCGTCTTTCAGGTTCATGCGTGAACTCCCGACAGGCTTCAATTCGATTCGAAACGACGAACGGCACAGCGGCAAGCGCCGGTGTGCCGTTTCGTGGATGACCCGCGCGCGGCGGGTCCTTGTAAGTGCTTGGTGCCGAGGCTTAAGCCGGCACGCCCACGGCTTCCTTGATCGACTCTTCGAGGATCGCGAGGGCTTCGTCGAAGACGTTTTCCTGGATCGTCAGCGGGAACAGGAAGCGCACGACGTTCGAGTACACGCCGCACACGAGCAGCAGCAGGCCGCGGTTCAGCGCGGCGGTTTGCACGCGCTTGGTGAAGTCGGCGTCGGCTTCATTGGTGCCCGGCTTGCAGAATTCGACCGCGTTCATCGCGCCCGGACCGCGCACATCGGCGATTTGCGGCACTTCGGCCTTCATCGCGTTGAGCTTGGCCTTGATCTTGTCGCCCAGTTTCGTGGCGCGCTCGCAGAGCTTTTCTTCTTCGATGATCTCGATGACCGCGTGCGCCGAAGCAACGGCCAGCGGGTTGCCGGCGTACGTGCCGCCCAGACCGCCCGGCGCTGCCGCGTCCATGACTTCCGCGCGGCCGACCACGCCCGACAGCGGCATGCCGCCAGCGAGGCTCTTGGCGATCGTCATCAGGTCCGGCGCGACGTCGTAGTGCTCCATCGCGAACAGCTTGCCGGTACGTGCGAAGCCGGTTTGCACTTCGTCGGCGATCAGCAGGATGCCGTGCGTGTCGCAGATCTTGCGCAGGCCGCGCACGAAGTCAGCCGGTGCCTGGTAGAAGCCGCCTTCGCCCTGAACCGGTTCGAAGATGATCGCGGCGACGCGCTTCGGATCGATGTCGGCCTTGAACAGCATCTCGATGTGCTTGAGCGAGTCAGCCGTGCTGATGCCGTGAACCGAGTTGGGGTACGGAGCGTGGTAGACGTCAGCCGGGAACGGGCCGAAGTTCAGCTTGTACGGTGCGACCTTGCCGGTGAGCGCCATACCCATCATCGTGCGGCCGTGGAAGCCGCCTGCGAAGGCGATCACGCCCGGACGGCCCGTCGATGCGCGCGCGATCTTGACAGCGTTTTCGACGGCTTCAGCGCCGGTCGTGAAGAACGCGGCCTTCTTCGCGAAGCTGCCCGGAGCGCGTTGCGCGACCTTCTCGGCCAGCGAGACGTACGACTCGTAGGGGACGATCTGGTAAGCGGTGTGCGTGAACTGGTCGAGCTGCGCCTTAATGGCGGCGACGATCTTCGGATGGCGATGGCCCGTGTTGCACACGGCGATACCGGCGGCGAAGTCGATGAAGCGGCGGCCTTCGACGTCCCACAGTTCCGCGTTTTCGGCGCGTTCGGCGTAGAAGTTGCACATCACGCCCACGCCGCGCGGGGTAATGGCGTCCTTGCGGCTCTGCAGATCGGCGTTCTTGCTCACGTTCATCTCCTTGATGCTTTCGGTTCTGAGGTTGGTTGGTGGACCGGCAAGCAGTCCATGCCGCGACTATACTCACGTTTGGCTCTAAAATTCAGAGCCATTCAGTGCAATCTTTAGGAGCCAATTTCATGCGAGCGAGTGTCCTGTCCGACTGGCTGGCCCAGCGGCTCGAGCGCGGCAGCGGCCAGCCCGTGTACCGGCAATTGCACCGGCTGCTTCAGCAGGCGATCCACTCGCGCGAACTGCCGGCGGGCGCGCGAGTCCCGTCCTCGCGGCTTCTGGCGGCGGAGCTGGGGATCGCGCGCAATACGGTGACGCAGGTTTACGAGCAATTGGTGCTCGAAGGCTATGTCACGTCGGCGACCGGGCGCGGCACCTTCGTGGCCGATACATCGCCCGACGAAATCGTCGGAGCGGCGGAAATTGGCTCTATCGAATTAGTGAAAACCCCGAGTAAATCAGGTTCCATTGCGAGCCAATTCGCACTTGTTGCAACTAACAGCCAGATTGGCGAGGCGCTGGCGGTGGATGTGCCGCTAGAGCGGCCGCCGTCGGTCATTGCCACCAACCTGCGCGACGACGACCCAAGCCAACCGCCGCTGACCCAACCATCTCAGCCGCACCGGCCGGCCGCGCGCGCGCTTTCCGCGCGTGGCGCGCGTCTGATCGCGGGAGCGGGGGTTTCGAAACGCCAGGGCGGCGCGTTCATGCCCGGTGTGCCGGATGTCTCGCGCTTTCCTGCACGCATCTGGACGCGCCTGCACAACAAATACTGGCGCACGCTGCGGCCCGATCTGCTGACCTACGCGCCGGGCGGCGGACTTGCCTTGCTGCGTCACGTGCTGGCGGACTATCTGCGCACTTCGCGTTCGGTGCGCTGCTCGCCCGAGCAGATCATCATCACGACCGGCATCCACCAGTCTGTCGATCTTGCCGTGCGACTGCTGTCCGATCCGGGCGACACGATCTGGACCGAAGATCCCTGTTATTGGGGCGTGCGTAGCGTGCTGCACGTTTCGGGGCTCAAGCCACGCCCGATTGCGGTGGATAGCGAAGGCATCAATCCATCTGCTGCCGATTTCGCCGCGCCGCCGCCGAAGCTGATCCTTGTGACGCCTTCGCATCAATACCCGCTCGGGATGGTGATGAGTCTTGCGCGCCGCCGCGTATTGCTCGAATACGCGCGGCAGAATCAATGCTGGATCATCGAGGACGATTACGACAGCGAGTTTCGTTATGGCAGCCGGCCGCTTGCGTCGTTGCAGGGGCTCGATACGGCAGGGCAGGTGATTTATGTGGGGAGCTTTGGAAAGACGCTGTTTCCGGGGCTGCGCGTGGGATATCTGGTGGCGCCTGAGCCGCTTGCGGAAAGTTTTGCTACTGCGAGTGCTGAGCTTTATCGGGAAGGGCAGCTATTGCAACAGGCCGTGCTGGCGGAATTTATCGCCGAAGGGCATTTCACTTCGCATATTCGCAAGATGCGGGCGCTTTATGGGCAGCGCCGCCAGGTGCTGCTCGACGCCGTTTCGCGCCGATACGGCGACGCGTTGCCCGCCATGGGCGGCGACGCGGGCCTGCACGTCGTGATGCAACTACCCGAGGGCAGTGAAGACCGCGCGGTGGCTGAAGCCGCGCTTGCGCGCAATATCGTGGTGCGGCCGCTTTCGGGTTATTACTCGTCTCGCGAGCGGGCGAACCCGGGTTTGTTGATCGGCTATGCCTGCGTGCCCGATGAGGAGATCGCGCCTGCGTTTGAAACGCTTGCCGAGGCGATCGATACGACCCTACCCGCTTTCCGGTAAGCGATTGCGGGGCGCTCATCGCCGAATCGGCGCCGCCCCACACTTCGAGCGCGGCAAACCTGCACCTGCATCTCTCGCCACACGGCCTGTCTCCGATCCCCTGCGCAATGGCGACCCAGCGATGGGCGTCCCGGAATAGCGCGCAACCCTGCCACCCGCATTTCCTGCCGAGGGTGGGCCGGCGTACGACGGCCAAATTAGCAGATCGCCAATACCTTCCGCTCTACCCATCTCTTCCCGCATGACGCTTTCTTGCGACAAAAGCGAACGTCTTCGCCGTTGCGGCGTGATCTTAAAATCGTCCGTTAATTAATTTAACTATTTCAGATGATTCTCATTTTCTTCGTCTGATTTTGGGCATTAATTAAGAATCGTCTTATGTGTCCAAGCGGTTTCCTTAACTAGCATCTGCCTCTCATGCCGTCGCGCGTCGCGCGTTTTTGCATGCCCCAAAGCTGGCGGATAGTTAGCGAACATCACGGGATCTGTCTTGCGACGGTGAGTCCTTTGTCGAGTGCGTCGAACGCGAATTTGACCGCGTAGTTGGTCGGATTCTCCTGATGTTTCGGTGTGATCCGCCCTGAAAGACACATGCCGCCACGAGGAAAAGCGATTTTCCAGAATAGAAATCGTTCGATCGATTAAGGATCAGTCTGACGGCAAACTAGGTCTTGAGATTCGGGCGGTCACCGGTTTCGATTGATCTTCTGATGGAAGCGGTTATCCGGGTCGTTGCCCGGTGAGGCTCGAATAGTCAAGAGCCAGTCTGGCTAAGCTCTCGTCCGAAACTGAATTTCCAAATCAAGCGTCGTGAAGTTTAAACATTACTAAGGATTGCAAAATGAATAAAACTTATCGTTCTGTCTGGAACAAAGTCACAGGTACTTGGGTTGCTGCGGCCGAAACCGCGAAGGCCAGATCCAAGGGCACAAACTGTAAGGTGATTGTTGTCGCTCTCGCCGCGCTTGGTGCGGCCTCGCAAGCATCTGCCTACGTAGCCGGCACAGGCGCTAATGCAGTCACGACCGTGGATACCGCCGTGGGTGACGGGGCTTATGCGGCCGGGAACGCTACTAATTATTACGGCTGGACATTGGGCGCAACGGCGTTGGGTAACAAAGCCAGCGCCACGGGGCAGGGTGATGTTGCGATCGGCTACCAGGCGTTGGCATCTGACGGATTTACCACCAGCATCGGTTCTGGAGCGACGGCATCGGCCTTTTCAGCCTCGGCATTCGGTACCAACGCGACGGCGTCGGGTAGCTACGCCACGGCGCTGGGTATCAACGCAGTCGCCAGCGCGAATTCGAGCTTGGCAGCGGGGGTTCAAGCTGTTGCGTCGGGGGCGGGGGCAACCGCTTTGGGCGGAAAATCGAATGCCGCCGGCTACACGAGCTTAGCCCTTGGCAACAGTGCGGTTACCACAACCAATGCAAATAACAGCGTAGCCATTGGCTACATGGCTTCGGTAGATGCAGCTAATTCCGTGGCCCTGGGTGGCAACTCCGTAGCGAACACTGCTGCGGTGGGCACGTCGAGCGGCGTAATTGGCGGCACGACATATAACTACGCGGGCACTGCACCGGTGGGCACGGTGAGCGTGGGTTCGGCAGGCGCCGAGCGCACCATCACGAACGTGGCAGCGGGCCAGATTACGGCCTCCAGCACGGACGCGGTGAACGGTTCGCAGTTGTACGCAACGAACACGAAGGTTACTCAAAACACGAGCGACATCGCGCAGAACACGACGAGCATCGCGCAAAACACGACGAACATCGCGCAAAACACGAGCGCCATTTCGAACCTGCAAGGCGACGTCACGAATATGGCCGGGACGATGGCCGATGCGGTGATGTACGACTCGTCGGCACACGCTTCGGTGACGCTGGGCGGTGTTGGCTCGACCACGCCGGTGGCGCTGCACAATGTGGCGGCTGGTGCGCTGAGCGCATCGAGCTACGATGCGGTGAATGGCTCGCAGCTGTACGCAACGAACACGCAAGTCGCACAGAACACGAGCGACATCGCGAAGAACACGAGCGCCATCTCGAACCTGCAAGGCGACGTCACGAATATGGCTGGCGCAATGGCCAATGCGGTGATGTACGACTCGTCGGCACACGCTTCGGTGACGCTGGGCGGTGTTGGCTCGACCACGCCGGTGGCGCTGCACAACGTGGCAGCCGGTGCGGTGAACGCATCGAGCTTCGACGCAGTGAACGGCTCGCAGCTGTATAACGTGGCCAGCTCGACGGCCAGCGCAATTGGCGGCGGCTCGACGGTGAACAGCGACGGCTCGATCTCGGCGCCGACGTACAGCATCGGTGGCAGCACGTTTAACAGCGTTGCAGGTGCGGTGACGAACCTGGACAGCCGTGTGACGAAAAACACGACCGACATCTCGAACCTGCAGGGCGATATCACGAATATGGCTGGCGCAATGGCCGATGCGGTGATGTACGACTCGTCGGCACACGCTTCGGTGACGCTGGGCGGTGTTGGCTCGACCACGCCGGTGGCGCTGCACAACGTGGCAGCCGGTGCGGTGAACGCATCGAGCTTCGACGCAGTGAA
>NZ_DASZJJ010000181.1:0-20525 GCF_035948235.1 Paraburkholderia sp. | reverse complement strand
GGCACGTCGATGGAGAAGATCGCGAAGATCATCACGATGCCGATGATCGCGGTGACGAGCAGAAACAGCGCACACGACATGACGACGCTGGTGACGCGGTCCGGCCGGTTCAGGAAGAACACGATATAGGCCGAGGTCGCGGCCTCGGGGGTGCCGTATGCACTTGTCACGAGCACCGTGAGCGCGCAGATCAGCGCAATGCGCGTGACGATCGACGCGCGCCCTGGAAACGGTGCGAGCAGCCGCATGATCTCGCGCGGGCGCGGCGCACGGACATCGCCGGCGATGTCGCCGACCGCGTCGGCCCGAGCGTCAACGGCAGGACTGGCCATGGCGCACCTCGACGATTGCGCTTGCGCCGATGCGCACCAGCTTCGCGGGCGGTGTCTCGATGCGCACGCGCACCGGGAAGCGCTGCGAGACCCGCACCCAGTTCACCGACTGCTGCACATAGGGCAGGCTGTGCGGAATGTTGACGCGATCGGTGTCGGCGATGCCCGCGCCGATGCCGATCACCTTGCCGCTCATCGCCTGCTTTCGGTCGATCATCGAATACACGGTCGCGCAGTCGCCTACTTCGATTGCGCCCAGCGCCGTTTCGCGAAAGTTCGCCACGGCGAACCATTCGCCTGCGTGGATCAGCGTGAAAATGGATTGATTTGGCGCGACGGTTTCGCCCGCGAGAATCGACAGCCCCGTGACGTAGCCCTCGAACGGCGCGCGCACGATGGTGTCGTCCAGCGCGTGCTGGGCGCGCGCCAGCGCCGCCTCGCGCGCGTGCAGGGAGGCGATCGCGTCGGCGTCGTCGCCGATGGTTTGCGACGACGATTTTTGCTGCACTTTGGCCTGTTCGAGCGACACGCCCGCGTCGCGCTGCGCGACCACCGCCTGATCGAACTGCTGCGCCGACACATAGCCCTGCGCCGCGAGCGGGCGCAAGCGTTCGACGCTGCGCGTCGCGAGATCGTAATTGTGCGTGGCGCGGCGGGTCTGGTCGGCGGCAAGCGTCGCGTTCGACGTTTCGCCGATCACCGAGCGCCGGCGCGTGGCCAGCGCCGCGCGCGCCACCTCGACTTCGGCCTGGGCCTGCTGGACCGCCAGGCGGTAGGGCACGGGATCGATTTCGAACAGCACGTCGCCCTTCGCGACATGCGCGTTCTCTTCGACCGGCACGCGCACGATGCGCCCGCCCACCGGAGAGGCGACATGCACGACATCGGCGTCGATGCTGGCGTCGTCGGTCGAGGGGTAGCGCGTCGAGCGATCGTACGCATACCAGAGCGCCGCCGCGCCGAGCACGACGATTACGGCTGCAATCGCACGGCCTTTCCAGGCCGGTGAGGAAGGAGCGCCCGCCATTTTCATCTCAGAGCGCCCCCGTTCCCAATAGCCAGACGAGCACCCCAACGACCACGCCGATCGCTGTGCAGACGGACAACTGATAGGGAATCGCGCGGGCCCAGCCGGTCTTGACGAAGACGCGATGCGCCAGCAGCGCGCCCACCACGCCGGCCACGCTGCTGGTTAGCCAGAAGGGGAAGTACGCGCCGAATAGCGCGAAGGATGGTGCGCCGCGCGCGGCGCAACCTGCAAGCGGCGCGGATGCCAGCAGTAAACAGGCGATAGCGGATCTGGGCCATGTACGTTGTTTCATCGCTTTCGTGACTGGAACAATGACTGGATTCCCACTCGTCTGCCCTTGCCTGCAATTGGCCGACACGCCCCTTACGCGGGCAGGCGGCTTACAGGTCGCTTATTGCAGATCGCTTAGGCATGCTGTCTTGAGCGGCGAGGCGCTTCATCATAGCGCGGATTGCGGCGCGGCCCGGCTGGAGTGGCTCGTGGGAGGTCGAGCCGCAAGTGCTGCCGACCTTTGCGTGTGATCGGATTACCAGCGTTTCGCACGCTTCAAATCACGTGGATTTTTCCATATATGGGAAAAAATTTGGGTAGATGAAATTCCATTGACCCTTGTTGAAGCGCGCTTCTATAGTCGCGAAACACAGCCATTCTGGCCACCTAAACAAACAAGGACGTCAACGTGCGCCACTACCCAAATTTCGCGGATAACCATTTCATCGAGCCGATGCGCGCATCGGCGATCGAAGTCTGCAATCCGGCCACCGGCCATATCATCGCCACGGCCGACAGCGTCAGCCGCGACGATGCCAGGCTGGCGGTCGAGTCTGCGTCGAGCGCCCAGAAAAGCTGGCGACGCCTCCCCGCCATCGAGCGCGCACGCGTGCTCCACCGCCTGGCTGACGCGCTGGTTGCCCGCGCCGACAACATCGGACAGGCGCTGGCGCTCGAATCCGGCAAAAGCCCTCAGCACGCGCGCAACGAAGTGCTCTATGCCGCCGAAGTCACGCGCTATCACGCCGAGTGGGCGCGGCGTATCACCGGCGAACTCATCCCGAGCGACAACGCGGGTGAGAATCTGATGCTGTTTCGCGAGCCTATCGGTGTCGTGGTCTGTCTGATTCCCTTTAACTCGCCCGTCTACACGCTGATGCGCAAGCTCGCCCCCGCGCTGATAACCGGCAACACCGTGGTCGTGCGTCCGAGCAGCTATACGCCGTGCTCCGCGCTTGAAATCGCGCGGGCTGTGCAGGACGCCAATGTACCGGCCGGCGTCATCAGCATCATGGCGATGAACCATGTCGTGGCCGAACAGATCTGCACGCATCCGGCGGTCGGCATGATTACCCTGACGGGCAGCGTGGGGGCAGGGCGCAAGGTGCTCGAATACTCGCAGGTCAATATCGCGAAGGTGTCGCTGGAACTGGGCGGCAAGACGCCCGCGATCATCGAACCGGACGCCAATCTCGAACAGGCCGCCGCCGATATCGTGCGCTCCGGAACGCTGAACTGCGGGCAGCTTTGCACCTCGGTCGAGCGGGTCTACGTACACGAGGAAATCGCTTCCCGCTTCATCGGGCTGCTGCGTAACCGCATGCGCGAGCGCCAGTGGGGCGATCGTAGCGTCAACCACGACTGGATGGGACCGCTGATCCACGCCAACGCGCGACTGCACATCCACCAGATGGTGGAGCGGGCGATCGACGACGGCGCGGTGCTCGAATGTGGCGGAGAAATTCCGGCCGGTAAAGGCTTCTTCTATCCGCCAACACTGCTCACGGGTTGCCGCCAGGACATGGAAATCATCCAGGAGGAAACGTTCGGGCCGGTGCTGGGCGTCGTCACTTATGAAAACCTCGATGAAGCGCTGGAGATGGCCAATGACCATCAGTTCGGGCTGGCCTCGATGATCTACAGCGAGAACCACCGCACGATCATGCGGGTGGCCAATGAAATCGAGGCGGGCGAGTGCTACGTGAACCGCGTTCCCGACGATCCGTATCAAGGTCATCACGCCGGCTGGAAGCGCTCAGGCATTGGCGGCGACGACGGCATGCACGGCATGCTGGCTTTCACGCAGACGCGCCTCGTGGTCGTGCCGTACTGAATCGCTGCCCGATAAAAAGCGGCGACAAGTCATCTAAATAGTTCGGATAACTGAAAAGTTTATGTCGAAGCACACATAGAAGTGCGGACACGTTTGAGCAGCCCATCAAGGAGACATCATGACGGTAATCATCGAATCCCCGGAGCAGCGTCTGGAAGAAGATTCCGGCGCGCGTTCCGCATTGCTTCGTTATTTTCAGCTGGGCGTGCTGACGCTGTCGGCTGGCGCGCTCTATCCACTGCTTTATCTGCGGCAGAATTTTGAAGTCACGCTTCTCAAGGCTTTCCAGATTACGCCCGACCAACTGGGCGAACTGTATTCGCTGCTCGGTATCGTCTACGTGATTACCTATATACCGAGTGGCTGGCTCGCCGATCGCATGAGCTCGCGCTGGCTGGTGGTGTTTTCGCTCGGCGTGGTCGGCCTGCTGGGTCTGTGGTTCGCGACTTATCCCGAGCCTTCGATGCTGCGCTGGATTTTTCTGGGCTGGGGCGTCGCCGGCGGTCTCACGTTCTGGTCGGCGATCCTGCGCGCGGTCAAGCTGCTCGCTACGGAGCGCGAGCAGGGCCGATTCTTCGGCGTCCTCGACGGCGGCCGCGGCCTCACCGAAGCCGTGCTTGCCTCGATCGCCGTGGCGATCTTCGCGCACTACGCAAGCGACGCTCCGCAGGTCGCGCTGCGTCCGGTGATTCATTTGTACGCCTATACGTGTCTCGGCATTGGTGTGCTCGCGGGCCTGATCCTGCCGAACGATCGCAAGCGAACGTCCGTTCAGGAGGTCGCGCAGCGCGGCTCGGCCATCGGCGATTTTTTCATGCTGATGCGTATCCCCGAAATCTGGCTCATCAGCCTGATCGTGCTGGCGGGCTACCAGTTGCTGTGGGCGACGTTTTCTTTTTCGAGCTATATCCAGGAACACTTTTCGGCCTCGGCGGTGCTTGCGGGCGAACTCACGGTGATCAAGCTCTGGATGCGTCCGGTCGGGGCGATCGGCGGCGGCTTTCTCGGCGACCGCTTCTCCAACGTGAATGTGCTGGGCGTAGGCATGCTCGTGGCCGCCGTGGCGTGGATGTTATTCGTGCTGGTGCCGGGTTCCGTGCCGCTGTGGTTGCTTGTCGTGAGCATCGTCGTGCTTGGCCTGATGACGTATTCGGTGCATGGCCTTTACTGGGCGATTATCGATCGCTGTCACGTACCGGCGCGCGTGACGGGGCTGGCTATCGGGATCATCTCGATGATTGGCCTCTCGCCGGACGTGTTCCTGCCGATGATCAGTTCCGCCATTTCGCATCGCTTTCCCGGCGTGCTGGGCACGCAACTCTATTTCGTCTACATCGGCGCGTGTTGTCTGATCGGCAGCGGGCTGGTGTTTGTCTTCAAGAAGCGCACCGCGCATTACCGGTTTCCTGGCCATTGAAGCCTGACGCGCACCAAACGACACCACTCCTCTGAGACCCGTTCATGAAAATCACCTCACTCGAAACTTATGTTGTCGCCGTGCCGCCGCCGTATATCGGCGGGCGTTATTGGATCTTCGTGAAGCTGAAGACCGCGTGTGGAATTGAAGGTATCGGCGAAGTCTACGCTGCGAGCTTTCACCCCAATGTGATGGAAGCCGCGATCGGCGACGTGTATCAGCGCTACCTGGAAAGTCACGATCCTCACCATATCGAGCGCTTCTATCGCGAAGCCTATTCGAGCGGCTTTACGCAGCGCCCCGACGTCTCGATGATGGGCATAGTGAGCGGTCTGGAGATGGCTTGCTGGGACATCATCGGCAAGGCGGCGAACCAGCCGGTCTATGAATTGATCGGCGGCAAGGTGAACCATCGGCTGCGTTCGTATACCTACCTCTATCCAAAGCTGCCAAATGGCGAATACAGCCACGATTACGACGACGTCGAACTCTCCGTGCAATGCGCCGAGGAGTATGTGAAGCAGGGCTTCACAGCGATCAAGTTCGATCCGGCAGGGCCTTATACGGCTTACTGCGGGCATCAGTTGAGTCTGGAACTGCTGGAACTGTCCGCGACGTTCTGCCGGCGACTGCGCGAAGCCGTCGGTACAAAGTGCGATCTGATCTTCGGCACGCACGGTCAGATGACCCCTTCGGCTGCGGTACGGCTCGCGCGCTACATCGAGCCATTCGATCCGCTCTGGTTCGAGGAACCCGTGCCGCCAGGCCAGTCGGAAGCCATGGGGCGCGTCGCGCAGAAGACCAGCATTCCCGTCGCGACCGGCGAGCGGCTCACCACGAAATACGAATTCTTCGACGTGCTGCGCAACAACGCCGCCTCGATCCTGCAGATGAACCTGGGGCGCGTAGGCGGCATTCTCGAAGCGAAGAAAATCGCGAGTATGGCGGAGGTGTACTACGCGCAGATCGCTCCGCATCTCTACAACGGCCCGGTGGGCGCCGCGGCGAGCATCCAGCTAGGGGTGGCTTCGCCCAATTTCCTGATTCAGGAAAGCATCATGCGCTGGGAAGGATTCCACGCGCAGATCCTCAAGAAGCCGATTGTCTGGGAGGACGGTTACATCATTCCACCCACGGAACCAGGCCTGGGAGTTGAACTGGATATGGATGTCGTCAATGCCCACATGCCTTATACGGAGAAGCGTCTGCATCTCACGGTATCCACAGAACCCTTCGATGTAGCCGGTCCTTCCGCAAGCTGGAAGGCGCGCTATGCCGTCGACAAGGAATAGCATGGCGATGGACGCAGCGACTTTCGATTACATCATCGTGGGAGCGGGCTCGGCCGGCTGCATCCTCGCGCAGCGGCTGAGCGAATCGGGCAAATTCAGTGTTCTGCTCCTGGAGGCCGGAAGCGCCGACCGCTCGATCTGGCTGCGTATGCCGCTAGGCTTCGCGAAGCTCTTCTATCATCCGAAATATAACTGGCGTTACGAGACGATCGGGCAGAAGGAACTCGCCGGGCAGAAGGTTTATACGCCGCGCGGCAAGGTACTGGGTGGATCGGGTGCGATCAACGCGATGATCTATGTGCGTGGCCAGCGCGCCGATTTCGACGACTGGGCGGCCCAGGGCAATCCCGGCTGGGGCTGGGACGACGTGCTACCGTGGTTCAAAAAGCTCGAATCGCATCCATTGGGCGATACGGAATGGCACAGCAGCAGCGGGCGTATTCGCATCACGCGCGATCCGGTCCATCCGGTCAGTGAAGCTTTTTTCCAGGCGTGCGCGGCGCTCGGCCATCCTGCGAATCCCGACTTCAACGGTGCCCAACTGGAAGGCTACGGCGTGTACGACATCAACACGCGAAACGGACAGCGCGACTCATCGTGCACGGCCTATTTGCACCCCGCGATGACGCGCGCGAACGTGACGGTCCTTACCGAAGCGCTTGTCGAGCGCGTTCTGTTCGGATCGGAAAAGACTGCCAAGGGCGTGAGCGTGCGGGTCAATGGCC
Source organism: Paraburkholderia sp. (assembly GCF_035948235.1). Lineage (GTDB taxonomy): Bacteria > Pseudomonadota > Gammaproteobacteria > Burkholderiales > Burkholderiaceae > Paraburkholderia. Next base: position 13,625 of record NZ_DASZJJ010000181.1, on the reverse strand, counting down.
ATCGTCAGAATTTCACGGCGCGGCGCGAGGTCGTTCTCTCGGCGGGGGCGGTGGAAACGCCCAAGCTGCTGCAGCTCTCGGGGATCGGGGACGCTGGATTGTTGCAGGAACACGGAATCGCGGTCGTCAATCATCTGCCCGCTGTCGGCCGGAATTTGCAGGATCATCTGTGCGCGTCGTACTACTTTCGCGCGAACCGTCCCACCGTGAACGACCAGGTACGCACGCTCCCGCAGCAGGCGCGGGCCATGCTTCAGTATCTCGTGCGGCGCAAAGGCGTGTTCGCCACGACTGTGAAGGCAGGCGGGTTCCTGCGTACCAGTGACGCGCAGGCGTCGCCAAACATTCAGTTGTACTTCAATCCGCTCTCGTACGTGTTGCCGGAATCGGGCGGCATGCCGCGAGTCGAGCCGTATTCGGGCTATACGATATTTTTCGCGCCATGCAGGCCGACCAGCCGTGGCACCGTCACGCTAACCAGCTCCGATGTGCGCGTCGCACCGCGCATCGATCCCAACTATCTATCGACCGCGCATGACCGTCTGGAGGCCGTCGCGGGCAGCCGGCTCGTGCGTGAACTCTCCGGTACGTCGTGGCTCAAAACGATCACGGCCGAGGAAATTCGTCCGGCCGCAAGCGTCACCGACGACGACAGCATGCTGAAGTTCTTTCGCGAGCAGAGCGGATCGATTTACCACCTGTGCGGCTCGTGCGCGATGGGCAGCGATTTGCAACGCGCGGTGGTGGACAGCGATCTGAGGGTTCATGGCATAAGGGGGCTGCGGGTGGTGGATGCGTCGGTGTTCCCGAACATCACCTCCGGCAATATCAACGCGCCCACCATGATGGTTGCGGAAAAGGCGGCGCACGCGATACTCCAGAGCGCCGCTGAATAAATCTGCGCAGCGAAAACGTCAATGAATCGATGAAGAGACTAGGTTCGATCCATGAATGCCCCCGATTGCCTGCCTGAAACCCGTTCCAGGGCGCCTGCCATCGACGGGGCTTTCGACATACTCGAAGTCCTGGTCCAGTCGACCTGGCCGCTGACGCTTTCCGAAATCGCGGAGCGCGTTCGCCTGCCTGTTGCGAGTTGTCATCGCATGATTGGCGTCCTGCTGCGCCGCGGCCTGGTCATGCGCGATCTGCAACGCAGGAAGGCGTATTGTGCGGGCGCGAGGCTGTTCGAGATGGCGTCCGCCGCCTACCTCCAGCAGCCGATCGTGCCGCTATTCCACCCTATCGCTGACGTGCTGAAGAACGAATTGCATCAGGGTATCAACCTGAGCGTGGCGGCCGGTTCGCATGCTCTGGTCGTCGCGCACGTGGCGTGGCCATTTGCCGACACCTACGGCGCGCATGTTGGCCGGTCGCAGAGTATGCATTGCAGCGCCGCCGGCAAAGCGATGATGAGCATGTTGCCCACGAGCGTACAGATGCACTACTGGACAGCGTTCATTTCGGCCGCGAACGTGCCGACGCGCGATACGCACGTTAGCGCTGAGCACTGGCTGCATGAACTCGCCGACATCAAACGCGTCGGCTACGCGTTGATGCGCTCGGACACGTTGCAGAACGTCTGCAGCCTCGCCGCGCCGGTGTTGAACCGGCGCGGCGAACCGCTGGCCGCCATGGGCATCACGTTCACGGCGCAACCGGATGTGCGGCCTTATGCAACGCCCTTGATTCAGGCGACGTGGCAGCTTTCATCGCGGCTGGGATAAGGCGGGTGACGACGTGGCGCTGATCCAGCGCCGGTATGCGCGAGTGCGCGCCGCCTCGCCAAACTGTTGCAGAATCAGCGCGCGCAATGGCGAGACCTTGGGATTGGTGGCTTTTCCAAGGCTCAATCTGCGCAACTGAAACTTCACGGCAGCCATATTGGCGAGCGAGGCCAGCGGCTTGTTTTTCCAGGTGATGGGCGACAGCGTCGGCGCGTTGTCCTTGCCGGCACGCCAGTCGCGCGGCAGATCCGGATCGATGGCGAGCGCCGTGCCGATGCCCACCATATCCACACCGCTCGCGACCACCTGATCGGCGACGGCCTGGCGGCGAATGCCTCCGGTGACCATCACGGGCATTGTTGCGATCGCACGGATGTCACGTGCGAATTCCGCGAAATAAGCCTCGCGGGCGAGGGTGCGGCCATCGCGCGCTTCGCCTTGCATCGCCGGGGCTTCATAGCTGCCGCCGGACAATTCGACCAGATCGACGGCCAATGCGTTGAGCAACTTGACCACCTGGCGGGCGTCGTCGGCACTGAAGCCGCCGCGCTGGAAATCGGCGGAATTCAGCTTGACGGCGACGGCAAAGGCTGGCGACACGACGGCGCGAACCGCCTTGACGATCTCCAGCAGCAGGCGAGCACGATTCTCCAGCGAGCCGCCCCATTGGTCGGTCCGCTGGTTGGTGAGCGGCGAAAGAAACTGGCTGAGCAGATAGCCGTGCGCCGCGTGAATTTCGACGCCTGTAAAACCGGCCCGTTCGCCCAGGCGTGCCGTGCGCGCGAAGCGCTGGATCACGTCGTCGATGACTTCGTCGGTCATCGCCTGAGGGGTGTTGAAATGCTTCGACATCTTGCCCAGCGACAGCGGCACAGCGGAAGGCGCCCATGTTGGCTGGCCTAGATTCGCCCGCATCTGGCGCCCCGGATGGTTGATCTGCAGCCAGAATTGCGCGCCTTTCGAGCGGCCGATGCGCGCCCACTTCCTGAATGCTTCGAGATGCTTGTCATTTTCGAGCACCACGCCGCCCGGTCCCGTCATCGCGCGGCTGTCGACCATCACGTTGCCGGTAATCAGCAGGCCGGAACCGCCATCGGCCCACGCCTGGTAAAGACGCATGAGTTGCGCCGAAGGCGCGTGGTTGGCGTCGGCCATGTTTTCTTCCATGGCGGCTTTGGCAATGCGGTTCTGAATGGTTGAACCGTTGGGTAATGCCAGCTTGTCGAACACGTTCATGAGTTCACCTCGTTTGATCGTGTTCCGACTTTAAGGTTAAAGGTAACTTTAATGTCAATAGCTTCTTTCGGGGCGGGTTTGAGCGCTTGACCTTAAAGTTGACTTTAAGCTTAGAGTGGCGCCCATCTATCGAGAGGGGAGAGACGAAGATGGACAGGCTGATTGCACAGGTCGAATTCGGGCCGCACCAGGTCGAAGTGCCCGCGGGCGGCTACTACGATCGCTTCCGGATGAACCCGGATCTGGATGAAGTGGCCCGCGATCCGGCGGCGGGCAATATCGACTGGTTTCGCAGGATTCCGAAGCAGATCATGGCGTCGCGAATCGGCCCGACGTGGGCGCCGAACTTTTACTATCGCACCAGCCAGATTCAGTTCCTGTTTCTCGCGCCGTTGTCACGACTGCGGGCGATGTTGCCGATGCCGCTCGAACCGCTGCGCGCGTTCCCTGGTTTTGGGCTGGTGGCGCTCACCTTCTTTTCCTATGCGGTGTGCGATAACGATCCCTATGACGAAGTCTCCGTTGCTGTCGTGATCCGTCGGCCCGGCGTGAACGGTTCGCATGCGCTGGAGTTGCGCAATGCCATGCGGCGCCGGCATTTCTTCGCGCATGTGCTCGCGCTGCCCGTCAGCACGGAGATCGCGCGCGTGCGTGGCGTATACGGTTATCAATTGCCGAAGTGGCGCGCGAATATCGACATTAACATCGGCACCGATGTGCGGGCGCAGATTGGCGGCCCGAATGGCGCACCCGATTTGACCTTGAACGCGCCGCTACCGGCGTTGCAGGAAGCCGCGCCTCAGTCGCAGATGGGTACGACCACGATGATTAACCGCATCGACGGACAATGGCATCAGGCGACGGTGCAGACCAATACGTTATCGTTCGCGCAGCGCCTTTTCCCGCGCAATGTGACGTTGCGGCGCAATGATGGCCCGCTAAGCCAGTTGCTTGATGGCTTGGGCGCGAAGAAGATTGTTCGGCTGGATGTGGTCAAGGACGCACAGATTGTGCTGAATTTACCCACGCCGCTTCAGGGCTTCATTTAAGCATTCAATGTGCCATCATCATGTGTGACACGATTCGCGGGGGCGGAGGCGGGAACATGAAAATTGGGGAACTGGCACAGCGTACGGGGTTGGCCGCGTCGCGCATTCGCTTCTACGAAGACATCGGCTTGCTGAAAGCCGGGCGCGAGCCAAACGGTTACCGCAGCTATGCACCCGAGGCCGTGCTGGTGCTCGAACTGATCGCAGCGGCACAGCAGGCCGGTTTCAGTCTCGACGAAATCCGCACCTTGTTGCCGCTCGACATGGCGCAATGGCAACACGGCACCTTGATCGAGACGCTACGCGCCAAGGTGCAGGAAATCGAGGCGATGCAAATGCGGCTTGCGCAAAGCAAGGCTCATCTCGTCGCATTGCTCGCGGAGATCGACGCGAAGCCCGCTGACATGGACTGCAATGCCAATGCAAAGCGCGTGATGTCGCGTATACGGGCGGGGCAGGTGAAAGCGCCGACGCTCGTACCCGCGGACGTCACGACGCTGCGCAAGGCAAAGCGCCGTACAGTCAAGCACGATTAGTCGAAAGCGTTCGCAAAAACCAGGCTATCCAACAAGGCCTGGTTTGCGAACATCGACTCATTCGACCACCGCCGCGAACCGTCCAGAGAGACGATGCAGGGCTTAGTGGCCGTGAGCCTCACGCAGTCCGGCATCGTGCTCCGGGCGTTGATCGCGCGTGCGGACGTGAAACGCCGCCGACACGATGTACAACACCCCAGCAAATGGCCAGGAGTATGTCGCGAGGACGAAGGAGAGGAGGAAGGCGTTCTGTATTGAGTACGCATTGAGCGCCCAACAGAGGCACGCAACCGGCAACAGCAGCAGACACAACGCCGACCGATTCAGGAAAACGGCGACCTTTGCATTCTTGAGCTTTTCTGATTGCATGCCTGGCTCCATAGGGAATGGCACTGAGACATAGAGTCGCACACCCGCTACGGTGCGAATACTCAGTGAATTCCCTGACGGATGCCTAACTAAATGTGCGGCGATGCAGCAAGTTCAGGTTGAATGACGCGGTGCGCAATTGAATATTAAAGTCCGTCCCTTCTTTATTGAAATTCAGGTATGCGAATTAATAATCCACCGTGGAATGCAGGGGCGATTGCTGCTGCACCATGCGTGGAGGAATTGCATGCTGCCAGCGTTGGTGGCTTTTGGAAGATCAAATGTTTCGGAATACGTACTACATGGATGTGGATATGGGTTGCCGGCCAAATCGCGCTGCAACGCGTTGCAGCGCGATGTACGCAACTCGACGAGCGTGACGCGGCGGGATCTATGTACGCAAGCGGACATTTCACCCGACGAAATCATTATTTACACCCCGCAGTTTACTTTTTTTCAGGATAAACTACACTCAACAGTCTACTTTTCCCTCGAAGGCGCTCTCATGGCATCGATCCCTGATTTCCTCGGCCGCACGCTTGGTTTTACTGCCGCGCGTCGCTCGCGCGCCTTGTCGGGCGGTTCGCCGCAACACGACGGCGAGCGCTATCGCAATGTGCAGCCGCGTCCGCAGGAAGGTCTGGTGAAGAGCCTCGGCATCATCTGGAATGTGCTGTTCCGCAAGCCGCGCGGGACCGTGCCCACGAGCGCCTTGCCCATTGCCGCGCTAAGCCGCGCGGATCTGGACGCTGCACCCGATCGCAGCCTTTACCGCCTCGGCCACTCCACGCTGCTGCTCAAACTGCGCGGCGAGTTCTGGCTCACCGACCCGGTGTTCGGCGAGCGTGCCTCGCCCTTCAAGCGGCTCGGGCCGAAGCGTTTTCACGCGCCGCCGATCGCCCTCGCGGACCTGCCGCCGCTGCGCGGCGTGATCCTCTCGCACGATCACTACGACCATCTGGATCGTGAGACCGTGCTGGCGCTTGCGGCGACTACGGGCGTTTTTCTTACGCCGCTTGGCGTGGGCGACCGGTTGATCGAATGGGGCATCGACGCGAAGAAAGTGCGCCAGCTCGACTGGTGGGAGAGCGCCCAGATTGGCGGCGTCACGTTGACGGCGGCGCCCGCGCAACACTTTTCGGGGCGCAGTCTGTTTGACGGCAACAGCACGCTCTGGGCGTCGTGGGCGATCGCCGATGATGACCTGCGCGTCTTTTTCAGCGGCGATACGGGCTATTCGGAACATTTCAGCATGATTGGCGAGCGTCTGGGGCCGTTCGATGTGACGCTGATGGAGACGGGCGCCTACGACCCGCAATGGCCGTATGTACACATGCAACCCGAAGAGACGGTGCAGGCGCATCTCGATGTGCGTGGACGCTGGATGGTGCCGATCCATAACGGCACCTTCGATCTCGCCTTGCACCGCTGGCAGGAGCCGTTCGAGCGCGTGATGGGGCTGGCGGCGGCGCGCGGCGTGGCGCTGGCGACGCCGCGTATGGGTGAGCGGCTCGATCTGGCCGCGCCGCAGCGCGGTGAACGCTGGTGGCGCGAGACCGTCGAGGAGCAAGCGGCGAATCTGCCGGATGTGCCTAAGGGCGGGCGTCGGCGGGGAGGATGGTGTCGGGAAGCGGGCAGCGCAAGGCCGTGATGCCAGCGGCGACGCGAGTCGCCATGTTCGCCAGCATTTAGGGGACACTCCGGCGCGCGCGCCCAATCCACACCGGCTCCACGCATGGCAATTCAGGCGCAGTGCAGCGGGCACGTATGCGCCGGTCGGTCCAACCCGCCGAACCGCGCTGCAAAGCGCAGATTCGTGAGCCGGCCGCCAGCTGTGGCCCTCGGTGGCATTGTCGTGACGCGTAGCCGCTGCACCGGGCATGTCTTTGCGACAGCCCGCCGGTGCCTGCCGCGCGGCTCCCCTGTGAGCCTGCGCCGCCGGCCGCTTGTGGCGGGCTGTTTGCACGTGGGTCCGCCTGTGGCTGACCGCGCGCGCCGGAGTGTCCCCCGTCTTTGCGCCCGGCGTTTTGCAAACCGCGGGCGCACGCCAACATAGCCGTTTTTTCCGCAGACGATTGACCGAGCGTCTCAAAATTCGCCGCTTCAGGCAAAAATTGCCGTTTTTCGTCGAAATCGAAGCGGGGCCACAGGGCACGCGTGTCATCCATGCAACACCCTGACGGCGGACGACATATCGCTTTCAAAAAATAATTCGCTTTGCTTCCGTGTCGGCCCTATGCAATGAGAGTAATTCTCATTGTCCATTCTGGAGCGGGAGACGCTTCGATCCTGATCCGGCCGACCGGCCAAACAGCCGCGCCGGATTAAACGGACCGCCAGTCGTGCAACCCTTGGCTGCTTCAGGGATGCGTGGCTGGCGGTCCGTCGCTATCGGTTGTCAGTTTTGCGCTATATGACTCGAATCCGCCGAACCCATACTACGGCGATCAGAAAATAATGTCGGCGAGACGGGCAATGAGAAAGCATGTGGACGGTGCGGCAGTCGCCATCATGGTGACGCTGTGTTTGATGTGGGCGACGCAGCAGGTGGCGATCAAGGCCGTGGCCGGCGACGTCACGCCGATGCTGCAGGTCGCCTTGCGCTCGGGCGGCGCGGCGGCGCTGGTCTGGCTGGTCAACCGTCTGGTGCTGCGCGAGCGCTGGCTGCCTGGGATCGCGCTGCGCTCCGGGCTGGTGGTGGGCGCGCTGTTCGCGCTGGAATTCCTGTTCGTCGCCGAGGGGCTGCGCTGGACCAGCGCTTCGCACATTGCTGTGCTGCTCTATACGGCGCCGATGTTTGCCGCCATCGGCCTGCATCTGAAACTGCCTGACGAGCGTCTGGGCGGCATCCAGTGGGGCGGTATCGGGCTGGCGTTCCTCGGGATCGCGATTGCTTTTCTCGGTCCGGCTCTCATGGGCAGCGGCGCGGTGCCCGGCCCCGACTGGATGCTCGGCGATTTCATGGGGCTGTGCGGCGGCGCGGCGTGGGGAATGACCACGGTGGCGGTGCGTACCACGCGCCTGAGCGATGCGCCCGCCACGCAGACGCTCTTTTGCCAGCTTGCGTGCGCTTTTGTGCTGCTGTTGCCGGTTGCCTTCGTCACCGGGCAGACCGCATTTCACCTCACGCCGTTTGCGCTGGCGAGTCTGGGTTTTCAGACGGTGGTGGTCACCTTCGCGAGCTATCTGGTCTGGTTCTGGATGCTGCGACGCTACTATGCCGCGCGTCTGGGCGTGCTGTCGTTCATGACGCCGCTGTTTGGCGTGGCGCTGGGCGTGGTGTTGCTGCATGAACGTGTCGATGCGGCGTTTCTGGCCGGTTCCGCGCTGGTGCTGGCGGGCTTGTTGATCGTCAACGGGCAGGCGGTGGTGCGGCGGATTTTCATGCGGGGGACGCGTGCGCAAGGCGGCGCGGGTGTTTAAGCGCTTTCGGATCTTTTAATGGCTGATCGAAGTGCTGCGAAACGCGATAGAGGTTATGAAACGGTTTGATTGATATGACGAGTCGCGCGTTTTTCTGAATTATCTTCGCATACCGAAACATACGAAATGTAATCGTGAGGTTACGTGCTACAGGGGCCCAAAACGTAACGTGTGTTGCGTAACGCACGTTGGGCGCAAGCGTCGGATCCAACCGTTCGGTTTCTTAGGCGCAGTTCGAATCGCTTTAACCAGTAAGGCCTAAAACCCTTTCTTTCATACCTTTCCAGAATAGCCAGAAGCGCAAATCGAATTTCGATTTGCGCTTTTTTTATTGGCGCAGAACTTGCAATTCAGGGCCGACCGATTCAGCCACATTCGAGCGCGGCGCTATCACGTCCCGCCCGGCAAACAGATAAAGGCGACGCGCGACCACGCGATATCGGCGATCCAGCAACCGTATAGAGCAAGACCAATCAGCGGTTTTCCGGGGGCACTGATTACACCTTTGACCAATCAGGTCGCGATTTCATCGCGAAAGGACTAATCATGGCTCCCTTCAAACACACTCTTGTTGCATCGGCGAGCGCTCTCCTTTGGTGGTCGCTTGCGGCTACGGCGCAGGCCGGCGACGCCACATCGACGGCGCCGACGAGTTCGACGATTCAAAGCGGCGGCTGGCCGATCGCGGGCGGCTCCGGGCCGGGCTATGCCTGGGCGGAAGGCACGATTCCAGGCAGTTCGAGCGGGTGGGGATATGCGGGTGGATCGGGTGCGAGTTCGGGGTCGCCGGGGGCGGGCGGTTCTGGCTCGGGCGGTTCTGGGGATGGCGGATATGGTGGTGGCGATGGCGGCTCAGGTGATAGCGGCCACGGTGGTTGGGGGAATGGCGCAGGTGGTGGTGGGTTGGGCGGATCGGGTGGCAGCGGTGGTTCCGGTGATGGTGGCCATGGTGGATCGGGCGGTTCGGGCGGTTCGGGCGGGTCGGGTGGCTCGGGTGGCTCGGGTGGCAGTGGTGGTTCCGGCGATGGTGGTCATGGAGGTTGGGGCGGCGGTGGCGGCTCCGGCGACGGTGGGCACGGCGGCTCAGGCGGCTCAGGCGGCTCAGGCGGATCGGGCGGTTCAGGTGGATCGGGCGGCAGTGGTGGTTCCGGCGATGGTGGTCATGGAGGTTGGGGCGGCGGTGGCTCCGGCGACGGTGGACACAGTGGTTCAGGCGGAAGCGGCGGAACAGGCGGTTCGGGTGGTTCAGGTGGTTCGGGTGGGTCAGGCGGCTCAGGTGGCAGTGGTGGTTCCGGCGGCGGTGGCTCCGGCGATGGTGGACACAGTGGCTCAGGCGGAAGCGGCGGCTCGGGTGGCTCGGGCGGCTCGGGCGGCAGTGGTGGTTCGGGCGATGGTGGCCACGGAGGGTGGAGCGGCGGTGGTTCCGGCGACGGTGGGCATAGTGGCTCGGGCGGTTCCGGCGGTTCCGGCGGCTCGGGTGGCTCGGGTGGCTCCGGCGGTTCCGGTGGCTCGGGTGGCTCAGGCGGAAACGGCGGTTCGGGCGATGGTGGCCATGGTGGCTGGGGTGGTGGCAACGCCGGCGGGAGCGGTGGCTCAGGCGGCATGGGTGGCAGCGGCGGTTCAGGCAACGGTGGCCACGGAGGCACCGGCGGCACCGGAGGCACCGGCAGCCACACAGGCGGCACCCCCGGCAGCACGACGGGCGTCGGCGGCTCCGGCAATGGCAACCAGAGCAGCAGCGGCCTGTTGAGCCCGATCGCGAACCTCATCGTCAACGTTGGCGCCGTGAGCGTTCCGATTGTGCCGATCACGATCGGCAACAACAGCGGCAGCGGCAATGGCAACGGCGTCGCCAATGGCTCGCCGGCGGGATCGTCAGGCGCTTCGGGCGGCTCGGGTGGACACAGCTCGGGCGGCCTGCTCGCGCCGGTGACGGCCTTGCTCGGCGGAACGTCCGTCGTGCCAGTAAGCAGCGGCGGCTCCTCGAGCGGCAGCAGCGGCAGCAACGCCAGTTCGTCGCCGACCAACCTGCTTGGCGGCCTGACCGGCGTACTGGGCGGCGTGGCTGGCGGGGCTTCGTCAAGCGGGTCGTCTGGCCATGGCGGCGGCAACAAGAGCGGTGGCTCGTCGACTTCGGCATCCAACCCCGCGGCGCCGTTGACGAACATCGTCAGCACGTTGACGGGCGCACTCGGCGGCGCTACGAGCGCAGGCGGCAACTCAGGCAGCGGCAACTCAGGCAGCGGCAGCGCAGGCAGTGCAGGCGGCAGTGGCGCCGCCTCGCTGCTCTCGCCCGTCACGAGCCTGCTTGGCGGCCTCACGGGTGGTCTGGGCAGCCTGGGCGGCGGCGCGTCCTCGTCCACGCCTGGCTCGCACAAGCACTGACCCGACTCCACGCAACTTCTAGCGTCGAGTAACGTCGAGCCGGACCGCAGGCACATCTTCGCTTGCGGTCCGGCTATTTCATTCACATCCCCATTCCCCACAACCTTGATCTAGATCATCCAATCGGCGCCCTCCGCCTGCTAAGTTCACCGCATCTCAAAAAGACAAACACACGCGGTACGGGGCGCGACATGCAACACCACACGCTGGACGTCGAAATCGGGCGCCTTCTTTCCGGGCCGCTGCTCGCCTGCGGTCCCGACGTGACGATCCGCGAGGCCGCACGCCTGATGGCCGAGCATCGCTATAGTGCGATCGTCGTCACCGAGGCCGGACGGCCTGTCGGCATCTGGACCGAGCGCGACGCACTGGCGCTGAGCGCCGAAACCGCCACCGTCACCCAGCCGATCGCCACCGCGATGAGCCAGCCGGTGCGCGCGTTGCCCGCGCACACATGCGCACGCGAGGCCGCCGCGATGTTCGCGCGCGAAGGCATCCGCCATTGCCTCGCCGTCGATGACGCGGGCCAGGCGCTCGGCCTCGTTACACAGACCGATCTCGTCATCAGCCAGGGTCCCGAGTGCTTTCTGCGCCTGCGCACGCTGGCCTGCGCGAAGCCACCGCGCCCCCACTGCGTCGATGCCGATACGCCGTTTGCCGCCGCGATGGCGCAAATGCGCGAGCGCCGCCTGAGTGCGATCGTCGTGCGCGACGCGCACGGCGGCCTGGGCATTCTGACCGAACGCGACGTCGTGCGCGCCGTTGCGCAAGGCGCACTGGACGAGGCCAGCGTGGACGTGGGCCGCTACGCAAGCCGCCCGCTGCGCTCGCTGGCGCATTCGCGCAGTCTGTATTCGGCGCGCCAGTATCTGATCGAGCATCGCATGCGTCACGTCGGCGTCCTGAGCGAGACGGGCGAACTCACCGGCCTGCTGGGTTTCGCCGATATCCTGCGCGACCTCGAACACGAATACGTGCGCGAGTTACAGGACGCGCTGCGCGAGCGCGACGACGCCTTGCTGGCTTCCCGCGCGAGTCTGCGTCTGGCCGATCAGGTGGTGGAATCGACGCTCGACGGCGTGATGATCACCGATCTGCGCGGCAACATCGAGCGCATCAATCCGGCCTTCACGCGCCTTACGGGCTACGCGGAACATGAAGCGGTAGGCCGCAACGCGCGCCTGCTGAACTCGGGCCGTCAGGGCGCCGCGTTCTACGCCGCGCTCTGGCAAAGCATCGAAGCCACGGGCCACTGGAAAGGCGAAATCTGGAACCGCCGCAAGGACGGCACGCTTTTCCTCGAATACCTCACGATTTCCAGTATCCGCGACGCGCATGGCCGTTGCACGCACTACGCCGCGATCTTCGCGGACATCACCCAGCGCCGCGAGGCCGAAGAGCGCCTGAGCTATCTCGCCACCCACGACGCGCTCACGGGCCTCGCCAATCGCACCTTGTTTACCGAGCGGATTGCGCTGTCGCTCGCTCGCGCGCGCCGCTCGGGCAAGCGCGTGGCGGTGATGTTTCTCGACCTCGACCGCTTCAAGCTCATCAACGACACGATGGGCCACAGCGTCGGCGACGAAGCGCTCACGGTGATCGCGCGGCGCCTGCGCGATGCCGTGCGCGAGACCGACACGGTCGCGCGCCTCGGTGGCGACGAATTCACGCTGCTCATCGAGGATATCGACGATATCCGCCACGTCGGCCGCATCGCAGAGACGCTGTTGACGACCGTGGCCGCGCCGATCCGCGCCGCCGAGCAAACGCTTTTCGTCACGCCGAGCATTGGCATCAGCATGTTCCCCGACGACGCGCAGAGCGCGAAGCAACTGCTGATGCAGGCCGATCGCGCGATGTACGAGGCCAAGGACGCGGGCAAGAACAACTTCCAGTTCTTCGCCGCGCCGATGACGTCGTGTGCGATGGAGCGCATTCAACTGGAAACGCAATTGCATCGCGCGATCGCCGCGAATGAATTGTTGCTGCATTACCAGCCCGAATTCGATGTGAAAACCGGACGGTTTTCGAACGTCGAGGCGCTGGTGCGCTGGCAGCATCCGCAGCGCGGGCTCGTGCCGCCCGATCAGTTCATACCGATTGCGGAGGAGTCCGCATTGATCGTGCCGATTGGCGCGTGGGTGCTGCGCGAGGCGTGCCGTCAGGCGCGCGCGTGGCTCGACGAAGGCTTCGATTTTGGGCGCATCTGCGTGAATCTCTCCGCGCGCCAATGCCTGCACGACGGCTTTCTGCCGCAGCTGGCCACCATTCTTGCCGAAACCGGCCTGCCCGCAAGCCGCCTGCAACTCGAACTGGTCGAGAGCATGGCTATGACCTCGACCAATGGCGGCATCGAGGCGTTATTGCAGGAACTGGCGGCGCGCGGCATCAGCCTCGCGATCGACGATTTTGGTACCGGCTATTCGTCGTTCCGCTATCTGCAGAAATTGCCGGTGGACACGCTCAAAGTCGATCGCTCCTTTCTGGCGCAGATTGGCGACGCCGCAAGCGGCGACGGTTCGATCGTGCGCGCGATCGTGGCGATGGCGAAGTCGCTGGGCGTGTCGGTGGTGGCCGAAGGCGTGGAAACACCGCAGCAATTCCAGTTTCTGCGCGAGATAGGCTGCGACCGTGCCCAGGGTTTTTTGCTCGCGCGGCCAGTTCCCGCCGTGACCATGCCGCGCGCGATGCCTGCATTCGAGGCCGCCTGTGATCCGACTGAAATGACTAATGTTTCGTAATCCTGTTGATCTGGAGAGTGACGTGACCACTCACGATGAGATGCTGCTGCGCTCGATGACGGCGCTGGTCAGCTCGCACGGTAAGGCCATTTCGCGTTTCGGCGCGAGCGTGGTCGTGATGAGCAAATTCGCCGAAGCGGTCTTGCCGCAACTGTCGGCCGC
>NZ_DASZJJ010000180.1:0-66799 GCF_035948235.1 Paraburkholderia sp. | reverse complement strand
CGCCTGGTTCGCCTGGCTGGACGGCTGCTGCGGCTGTTGCGGCTTCTTCGCGATGGTCGTGCCGTTTTCGCCGGTGGCCGGCTTCGGCGCAACGGCGACGCCGTTGTTCGCAGCGTTGCTGGTCGAGTTGTTCGCGGCGTTGCCGTTGTCGCCCGTGTTGCCTGCGTTGCCTGCGGGCGGCACTTCGACGATCTGCGGCTCGTCGAGCATGCCCGACGACTGCGATTGATTGTTGGTCTGGCCCGGCGCCGTGTTCGGCGGCGTGCTTTGCGCGGCCTGCGGCGTCACCGGCTGGCCCGGCGACTTGCCCTGCAGCGGGCGATTCGGATCGTATTGCTCGCTCTGGCTTGCGTCAGACGCGGCCGGCGGCGCGACTTTCGAGACGAACGGCGTGGGCGAGCGCGTGATGTAGAGCGCCACCACCACCGCGATCGCAAGGCCGACAATCAGGCCTAGCACGACGCCAACAAACGTGCCCCCGGACTGTTTCGACTGCTGTTTTATCGTGCGGCGCGCTTTTGCAATCGGTTGTGCCATCGTCTGAATCACCTGCAAACAAGAGTATTCCGGAACGGCGCGCCCAGGCGGGCACGCCCCAAACATGTCGTCATGCGTTTTGGACGGAGCGCCCGCGCGACGCTTGCCGCGCGGGCCGGGCCTGGGAACCTGAAGGCCCGTGGGCCGTGTTACATGCGCTCGGGAGCCGAGACGCCGATCACGGCGAGGCCGTTCGCCAGCACCTGGCGCGTGGCCGCGAGCAGCGCGACGCGCGCATCGCGCACGGCGGCATCGTCCACGAGAACGCGTTCGGCATTGTAGAACGAGTGGAATTCAGCCGCGAGTTCGCGCAGGTAGAAGGCGACCGCGTGCGGCGCGAGTTCCGTGGCGGCATGCGTGAGCATGTCGGGGTACTCGCCGAGTTTCGCGATGAGTGCCAGCGCCCGCTCGCTCGACAGCGGCGAGAGATCGACCGACGGCAGCGCGGCGAGGTTGCCGCCGTGCTTGCCCTGCCAGTCGCCGAGAATCGACGAGATGCGTGCGTGCGCGTACTGCACGTAGTACACCGGGTTTTCGTCGTTCTGCTTGAGCGCGAGGTCGATGTCGAACACGAATTCGGTGTCGGCCTTACGCGAGATGAGGAAGAAGCGCACGGCGTCGCGGCCGCGGCGGATCGTCGCTTCGTCGAGCAGATCCGGTGCGACTTCGCTGCCAGGGTTCGCGCCGCCCGACCATTCGATCAGGTCGCGCACCGTCACGTAGCTGCCCGCGCGCTTGGAGATCTTCACTTCCTGGCCGTCGCGCATCACCGTGACCATCTTGTGCAGCACATAGTCGGGGTAGCCCTTGGGGATGCCCACGCCAAGCGCCTGCAGACCGGCGCGCACGCGCGCGATGGTGCCGTGGTGGTCCGAGCCCTGGACGTTGATGACCTTGGTGAAGCCGCGCTCCCACTTGGTGACGTGGTAGGCGACGTCCGGCAGGAAGTACGTGTAGGTGCCGTCGGACTTGCGCATCACGCGGTCCTTGTCGTCACCGTAGTCAGTGGTCTTGAGCCACAGCGCGCCTTCCTGCTCGTAGGTCTGGCCCGAGGCGACCAGCGCCTCGACGGTCTTCTCGACGCGGCCTTCCGAGTACAGCGACGATTCCAGGTAATAGCGGTCGAACTTCACGCCGAAGGCCTGCAGATCCAGATCCTGCTCGTGACGCAGGTAGGCCACGGCGAAGCGGCGGATCGCTTCGAGGTTTTCGGGGTCCTTTGCGCCGGTGACGGGCTCGCCGTCCTTGGCCGTGACCGTTTCGCCCGCGAGGTAGTCGCGCGCGATGTCGGCGATGTATTCGCCGTTATAGGCGGCTTCGGGCCAGCCCGCGTCGCCCGGCTTCAGGCCGCGTGCGCGCGCCTGGGTCGACACGGCGAGGTTGCCGATCTGCACGCCTGCGTCGTTGTAGTAGAACTCGCGATGCACGCCCCAGCCCTGCGAGGCCAGCACGTTCGAGATGGCGTCGCCGAGCGCCGCCTGGCGGCCGTGGCCGACGTGGAGCGGTCCCGTGGGGTTGGCCGAGACGAACTCGACCAGCACGTTTTTGCCGGCTTCGCGCTGCGACTGGCCGAACGCGGCGCCTTCGGCGAACACGGCGTTCAGGACCGTGCGCTTCGCCTCTGCCGACAGACGCAGGTTGATGAAGCCGGGGCCGGCGACTTCGGCGTCGGCGATCAGGCCGGCTGCAGCGGGCAGCGCCTTCACGGCGTCGACGATCTGCTGGGCCAGCACGCGCGGGTTGGCACGCAGCGGCTTGGCGAGCTGCATCGCCACGTTGCAGGCCACGTCGCCGTGCGCGGCGACCTTCGGGCGCTCCAGCGCGATGGCGGGCATGACGAATGCGGCTTCGGTGGCGCCGTCGGTGGCCTTCGCCACCTGGGCGACGGCGTCGGCGAGCAGTGTCTCCAGGGTGTGTTTCTGTGCGGGCAGCATGCTTGTTGCAGGTCCTGTGCGGGTAGTTTGGGTGCGGCGCCGCCCGTGTAACACGCGGGGTCGGCGCGGGCCGTCGAATTCGGTGAGGGCGGGCGCCGCCGCGCGCCTCTCGGGGGCGCCGCGGCTTGCCGGGCGGCGCGCCGCGCCCTTCGGGTAATTCCGTTCAGACGGATTTTAGCAGGTGCTAATATGTGGAATGAGAACCCCGGCCACGCGCGGCGGCGCGCGATTCTCCTGGTTGTATCGCGCTCAACCTAAAAAATCAAAAGGGAACAGTCATGCTGATTACTTTCAAATGCCACGCGTCGCCTGACGTGCTGATGCTGGACAGTCTTGCTCAATATCTCCTGGGCATTATCGGCAAGCGTCTGGGCGAGCGCGGCGTCATCACGCATGAGGAACTCGACGGCGCCATCAGCAAGCTCGAATCGGCGATTGCCGTCGACAAAAAGGATCGCGCCGAACACGACGGCCATTTTCACGAAGGCGAGGAAGGCCGCGAACCCCACGAATTGCCGCCGGGCCTCGCCCAGCGCGCATTCCCGTTCCTCGACATGCTGCGCGCGGCAAAGAAGGAAGACAACGACATCGTCTGGGGCGTCTGAGTCCTGTCGATAGCCGTAACGCGTCGCACCAAAGCAAAGAGCCCGCAAAATCTGCGGGCTCTTTGCTTTTGCGGCTTGGCGCTTACTGGCTGGCGGCCGCCGGTTCAGCGGTCTCGGCGGCTGACGCGCCCTTCTTGACCTTCTTTTTCTTCGGTTTCTTCACGTGCTTTTCGGTGGGCGCCGAATACGACGACACGGCGCTCGATTCGTGAGGCGCGGAAGCCGGCTGCGCGAACGACGGCTGGGCGAGGGCCGCGACGCCAAAGGCGGTCAACATCAACATCAGCTTCTTCATACGATTGTTCTCCGTCGAGGTTGCTTCGATCTGGTTTTTTAAGGACTTGCTGATGAGCGAGCCGGCGCGGCGCCGGGCGAAGCCTGCCGCGTTTGGCCTTGGGTGATGCGCGGCCATCTTACAAAGCCGAAAATTTCCGTGCGCGAAATATTCAGGCTATCGATTCGCGTATGTCGGGCCGCCGCAACGATGGGCGGCCCGAGCGTGGGAAGCAACCCGAGGGAGACTTAAAGCAACGGCGCGAGCGCGCGGCGCGCGTCGTCGGCGGAGAGCGCCATGCGCGTGGCGAAATCGGCGAGCTGATCCTGGCCGATCTTGCCGACCGAGAAATACGTGCTGTCCGGATGCGCGAGATAGAAGCCCGAGACGCTCGCCGCCGGCAACATCGCCAGCGATTCGGTCACGCTCATGCCGATCTCGGTCGCCTGCAGCACGTCGAACATATCGCGCTTGACCAGGTGATCCGGGCACGCCGGGTAGCCCGGCGCCGGACGGATGCCCGCATATTTCTCGGCGATCAGCGCGTCGTTGTCGAGCGTTTCGGCGGCGGCGTAGCCCCACAGATCGCGGCGCACGCGCGCGTGCATCGCCTCGGCGAAGGCTTCCGCGAAACGGTCGGCCAGCGCCTTGAGCATGATCGCGCTGTAGTCGTCGTGATCCTTCTCGAACTGCGCTTCTTTCACGTCAACGCCAATCCCGGCCGTGACCGCGAACATGCCGATGTAATCGGCCTTGCCCGAATCCTTGGGCGCGATGAAGTCGGCCAGACACCGGTTCGGGCGCATCACGCCGTCCACCACCGGACGCACCGACTGCTGGCGCAGATTGCGCCACGTCATCGCGACTTCCGTGCGCGAATCGTCGGTGTAGATCTCGATGTCGTCGTCGTTGACGGTGTTGGCGGGCAGCAGCGAAATCACGCCGTTGGCCTGCAGCCAGCGGCCCTGAATCAGGCGCGAGAGCATCGATTTAGCGTCGGAGAACACCTTGCGCGCCGACTCGCCGACGATCTCGTCGTTGAGAATCTGCGGATACGGACCCGCGAGATCCCAGGTCTGGAAGAACGGACCCCAGTCGATGTATTGCGCGAGGTCGTTCAGATCGTAATTCTTGAACACGCGGCGGCCGATGAACTTCGGCTTGACGGGCTCGAAGCCGCTCCAGTCGATCTTCGTCTTGTTGGCGCGGGCTTCTTCGAGCGTCACCATCGGCTGCGCCTTCTTGTTGGCGTGCTGTTCGCGAACGCGGTCGTAATCGCTCTTGAGATCGTCGATGTACTTCGTCGCGCCTTCGTCGGACAAGAGGCTGGACGCCACCGATACTGAGCGCGACGCGTCCGGTACATATACCACCGGGCCTTCGTAGTTCGGCGCGATCTTCACGGCCGTGTGCACGCGTGAGGTGGTCGCGCCGCCAATCAGGAGCGGAATCTTCTTCACGCGGAAGTAGTCGTCGCGCTGCATTTCCGAGGCCACATAAGCCATCTCTTCGAGCGACGGCGTAATCAGCCCAGAAAGACCGATGATGTCCGCGCCTTCGACCTTCGCTTTCGCGAGGATCTCGTTGCACGGGACCATCACGCCCATGTTGACCACTTCGAAGTTATTGCACTGAAGCACCACCGACACGATGTTCTTGCCGATGTCGTGCACATCGCCCTTCACCGTCGCAATGACGATCTTGCCCTTCGCGCGCACATCGGCGCCCGATTCGGCCAGCAGACGCTTTTCTTCCTCAATGAACGGGATCAGATGCGCCACGGCCTGCTTCATCACGCGCGCCGACTTCACCACCTGCGGCAGGAACATCTTGCCCTGACCGAACAGGTCGCCGACGATGTTCATGCCGTCCATCAGCGGGCCTTCGATCACGTTGATCGGGCGCCCGCCGCCACCCATGATCTTCGCGCGCGCTTCTTCGGTGTCTTCGACGATGAAGTTGGTGATGCCATGCACGAGTGCGTGCGCAAGGCGCTTTTCGACGCCCTGATTGCGCCACTCCAGGTTCTCTTCCTTCTTCGCCGCGCCGGTCTTGAACTTGTCGGCGATTTCGAGCAGACGGTCGGTTGCGTCCTCGCGGCGGTTGAGCACCACGTCTTCCACGCGCTCGCGTAACTCGGCGTCGAGATCGGCATACACGCCCAACTGCCCCGCGTTGACGATGCCCATGTCCATGCCCGCCTGAATGGCGTGGTAGAGGAACACGGTGTGGATCGCCTCGCGCACCGGGTCGTTGCCGCGGAACGAGAACGACACGTTCGACACGCCGCCGCTGATCTTCGCGTGCGGCAGGTTCTGCTTGATCCAGCGCGTGGCTTCGATGAAGTCCACCGCGTAGTTGTTGTGCTCCTCGATGCCCGTGGCGACCGCGAAGATGTTCGGGTCGAAGATGATGTCTTCGGGCGCGAAGCCCACTTCGTTCACGAGCACTTCATACGAGCGCTTGCAGATTTCGGTCTTGCGCTCGAAGGTGTCGGCCTGGCCTTTCTCGTCGAAGGCCATCACGACGGCGGCCGCGCCGTAGCGGCGAATCAGCTTCGCGTGATGGATGAAGGGCTCGCGGCCTTCCTTGAGCGAGATCGAGTTGACGATGGCCTTGCCCTGCACGCATTGCAGGCCCGCTTCGATCACATCCCACTTCGACGAATCGATCATGATCGGCACGCGCGCGATGTCCGGTTCCGATGCGATCAGATTCATGAAGCGCACCATCGCCGCCTTCGAATCGAGCATCGCCTCGTCCATGTTGATGTCGATGATCTGCGCGCCGTTTTCGACCTGCTGGCGCGCGACTGCGAGCGCCTCGTCGAACTGGCCGTTGAGAATCATGCGCGCGAATGCCTTCGAGCCGGTCACGTTGGTGCGCTCGCCGACGTTGATGAAGAGCGTGCCTTCGTTGACGTTGAAGGGTTCGAGGCCGGAGAGGCGCAGGGTATGGTCAGTCATGGCGTGGGACTGGATCGTCGGATGTCGTGTGGGTCGGCGGGCGTTGGCGTTGGCTTTTCGCGTCGGGTTCAGTCGCGTGGTGTCGCGTGGCTTTACACCGCGTCGCGATACTGTCCCGGCCAGCGGCGCGGCTTGATCGTTTCGAGCGCCTTGGCGATCGCGGCGATGTGCTCGGGCGTCGTGCCGCAGCAGCCGCCTGCCACGTTCACGAGGCCGGCGCTCGCGAATTCCTTGAGCAGCGCCGAGGTATCGGCCGGCGTTTCGTCAAAGCCGGTATCGCTCATCGGGTTCGGCAGGCCCGCATTCGGGTAGCAGGACACATAGGTATCGCACAGCTTGGCGAGTTCGGCGATGTACGGGCGCATCAGCGCCGCGCCCAGCGCGCAGTTCAGGCCGAACGTGAGCGGCTTCGCGTGGCGCAGCGAGTTCCAGAACGCCTCCACGGTCTGACCGGAAAGAATACGGCCCGAAGCGTCCGTGACCGTGCCCGAGATCATGATCGGCAGGTTCTCGCCGGTGTCCTCGAACAACTGGTCGAGCGCGAACAGCGCGGCCTTGGCGTTGAGCGTGTCGAAGATCGTTTCGACCAGGAACAGGTCGCAGCCGCCGTCCATCAGCGCCTTGGCCTGCTCGTAGTAGGCGCGGCGCAGTTCCTCGAAGGTGACGTTGCGCGCGCCCGGATCGTTCACGTCGGGCGAGATGCTCGCGGTCTTCGGCGTCGGGCCGATCGCGCCAGCGGCGAAGCGCGGCTTGTCCGGCGTCGAGTACTTGTCGCAGGCGGCGCGCGCGAGCTTCGCCGACTCGATGTTCATCTCGATGGCGAGTTCGCCCATGCCGTAGTCGTCCTGGGCGACCGAGGTCGCGCCGAACGTGTTGGTCTCGATGATGTCGGCGCCCGCGGCCAGATACTGCTCGTGGATCTCGCTGATGATCTGCGGCTGCGTGAGCGAGAGCAGTTCGTTGTTGCCCTTGATGTCGCGCGGATAGTCCTTGAAGCGCTCGCCCCGATAGGCGGCTTCGTCGAGCTTGTAGCGCTGGATCATGGTACCCATCGCACCGTCGAGAATCACGATGCGCGAGGCAAGCAGCGCGGGCAGCGAGGCTGCGCGCGTGTACGGCGTGGCGCCAGCAGGCGTTGCGGGCGTTACGTGTTCGGCGGGCTGGTTCATGGGTGGCGGGCGCGCGAAAGCGCCGGTCGAGCTGGGAAACCCATCATTGTAGCCGCAGCCGGGGCGCCCCGCTGGCGCGGGCGTGGGCTTTGCGCCTGAAGTGCAACACGCGTTCCGGCATTGGGCGCCACGAAAAGAAAACCCCGCGAGGCGCGTGGCCTTACGGGGTCTTCTGAAGGGACTTCCTTCAGCGGCGCCGTCATGGTGCCGACGGCGCGGTTTTACTGCATGAGCGTGGGAGCCGTCATGCTGCGCAGGCCGCCACGTTTCAGTGAAGCACTACCGGTTGCTGCATGAGGCTGTCGAACTGTCCGAGGAATTCGTCCACCTCGTCGAGCGACTGATCCTCGTCCATCAGCTTCTGCACGTCTTCGCGAAAACGTGCCGCCATCACGCCGTCGATAAACAACTCGCGGCGCGCGTTCTTGTCGACGATTTCATAGCCGCCAGAGCGCATGGCGACGTGACCGTCCTGCGGGGGAAACTCGACAACGCAATAGTTCGGACTGTTGTAGATCATCTGCATGGCGACACTCCTTTTTCCTGTGCTCCCTCACTGCTTCTGTCGATACATGGAGCGATCGATCTGGAATTCAAGGGGTGGGTCCCGCATCACCTCTTTTTCGGACTGCTCTCCCTCTACGTTCCCGTCTTTGCTGCCTGCTTCGGTACGACGGTTCTGCGTGCTTCCAGCAACTCTGAATTGAACTACGGATGAAACTACGAACGTCGCCCCGGTCCGGATGCGGGATGCAACTCCTGGACCTGCTGGCGTAAAAACGTTTCAAGCAAGGCCGCGAAGCCATGCGATTCTTCTACCGGGGCCAGATGCGCCGCGTCGAGGGTTTCGAAGCGCGCGTCGGGAATCGCCTGCGCGAGCGCTTCGGTGAGCGCGGGCGGCGTGCCGCTATCGTGGCGTCCCGCGACGGCGAGCGTGGGCACGCGCAATTGCGCGAGTCGTTCGTGAACGTCGAAGTCGCGCAGGGCTTCGCAGGCGCGTGCGTAGCCTTCTGCAGGTGTCCGTAATAAAACGTCGCAGATGCGCGCAACGGTATCGCGATTCGTGCGACGGAAGTCCGGCGTGAACCAGCGCGCCATCGTCACGTCGGCGAGTGAGTGCAGGCCCTCGCGGCGCACGAGCGCGGCGCGTTCGTTCCAGCTTTCCTGTGCTTCGGGCGCGGTGCGGCTCGCCGTGTCGCAAAGCGTGAGCGACAGAGTGCGCGAGCCGGATTTGCCCGCATGATCGAGCGCGAACTGCTGCGCGATCATGCCGCCCATCGACATGCCGACCAGATGCGTTTTCTCGATGTCTTTCGCATCGAGCAGGGCGGTGAGATCGGCGGAAAGTTCCTTGAAGCCGAACGCGGTATTCGACACGGCGCTGGCGCCGTGGCCGCGCACGTCATAGCGCAGGACGCGGAACCGATGACGGAAATGCCCTGCGAGCGTGTCCCATACGGAGAGGTCGCCGCCGAGCTGATGAATGAAGGTCAGTGCGGGGCCGCCGCTGCGGTCTTCGAAGACGTAGCGCGTATCGATGCCATTGACAGTCGCTTGCATGCGTTCCTCCTTGGCCTTTGCGGTCGGGAGTCAGGCTGGTTGCGAGGTACTGCGTGGACGTCGTGCGGTTGTCGCAAGCCGCGCGCCTGGAAGGCACAAAGCGGCTTATTCGCGTGACCGGGTGCGCCGGTGCGATGCGCGGATCGAGCCTCCTTGCGAACGCTTTCCTCTGTTCTTTCTTGTGCTCGTCTCGGGCCGCGCGTGCAATCGATGCAGTTCGGATGCTGGGCGCTTCGATGATTTCCAGTATGCGCTATTTCGCGCGAACGTGCGGTCAGAAAGGCCGGTTTTGTGGCCCGTATGCGGATTCGTTGCACGCCTGTGTGCGGGAGCACGCTTAGGGGTGCATGGGAGCGTCGGCGGGCGGTGCGGGTGCGGTTTCGGCAGCAGGTGGGGATGGATCAACCGCTGCCGCAGACGCGTCTGGTTCAGACGATTGATCGGCAGGCGCAGTGGTGGTGGGCGCGCTGGGAGCGGATGGAGCCGGCGTAGCGCTGCTGGCCGCGTCGTTCGTTGGCGGTGCTGATGAAGCGGGCGCATTTGCGGCAGCCGACGCCTTCGGCACGCTCAGCGCGCCGTGCCACAGCAGTTCGACTTCGGTGCCGTTCGGTTCCGTCTGCACGAGACGCACCGGCAGCCAGCCGAGCGCAGGCGCGAGCCACACGTCGATGCGGCGCTTGTCGCCGTCGTGGCGCGGCAGGCGCATGAAGTGACGCGCGCTCACGTAGCCGTGATCCGTGCTCACGGTTTCGTCGCCGATGGTGGTGATCGGCCAGGTCTCGCCGCTGTCGTTGTCGGCGACGTAGAACTCGCGCGTGACGCCGGGTTTGTAGGTGTCCGGGTCGCCGCGCACGAGGCTCGCGAGCTGCATCACCATGCTGAAGCGATCCTGCGCGCCATCGGGCAGCGCCAGCGAATTCGGCGTGCGCGTGAAGATGATCTGCTTCTGCGTGCGATTGAAGACTGTGAAATCCGCGGGCCGGTGGCCGCGCTTTTCGATGTACTGATCGGGCGCGAGTCCGAAGGCATCGACATGTCCGCGGCTCGTCCAGACGAACGGGCCGACAAAGGGCAGCGGAATCGACACTTCCATTTCGTAGTGCTGGCCGTCGCTCTTCCAGTGGATCGTGCCGGGTGCGTTGCGCGCGCCGTTAAAGAAGGTGTCGTATTGGAGTTCGCCAGACGGTGGAACCTGGAACTTGACGCCGTGCGAGGCTTGCGCCGCCTGCGCGGAGGGCGTGTTGCCGTTGCCGGGCGCCGCCGCCTGGGCGGTTGCGCTCGATGCGCTTGCCGACGATGCGACAGCATCAGACGCGGCGGGGCTCGATGCCGCCTCTGCGGGCGCGGCCTCGACCTTCGGATGCGCTTCGGGAGGCGCCAGCGCCTGCAGCGTGTGCGGTGGGCTGGGGGCGCGCTTGGGGCGCGTGGGCGCGGCGGGTTTGGCCGAGGGTTTCGCGGCAGGTGCAGCGGGCTTGGCCTGCTGCTCGATGCGTTCGGTTTTGAGCAGGCGCACCTGCACGGGTACATGCGCGGGCGTCACCGGCTGCGTGGTGTGGTGGCGCTCGAACCACTGTGCCGCGAACCAGTGCAGCACCGTCACCAGCACAAACACCGCCCCCCAGCGCCACGCATGCGAGCGGCGGGAAGAAGTGGCGGCGTTCTGGTCGGCGGCGGAGGTGGACATCGGGTTCAGTCGGAGCCCTGTTGAGACGATTTAAACGCTACTGTGACACGCCGACCATCGCCGCTGCAGAAAGCGCGCGGTTCAGCGTTCCACGGGGCTGTACCCCAATTCGTATGAGAGCTTGCGTGCGCATTCGCGCAAGGCCGTATCGACGGCGCCATTCCAGCCGCTGTCGAACGCGCCCTCGTGGCCCAGCGCGATCAGCCCAAGCGCAAGTTCGCCGCTCGCATCGAACACAGGCGTGCAGAACGCGTGGATGGTTGGCAGCAACATGCCTTCCACGCGGGCCGCGCCATGCTCGCGCACTTCGGCGAGCGTGGCTTCGAGGGCCTCGATACTGCGCGGCGTCGTGCCCCACGAGTAATGCTGCGCGCTGCCCAGTTCGCGCTCGATCATCGGCGCGGTCTTGCTGCGCGGCAGCCAGGCGGCGAACAGCAGGCCCGTTGCGGAGCTGAGCATCGGCATGACGTCGCCGAGCTTGAGCGATGCCTTGGCCGGATGGCTCGATTCCATCCAGTGCACCACGGTCGGCCCCTGGTTGCCCCACACGGCGATGCCGACGGTGATGTCGAGCGCGTCGCGCAGTTCGGCCAGCGCAATGCGCGCGAGTTTCACGCCGTCCACGCGGGCGAGGCGGGCCAGACCCAGTTGCAGCGCGAAGCCGCCCAGTTCGTAACGGCCCGACACGGGGTCCTGCGACACCACGCCCAGACGCAGAAAGCTCACGAGATAGCGATGCGCTTTCGCAGGGCTCATGCCCGCGCGCTGCGCGAGGTCGCGCAGCATCATGGCGCGCGGCTCGTTGGTCAGCACTTCGAGCAGGCGAAAGCCCACTTCGATCGACTGGATGCCTGAACGCAGCTTTTCTTCGCCGCCATCGTTCGTTGTTTCGTGCGGATTTTCGCTGACGTCGTCGGGTTCGATGCTTTCCTCGACGGCAGCATCAGCGGAACGGGACGACGAAGCAGAGCGGGTGGACGGCGGCATAAAGAGCGTTTGCAATGTTTGCGGAGTTTTGGCCTGACGCGATCCTTCCCTTGGGTCGCGTCGATTCACCATCGTAGAATACATTTCCTCTATCGTCATCCACGTCTCAATCCATGAAACTCGCCACGCTGAAGGACGGCACCCGCGACGGCCAGCTGATCGTCGTTTCCCGCGACCTGCGCAGCGCCGCCATCGCCGATGCGATCGCGCCCACGCTGCAGCGCGTGCTCGACGACTGGCGCTTCTACGCGCCGCAACTGCTCGACCTCTACGACGCGCTCAATCAGGGCCGCGCGCGCAATACCTTCAGCTTCGACGCACGCGATTGCATGGCGCCGCTGCCGCGCGCCTATCAGTGGGCCGACGGCTCCGCTTATGTGAATCACGTCGAACTCGTGCGCCGCGCGCGCGGCGCGGAAATGCCGCCCGAGTTCTGGACCGATCCGCTCATGTACCAGGGCGGCAGCGACGACTTCATCGGCCCGACCGACGATATCGTGTGTGGCTCGGAAGCCTTCGGCATCGACTTCGAGGCGGAAGTGGCCGTCATCACCGGCGACGTGCCGATGGGCGCGAGCGCCGATGAAGCGCTCAAGGCCGTGCGCCTCGTGGCGCTGGCCAACGACGTGTCGCTGCGCAATCTGATTCCCGCCGAACTGGCCAAGGGCTTCGGCTTCTTCCAGAGCAAGCCGGCCACGTCGTTCTCGCCGGTCGTCGTCACGCCCGATGAACTGGGTGAGCACTGGCGCGAAGGCCGCGTGCATCTGCCGATGCTGGTCTACTGGAACAACAAGAAGGTGGGCCAGCCCGACGCGGGCACGGACATGGTGTTTCACTTTGGCCAGTTGATCGCGCACGCGGCGAAGACGCGCAATTTGCGCGCAGGCGCGATCGTGGGCTCGGGTACGGTGTCGAACAAGGATGCGAAGCGCGGCTACTGCTGTATCGCCGAAAAGCGCTGTCTCGAAACCATCGAGCACGGCGAGGCGCGCACGGAATTCATGAAGTTCGGCGACAGTGTGAAGATCGAGATGCTCGATCCCGCGGGCCAGTCGATTTTCGGCGCGATCGATCAGGCCGTGGCGGCGCTGCACGAAGTGCAATAAGCGTGTGATAAGCATGCAATAAGCAGCAAGCGCCGCATCGACGCTACGATCGGCCCAGAATAAAGACAGAGACAGCACACAGGAGACAGTGCCATGAACGATCCTTTCTACGCCCGCTATCACGCGCTGCGCGTGCGGCGCCACGAGCACGGCATCGTCGAGATCGTGATGAGCGGCGAAGGCGCCAACAAGAGCAACCTCGCCACCGCCGACGCCAACATGCATCGCGAACTTGCGGAAATCTGGCGTGACGTGGACCGCGACCCGGACGCGCGCGTGGCGGTGATCCGTGGCGAGGGCAAGGGCTTTTCGGCGGGCGGCGATCTTGCGCTCGTCGAGGACATGGCCCTGCACTTCGACGTGCGCGCGCGCGTCTGGCGCGAGGCGCGCGACCTCGTCTACAACGTCATCAACTGCAGCAAGCCGATTGTTTCCGCGATGCACGGGCCGGCCGTGGGCGCGGGCCTCGTCGCCGGGCTGCTCGCCGATATCTCGATTGCCACCAAGACCGCGCGCATCATCGACGGGCACACGCGTCTGGGCGTGGCGGCGGGCGATCACGCGGCGATCGTCTGGCCGCTGCTGTGCGGCATGGCGAAGGCGAAGTACTACCTGCTGCTGTGCGAGCCGGTGAGCGGCGAGGAGGCGGAGCGCATCGGCCTCGTGTCGCTGGCCGTCGATGAAACCGATCTGCTGCCCAAGGCGTTCGAGGTAGCGAAGCGTCTGGCCAGCGGTTCGCAGACGGCGCTGCGCTGGACCAAGTACGCGCTCAATAACTGGCTGCGTCAGGCGGGACCGAACTTCGATACGTCGCTCGCGCTGGAATTCATGGGTTTTTCGGGTCCCGACGTGCGCGAAGGCGTACAGTCGCTGCGCGAGCGCCGTGCGCCCGAGTTTCCGGGCGGCGATCCGTTCTGAACGTGCGTCTGAATGCGCGTGAAGCGTGAGATCGCGCGCGGTATGATCGAAACGAGGCGTGTGCGCCACACCAGTCCAACACTGATTGCATTGCGAGGGAGATTGGCATGATCGATTCAGCAGGCTCCGTACCGCCGTTCCCGGGCTTTCCCGGCTTTCCGCCCGCCGAGATGCTCGACCGCATGTGGGGGATGATGCGCCTCACGCCGTTCGGCAGCGCCTTCCCAGGCAGCGAGCCGGGCGCGGCGCAGGGACTCGGGCCGTCGCTGTCGATGATGTCCGACATGATGACGCCGCTCACCAATATCGAAGAACTCGACAAGCGCGTGACCGATCTGCGCGCCGTCGAGCAGTGGCTCAAGCTCAACCTGAATATGCTGCAGTCGGCGATCCAGGCGCTCGAAGTGCAGCGCGCGACGCTTTCGACGCTGCGCGCGTTCGGCGCGTTCGCGCAGGCGCAGATGACGCCGCCGCCCGCGCACGAAGCGGCTTCATCGCATTCGACTCATTCGGCGCATTCAGCGCAAGCGGCGCGCGAAAGCGCTCAGGCAGGCGATGCCGATGCGTCGGCGGATGCGCCGCCGGCGGGTTTCGACGCATCGGCATGGTGGAACCTGCTGCAGTCGCAGTTCAACCAGCTTGCGCAGTTCGCGATGGCGCAGCCCGCCGCAGCGGCCCAAGCTGCGCAGGCCGCCGCCGAAGCAGCAACTGCAGCGGCAGGCGAATCCACAGCGCAAGCACAGCCGGCTGCAAAGCGCAGCAGCAGTGGCGGCGCAAGTGCGGGCGCGGCGGCAGGCAAGACGGCCGCGCGCGGCGCGAAGAAAGCGCCCGCACGTCCGTAGTAAGCGTCAGGCGTGCGCCGCGCACAGACGGCGGCGCACGAAGAAAAGCGGGGAGGTCGGCACCATGCGGCTGGCACTCGTGATGATGGGGGGCGGGGCACGCGCGGCCTACCAGGCCGGCGCGGTGCGCGCACTCGCGGAACTCGCCGCGCAGGCCGAACCCACTCGGCACGCGATGCCCTTCACCGTGATCTGCGGAACGTCGGCGGGCGCGATCAATGCCACGTCGATTGCCAGCCATGCCGATCAGTTTCTCAGCGGCGCCCAGCGTCTGGTCGATGTCTGGGCGCATCTGTCCGCCGATCAGGTCTATCGCACCGACTGGCCCGGCATTGCCGCAGCGGGCGCGCGCTGGCTCGGCGCGCTGGCATTCGGCTGGGCCACTTTCGGCATGACGGCGCGGCGCGCGCCGCGCACCCTGTTCGACAATGCGCCGCTCGCGCATTTCCTGGCCAGCACGCTCGACTTTCACCGCATCGAGCAGATGCTCGACCGGCGTGTGCTGCACGCGCTGGCGGTGAGTGCGCTGAGCTATTCGTCGGGACGCCATCTCACGTTCTATCAGGCGAGCGAGCCGATTCGCGCGTGGCGCCGCGCGCAACGCACGGCGCGCATGGTCGAACTCACGCCCGCGCATCTGCTGGCTTCGGCGGCGATTCCCTATGTGTTCCCCGCCGTGCGGCTCGAACTCGACGGCCACCACGAGTATTTCGGCGATGGCTCGATCCGGCAGATCGCGCCGTTGTCTGCGGCGATCCACTTCGGCGCCGAGCGCATCGTCGTGATCGGCGCCAACGCGAGCGCGCCCGAAGTGGCGACACGCAGCGATATCGACGCTTATCCGACGCTTGCGCAAGTAGGCCAGCAGGTGCTCGCGAGTGTGTTTCTGGACGCGCTGGGCGCCGATATCGAGCGCATCGAGCACGTCAACCGCATGGTGGAGCATCTGCCGCATACGGTGGAGCCGGAAAGCGGCTGGCGGCATGTCGACGTGGTGGCGATCGGGCCGAGCGAGCGCATCGAGCTGATCGCGGCGCGCCATCTCGGGCAATTGCCGTTTTCGGTGCGCGCGCTGCTGGGCGCGGTGGGCGGCAATCGCGCATCGGGCGCGGCATTTGCGAGTTATCTGTTATTCGAGCGCGCCTTTACGGAGGAACTGATCGAACTGGGTTATCGCGACACGCTGGCGAAAAGTGACGTTCTTTTGACTTGGCTCAAAGAGCCTTCCGGGATGCGCGCGGGCGCGGCGCTGGGCCATCCGCAGGCGCGCCGGAACTGAAAGATCGCCGTGCTATGATCGTGTAAGGTTTATCCGACCGTCTCGTGGGCGTCAGGTTGTTTTTGCGCATGCCGACCGACTCCCGAGGCGTTCCCCGTTTGCTTCCGGTCAAAGAGAGCCCGCATGTGCGCTTGCGCCGCGGCGGCCCGGCAGCAGCAGTCGAGAGAGGCGGGGACGGCGAGGGTGCCGTGCCGCGACAATCTGTCGCGGCATGTGCGGGCGACCCTCGCTGAACGGTCCGTCAGGTCCGCCGCGTGCCACGCGGGCGGGGCGGTCAGACGGCGCGGGCGGCTCCCCGCGGATTTTCAGGCAGCCGGGTTCCAGGCATGGTTCAGCTACCCAGAACTCATCACGGCGCCTTCCATTCCGGCATGGCGGATTGCTGCTCGACAGGAAGTAATCTGTTTAGCGCCTGTGCAATTGCGTCCAGAAGGCCGGTTACCGCGTAAAATTAAATGCTTTTCGCCTGCCGGCCGCGTGAGGACACGCGCCGCGGGCAGCACGCTACGAAGTCGTCATGCGCAGAACAGGGGCGGGACTATGAACACGATGCTTTATCCGGAACTTTACAAATCGCTCGAATCGGTCCGTTGGGACATGGAGAAGGACATTCCCTGGGACAAGTTCGACGGCTCGCTCCTGACCGACGAGCAGGCCGCGACCATCAAGATGAACGCGATCACGGAATGGTCGGCGCTGCCGGCCACGGAAATGTTCCTGCGCGACAACCATCATGACAGCGACTTTTCCGCCTTCATGAGCGTCTGGTTCTTCGAAGAACAGAAGCACTCGCTCGTGCTGATGGAATACCTGCGCCGCTTCAAGCCGGAAATGGTGCCGACCGAAGAAGAACTGCACGCCGTGCGCTTCACGTTCGACCCGGCGCCGCCGCTCGAAACGCTGATGCTGCACTTCTGCGGCGAGATCCGCCTGAACCACTGGTATCGCCGCGCCGCCGAATGGCACACGGAACCGGTCATCAAGGCCATCTACGAAACCATTTCGCGCGACGAAGCCCGTCACGGCGGCGCTTATCTGCGCTACATGAAGAAGGCGCTCAACAACGCCGGCGACGTCGCACGCGCCGCATTCGCGAAGATCGGTGTCCTGATGGCTTCGGCGCGCCGCACCGAAAAGCCGCTGCACCCGACCAACCTGCACGTGAACCAGTCGCTGTTCCCGCGCGACACCATCCAGTCGCGCCTGCCGGATCCGGAATGGCTCGAACGCTGGCTCGACGAGCAGATCCGTTTCGACGACGGCTGGGAGAAGAAGGTGGTCGAGCGTATCCTGCACAACCTGTCGATCCTGTTCGAGCGCACCTTCAGCACCGCGCAGGAACTGAACCGCTACCGCAAGGAAGTGGTGCTGCGCCTGCAGGCCGAACAGGGCGTGCAGCCGGCCTGATCATCGGCCTGAGTGCCGACATGATCGCCAGGCGCGCCCACCGCGGCGCGCGGCAGAACACCCAACGAAGCACACCGTAAAACGGCCCGGCACGCGCAAGCGCCCGGGCCGTTTTGCTAATCCGATTCACACCTATTCGAGTCTCATCCGATGCCCGCCTCCTTCGAACGCAAGATCACGACCCGTGAATCGCTCGCGCAACTGCGCGCCTCGCTGCCCGGTCCGGTGGTGTTCACCAACGGCGTCTTCGACATCCTGCATCGCGGCCACGTCACGTACCTTGCCGATGCCAAGGCGCTGGGCGCCACGCTTGTTGTCGGCGTGAACAGCGACGCTTCGGTAAAGATGCTCGGCAAGGGCGACGATCGTCCCATCAACAACGAAAACGACCGCATGGCGCTGCTGGCCGCACTGGAAAGCGTGGACTGGGTGGTGCAGTTCACCGAGCGCACGCCGATCGAGCTGATCGAAGCCGTGCGTCCGGACATCCTCGTGAAGGGCGGCGACTACGACATGGACGCGCTGCCCGAGTCGGCGCTGGTGCGTGGCTGGGGCGGACGGGCGCTTGCCATCGCGTTCGAGCATGACCGCTCTACCACCAAACTGCTGCAGAAGGTGCGCGCGCAACAGGAGTAACTGCGGGACTGATCGCGCGAGGTGGTTTGATCGTTGACGCTTACTGCGTCAGCGTCGTCGACTGGATGGCCGGGTCCGCGACCGGGCCGCCCACGATGGGCACGTCCACCGATTCGGACGGCTTGATGGCCCGCACGATCAGGCCGTCCGGATGGATCTGCCGGCCCAGTTGTTTGTGATCGAGCGTGCCCGATGCGGGCAGCGGCCCGAACAGTCCGCGAATCGCCCCGAGGGCGAACAGATTGGCAAGAACAAGAATGGCGATCAGGCCGCGCAGCATCGTATGAAGCTCCGTCGATATCGTTATTGAGAGCGAGCGTGTCCAGCTACGCTCAGGATTGCATCGCGATCAGCGCAAGGCCCGCCAGGACCAGCGCATCGTGGCGAGTATGCGGCACCTTCAGTGCCGCTGTCGCTTCAGTGGCGGCTCCGCCGCTCACCACCAGCCGCACCGGCATTTTCCACGCATCTTGCAAATCGGCCCAGGCGCGCTCGACGAGGCCCGCCTGCGCGAGCGCGCAGCCTGCCGCAATCGAGCGCTTCGTGTCGGTCGCGAAAAGCGGCGCGCGCCCGCTTTCTGGCGAATCTTGCTGACCGTGCGCGGTTTCGCCAAGGCCCGGCGCGTTATGCGCATCGAGTACGGGCAACTGTGCGGTGTGTTCGCCGAGCGAGCGCATCATCAGCGTCCAGCCCGGCGCGATCAGGCCGCCGACGAAAGTGCCGTCGGCGCGCAGCGCTTCGAGCGTGGTCGCCGTGCCGAAGGTCGCGATCAGCAGGGGTTCGCCAGGAAACGCCGCGCGTGCGCCGATCATGCCGGCCCAGCGGTCGCTGCCCAGCGCATCGGGCGTCGTGTAGCCGTTGGTGACGCCACATTGCTGTTGCGCCGAGCGGATCACCGTGCGTGCAAGACCAGGCCAGTGCGTGTCGAGCGCGGCGTCGATGCGCTGCGCGACGGTTGCGCCCGCCACGTTCGAAATCCACGCCCCGCCAGGCGTTGGCAGTGCTGACCAGGCGGCGAAATCGGGCGTTCCCGTTGCTGGCGGCGCATCGTCATGACTTGCCGCGCCCGCAAACAGCCGCGCGCCGTCGGCGGCGACGAGCGCCCACTTGATCCGGCTATTGCCGGCGTCGATCAGGAGAAACGGAAGCGGCCCGGAGTGTTGCGCGCCGCTCATGCGCCGCCGCCCGCGAGCCTCAGCGAGACGTCGCCGGTCGTGACGGCTTCGCGGCCATGCGGGGTTTCGACGAGCAACTGGCCGCGCTCGTCCACGCCCACGGCCACGCCACGCATCAGTTCGGCGCCCTGTTCGTAGAGCGCGATTTCGCGGCCAGCGTAGGCGTGGCACGCGTTCCAGCGCGCCTGGAACGGCGCGAAGCCGTTGGCGCCGAAGCGCTCAAGCGCGCCTTCGAGTGCGTTGAGTTCGGCGGCCAGTACGTCGGTGAGATTGGCGCCGGGCCAGGCGCGCGAGAGCGCGGTGGGCGTCGTGCCAGGCACCGGCGCGGCCTGCTGCGCGGCGGCGTCGGCGTTGAGCGCCTCCACTTTCTTCGCGAGGGCGTCCGCGCCGCGCACATTCGTGCCGATGCCGATCACCACCGCTGAAGCGTCCGGCGTGCTCCACGCGCTTTCCACCAGAATCCCCACCAGTTTGTCGCCTTCGAGCAGCACGTCGTTCGGCCACTTCAGCGCGATCTGGCCGGGCGCGGCCACGGGCAGCGTGCGCAGGCCGTCCACCAGCGCCGAACCGATCGCGAGGCTCAAACCCGCAAGCCCTTCGAGCGGGCGCGGCAGCACGCAGGCGAGCGAGAACAGCAGCGCGTCGCCGGGCTGCGCGACCCAGCTGCGGCCGCGTCGTCCACGGCCAGCCGTTTGCAGGTAGGCGACCCGCACGATCGGCCGCGCGAGCGCGTTGGCGCGATGCGGCAGCGCCTTGAGGCGCGCCATCAGGTCGGCGTTGGTCGAGCCGGTTTCCTCGACGATTTCGATGGGCCAGTCGTTGGCCGCCGGGCCGAACAGTGTCACCGCGCGGTCGCGGTCGATACGCCAGTCGTCGGGGCGCGGAGTCTCGGGGTTGGCGGGGGAGGTGGGGGTAGCGTTCATGGTGCGTATTGTAGTGGCTCGCTGGCGCTCTGACGGATGCAGCCGGCACCCAGTCGGCAACCCAGTCGACGTGATCGAGGCAGGCCGCGAGGCGACCTGTCGGGCGGGCGAAATCTGCTTATTTTTTATGCAATTCACAGCCGATCCACAAGCCGCCAACAGGAAATCCACAGAATCATCCACAGGCGGCGATCGGGGTACGGCGCAGAATCCCACTTGCTTGCTGGATAATCGATCCACATCCAACCCACAGCCTGCCAACAGCTTATCCACATAATTGCCCACAGGCCTGGGTGGACAAAAGCATGCATGCGACCCGGGTGCGCTTCTGTACCGACGAAACAGGGCGCGTTCGCTACAATGACTGATCATCCCTCCCCGCCCGAGCGCCCCGCCTTGACTCATGAAACGCCGCCCGGCCTCGACATCGCGGCCGGCAACCAGGGAAAAATCGTGCGCCTGTCCGGCCAGTGGACCGCGCTTGCACTCGCGCGCGACCGCGATCAGGGCGGCGCGGTGCGGCGGCTTCGCGCGCTCGCCGGCGAGCGCATCGGCCAGTGGGATCTGTCGAAGGTCGAGCGCATGGACCACGTGGGCGGTCAGGCGCTGTGGCGCTTCTGGGGCCACAAGCTGCCCGCCGATCTGGTCGCGCTTTCGGACACCCAGCGCGATATCTTCGAGCGCATCGCCTTGCTCGACTCGGTGCGCGAGCCGGTCGAGCGCGTCGTGCGCGTCGACCCCGTCACGCAGCTGGGTCTGGGCCTTTTCGCGTTCTGGGACCACCTGTACGGCGGCCTGTCGATGCTCGGGCGCGTGGTGCTCGATCTGCTCTTCATCTTGCGCAAGCCCAGGGCGACGCCGTGGGTGGAAATATCGGCGAACGTCTATAACGCAGGGGCGCGTGCCTTGCCGATCACGGCGATGGTGGCGTTCCTGATCGGCATCGTGCTGTCGTATCTCTCGGCGCAACAATTGCGCCTTTTTGGCGCGAACCAGTTCATCGTCAATATCCTGGGCCTTGCGGTGATCCGCGAACTCGGCCCGGTGCTGGCGGCGATCCTCGTGGCCGGTCGCTCGGGATCGGCGATCACGGCGCAGATTGGCGTGATGCGCGTGACCGAAGAACTCGACGCCATGCGCGTGATGGGCATTTCGCACGGGCTGCGGCTGATCCTGCCGCGCGTGATCGCGCTTGGCGTGGCGATGCCGCTCCTCGTGATCTGGACCGACATCATTGCGTTGCTGGGCGGGGCGCTCGCGGCCAAGGCCGTGCTTGGGATTGATATGTCGTGGTTCATCCGCTCGCTGCCGAGCGTGGTGCCGATCGCGAATCTCTGGATCGGTCTTGGCAAGGGTGTGGCGTTCGGCATGCTGGTGGGCATCGTCGGCTGTCACTTCGGCTTTCGGATCAAGGCGAATTCGCAGAGTCTCGGCGAAGGCACGACCACTTCGGTCGTGACCTCGATCACCATCGTGATCCTCGCCGACGCCGTGTTCGCGATCCTGTTCCAGAACGTGGGGCTGTCATGAGTACCTTGGGCACCGCAGGCGCGATAAGCACGATCAACACGACCGGCGCCATGAGCACGCCGCTGAAGGAAGCCGTCGAAGACCTGCCGCTGCCGGCCATCGGCGAGCCGATCATCGAGGTGCGCAATCTCACCAAACGCTATGGCCGCAACATCGTCCATCAGCATCTGAATCTGGACATCCGGCGCGGCGAAATCGTCACCATCGTCGGGGGATCGGGCTCGGGCAAGACCACCTTGATACGCCAGATCCTCGGCCTGGAGCGGCCCACCTCCGGCACCATCAAGATGTTCGGCGAGGACATCGCCACGATCGAGCCGGAGCGCGCGCGCCTCATGCGCACGCGCACCGGCATGCTGTTCCAGCATGGCGCGCTGTTCTCGTCGCTGTCGGTGTTCGACAACATCGCGCAGCCGGTGCGGGAGCTGGGCAAGGTGCCTGGCGACCTGCTGCGCGAGATCGTCATGCTCAAGCTGGAAATGGTGGGCCTGCCGTGCAAGCACGCCTCGAAGATGCCGGCGGCGCTCTCGGGCGGCATGGTCAAGCGCGTGGGTCTCGCGCGCGCGATCGTGCTGGAGCCGGAACTGCTGTTTCTCGACGAACCGACCGCCGGGCTCGATCCGCGCTCGTCGGACGAAGTGGTGGAACTGATCAGCACGCTGCACCGGGCGCTTGGCCTGACCGTCGTGTTGGTCACGCACGATCTGGACGCGATGGTCGCGCTGTCCACGCGCGTGGCCGTGCTGGCCGAGCGCAAGGTGCTGGTGGCCGCGCCCGTGGAGGAGGCGGCCGGCGTGGACGATCCGTTTATCCGCGAATACTTTCTGGGCATGCGCGGACGGCGCGCCCTGCAGGCGCTGCCGCCCGAGCGCCGCGCGAAGCTGCCGCCCGCGGCACTCGCGCCGGCGTCGGTGGGCGTGAAGCCATGTTGAACATGATGGGAACGATAAAGCGGGCCGCGGCCATCGAAATAGCCGTCAACGAGGAAATCTGACGATGGAAAACAAACCGCATGCGTTCTGGGCCGGTCTTTTCACGATCGGCCTGCTGGCTGCGATCGCGCTGGCGGTCTTCTTCTTTAGCGCCGATCATCGGGTGCGCGTGCCTTACGACCTGATCTCGCACAGCAGCGTGACCGGGCTGTATCCGGATGCGGCCGTGCGCTATCGCGGCATCGACGTGGGCAAGGTGCAGTCGATCCAGTTCGACGCGAATCATCCGGGGCAGATCCGCATTCGCGTACTGATCGACCAGAAAGCGCCGATGACGCGCTCGACTTTCGGCACGCTGGCGCTGCAGGGCGTGACGGGCATCGCCTTCGTGCAGCTCGACGACAACAATCTCGATCTGTCGCCGCTGCCGTCGTCGGAGAAGAGCGTCGCCGAGATCCCGCTGCGCCCCGGTCTGCTCGACCAGCTCCAGCGGCGCGGCGACGCGCTGCTGCGCAAGCTCGACAACATCGCCAGCGACGTGGACGCGATGCTCAGCGAGGACAACCGCAAGCAGGTGATGGCGACCGTCGCGACCTTGCAGCAGGCCGCGAGCAGCGTGAATGTGCTCGCGCAGCAACTGCAGCCGACCACCCAGCGTCTGCCAGGCGCAGTCGCCGATCTGCAGAAGACGCTGCAATCGACCAACCAGCTCGTCACGATGGTGAACAAGCCTGACGGCCCGTTCCAGGTGAATCTGAACAAGGCCGGCACGGCGGCTCAGCAGGCCGGGCAGGCGCTCGCGTCGATGAACGAGTCGATCGCGCAGCTTTCCGCGCGGGTGGGCTACGACACGCTGCCGCGCGTCGATTCGCTGACCGACGACGTGCGCTCTGCAATGCGTTCGGTGGACCGCGCGGCGGGCACCTTCACGACCAGCCCGCGTAGCCTGCTGTTCGGCGGCGCGCCGCTGCCCGCGCCGGGGCCCGGCGAGCCGGGCTTCTCGTGGCCCGCAGGCGCGGCTGGAAAATAGCCAATCCGCAGCAATCGCAGCACACAGAAGGAATCTGTCATGTCACGCCAAGCCACTTCGTCACGTCCGCTTTTGAGCCTTGGCCGCGCCTTGCTGGCCGCGCTCGTTGCCAGCACGCTCGGCACGCTGGTCGCGGGGTGCGCGGGCAACCAGGCCGCGTTCACGGATGTCCGCTACGACTTGGGGCCGCTCGAAGCGCAGGCCGCGCCTGCTGCATCTGCCTCGCCTGCGTTACCGCCGCTCAAGGTCCTCGAGGTGAGCGCGCCGCCGCCGCTCGATAACGACGGCATCCTCTACCGCATCAGCGGCGACGCCCAGCGCGAAAGCCGCTACGCCAACAGCCGCTGGGCCATGTCGCCCGCGCGCCTGCTCACGCAGCGTCTGCGCTCCTCGCTGGCTTCGCGTGCGACGGTGCTCTCCGGCGCCGACGCCGTGCCCGCACCCATGCTCAAAGTCGAGTTGAATGAGTTCGAACAGGTGTTCGACAGCGCGACGTCCAGTTCCGGCGTGCTGGCCGCGCGCGCCACGCTGATGCAGGGCGGCAAGGTCATTGCGCAGCGCTCGTTCATCGCACGCGCCCCGGCCAGCTCGCCCGACGCGGCGGGCGGTGCTGCTGCGCTGCGCGCGGCGAGCGACGATTTCGCGGGCCAGATCGGCACGTGGTTAAGCGGGCAGGCGCTGGCCGGCACGCCTTGAGGTGCGCCGCACTCGCCGCACGTGGCGGGTGGCGGCAAGAGTAGTGAAATGAGCGGCGACAGCACGTCCAATCCCTCCCCCGATGTTTCCCCCAGCGGCGAGCGCGAAGCCCGCGCGCCCGAGGCGCTGCCGCGCCACGGCTCCACGCTCTCGCGCCAGTCCTTCGCGCTGTACGCGGCGCTGATCGTCTACGGCTCCTGGTATCCGTTTTCGGGCTGGCGCTCGCTTGGCTTGAGTCCCTTTGCGTATCTCGGCGATCCGTTTCCGCGCTACTGGACCGTTTTCGACGTCGTCACCAACGTGCTCGGCTATATGCCGTTCGGTGCGCTGGCGGTGCTCGCCGTGTGGCCGCGCTGCCGCGGGCTGCTGGCGGTGGCGCTGGCGACGCTCGGCGGTACGCTGCTCTCCAGCGTCATGGAGGCGGTGCAGACGTATCTGCCCACGCGCGTGGCGTCCAATCTCGATCTCGCCACCAATGCGCTCGGGGCGCTGCTGGGCGCGGCGCTCGCGGCGCCGTTCACCGGCGCGCTGCTGGAGCGCGGCTTCCTGCGGCGGCTGCGCTTTCGCTGGTTCGAGCGCGACGCCGGGGCGCTGATGGTACTGGCCGCGCTCTGGCCGTTCGCGACCATGTTTCCCGCGCCGCGCCTCTTCGGCATGGGCGACTGGCCGCGCGCGCTCTGGCAGCGCTTCGACGCGTCGATGCAGGACGCCGTGCTTGCGTGGACGCCCGCCGCCTGGCATCTGCGCACCTTGCCCGATGCGCTGGTCGCGCGCCTGCCCGAGAGCGACTGGGAAGCGCTCGTGACGACGCTGAACCTGTTCGGCGCGGCGGCCTTCGCCTCGCTGCCGATGCGCGAGCGCGCGCCGCGTGCGCGGCTCATCGTGCTGCTGCTCGCAATCACGGTGGTGGTGAAGGCGGGCGCGACCTTCCTGCAATCGCAAAGCGGCCTGCTGTTCGACTGGGCGACGCCGGGCGCGCTCGCGGGCCTCGTGTGGGGCACGCTAGCCGCGTTTCTGGCGCTGCGTCTGCCGCGCACGGCGCGTGCGGCGGCGGCCACCGCGGCGCTGGCGGTCGCGCTCGTGCTGGTGAACCTGTTGCCCGTGAATCCGTATTTCGATGTCGTGCTGGCTGACTGGCGCCAGGGCCGCTATCTGCATTTCAATGGTCTCGCGCGCTGGCTCGCCTGGACCTGGCCGTGGGCCGCGCTCGGCTGGACGGCGTTTTCGCTGGAGCGCGCCTGGCTCGCCCGGCGCGCGCGGGCGCGGCAACCATGACGTCAACGCGCTGAGCGGCAACGCCTACGCCAGGCCGGGAACGATCGCGCTGCGCTCGCTATAATCGACCGCATCCCCCATACACGGCAGGCAGCCGCCGTATCGCGCAGGCCGCGCCGCTTCGGCTTCCCCCGTCCCCACCGGTACCCCACGCCATGACCGATTCCTTCTACAAGCACCACGTTTTCTTCTGCCTGAACCAGCGCGATCCCGGCGCCGAGCGTCCGAGCTGCGCGAGCTGCAACGCCCAGGCGATGCAGGAGTACGCGAAAAAGCGCGTCAAGCAACTGGGCCTCGCGGGCCCGGGCCAGGTGCGCATCAACAAGGCGGGCTGCCTCGACCGCTGCGAGGAAGGCCCCGTCATGGTGGTCTATCCCGAAGGCACCTGGTACACCTACATCGACGAAAGCGACATCGACGAAATCGTCGTTTCGCATCTGCAGAACGGCCAGGTGGTCGAGCGTTTGATGATCGATCGCCAGGAAGTCTGATTTCAGTCCGGGTGCCCGTACAACGTAAAAAAACCGCAGAACGATGAACGCACAAACCGAGAAGTTTCATATCGACGGCCCGGTCGGCAAGATCGAATGCGCGCTCGACCGGCCGGACGCGGGCACGCCCGTGCGCGGCATCGCGCTGGTCGCACATCCGCATCCGCTCTTTGGCGGCACGATGGACAACAAGGTCGCGCAGACGCTCGCGCGCACGCTTGTGCAACTGGGCTACGTGGTCTATCGCTCGAATTTTCGCGGCGTGGGTACGACGGACGGCACGCACGACAACGGCATCGGCGAGCAGGACGATCTGCTCGAACTGCTCAAGCACATGCGCGCGCAGCCAGGTCAGGGCGATGTGCCGCTGGTGCTCGCGGGCTTTTCGTTCGGCACCTTCGTGCTCTCGCACGTCGCGAAGCGCTATCAGGAAGCGGGCGGCGCAATCGAGCGCATGGTGTTCGTCGGCACGGCGACGAGCCGCTGGGAAGTCGCGCCCGTGCGCGAGGACACGCTCGTGATTCACGGCGAACTCGACGACACCGTGCCGATTCTCTCGGTGTACGAATGGGCGCGCGAGCAGGAATTGCCGATCGTCGTAATTCCGGGGGCAGAACACTTCCTGCATCGCAAGCTGCACGTTCTCAAACGCATCATCGTCGACGCCTGGCGCTGAGTCTTAAGCGAGCGTCATTGCCGCCGCGCGCGCCTGCTGCAAGGCGCGCGTTTGCTGCGCGAACGCGATCGTCAGCCATTCTTGAGAAAACTTGAGAAGCACACCGAAAAACACGAGCGCACAATTCGCGACGCGTGAAAAATGCACGACAGGTACGCTTAAACGAGTGGCTTCAACAAAAATCGCCTCTACGTGGCGCGTATAATGAGCGCTCTTTTTGCGGCAGCCGCGCCCGTCTGGACTTGAGTCCTGGCGCGTGAGCGAGGCGCCGCAATCCGGCTCACCCGACTGTGCGCCGCATGGCGCGCACCGTTCGTCCTGACCCCAATCCCGTCCGACCTGAACCTATGCGTTTTCTCTCCAACGGCCAGCAGTCCTCCTTCGTTTCTCCCTCCATCGTTCGTACCCTCACGCTCGGCGCTACGCTGCTCGCGAGCGCATCGGCCTTCGCGCAGGTGCCCCCGCCCGCAGTGAATGCCCGCTCGTGGGTGCTGGTCGATGCGACCGCCAATCAGGTGCTTGCTTCGGGCAACGCCGACGAACGCGTCGAACCGGCATCGCTCACCAAGCTGATGACCGCGTACCTCACGTTCGAGGCGCTGCAGACCAAGAAGATTTCGATGGAGCAGATCGTCACGCCGAGCGAAGCTGTGCGCCGCGTGAAGACCGACGAATCGCGCATGTTCATCGAGGCGAACAAGCCGGTGTCCGTGCACGATCTGGTCTACGGCATGATCATCCAGTCGGGCAACGACGCGGCCATCGCGCTGGCCGAACTGGTCGGCGGCAGCGAGTCGAACTTCGTCAACATGATGAACGCCGAAGCGCAGAAGCTCGGCATGTCGCACACGCACTTCGCCGACGTGAACGGGATGCCCGACCCGAATCACTACACCACGGCCGGCGACCTCGCCACGCTCTCCGCGCGCCTGATCCGCGACTATCCCGAGTACTACAGCATCTTCTCGGTGAAGGAGTTCAAGTACAACAACATCAAGCAGCCGAACCGCAACCGCCTGCTGTGGATCGACCCGACGGTCGACGGTCTGAAGACCGGCCACACGCAAGCTGCGGGCTACTGCCTGATCGCATCGGCCAAGCGTCCGATGGCGGGCGGCGGCGATCGCCGTCTGGTCTCGGTGATGATGGGCGAGCAGAAAGAGCACGACCGGGTGCAGGACAGCCTGAAGATGCTCAACTACGGCTATAGCGCCTACGACACCACGCGCATCTACGGCGCGAACCAGGCCGTCGCCACGCCGCGCGTCTACAAGGGTGCGGCGGACAGCGTGAAGGTCGGCGTCAAGAAGGATCAGTTCGTGACGCTGCCCAAGGGCGCGGCCGACAAGGCCAAGCCGCAGATCGAGATCACCAGCCCGCTGATCGCGCCGCTCGCGAACGGCCAGCAGGTCGGCACGGCGAAGTTCGTCGGCGCGGACGGCAAGGTGCTCGCGCAATTCCCGCTGGTCGCCCTCGACGCGGTGCCGCAGGCCGGCATCGTGGGCCGCGTGTGGGATTCGCTGATGCTCATGTTCAACAAGAAGAAGTAACTCGCGCGAGCTAGCCCACGCCCATGTCCCCGACTTCGACGACGAACGAAGCCGCCGAGCCCATCGTCTGGCTCAACGGCGAACTCACGCCGCTTTCCGAAGCGCGCGTGCCGGTGCTCGACCGCGGTTTTATCTTCGGCGACGGCATCTATGAAGTGGTGCCCGTCTATGTGCTCGAAGCGGGGGATGAGGGCGATGAGTGCGACGCGCGGGAGCCGGTGCGCGTGCCGTTTCGCATCGCCCAGCATCTGGCGCGGCTGGCGCGCTCGCTCGACAAGGTTGGCATTGCCAACCCGTTCGACGAGGCGGGCTGGCGCGCGCTGATCGCGCGGGTGATCGAGGCGAACGAAGCGGCGGGCGTGCTCACGCGCGACGCGCATGCGAACGTCTACGTGCAGGTGACGCGTGGCGTCGCGAAGCGCGGCCACGCGTTTCCGGCCGGCATCACGCCGACGGTGTTCGTGATGGTCAATCCGCTTGTGATGCCCGGCGACGCGCAGCGCGCGGCGGGCGTGGCCTGCGTGACGGCCGAAGACCGCCGCTGGCTCAATTGCGACATCAAGGCGACTTCGCTGCTCGGCAATGTGTTGATGGCGCAGAACGCCGTCGAACACGGCGTGTTCGAGACGATCCAGTTGCGTGACGGCTGGCTGACCGAGGCGTCGTCGTCGAACGTGTGGATCGTGAAGGACGGCGCGCTCTACGCGCCGCCACGCAGCAACAAGATCCTCGAAGGCATCCGTTACGGGTTGATCGAGGAGCTGGCGCTGGATTGCGGCCTGCGCTTCGAGGCGCGCGAGATCGACGAAGCGACGCTGCGCAGCGCCGACGAACTGCTGGTATCCTCGGCGACCAAGGAAATTTTGCCCGTGGTCGCGCTCGACGGCGCGGCGGTGGGCAATGGCAAACCGGGGCCGGTTTATGCCGCGCTCTACGAGGCTTATCAGCGTGCGAAAGCGCGTGAGGCGCGCGCGGTGCGTGAGACCCGGCGAGCCACGCGAAACACGCTACAGGAAGTGGAAAAATGACTGCAACACAAGTGATCGGCGCAAACGCCGAAGCCAAAGAATCGCTGATCGAATTCCCCTGCGATTTCCCTATCAAGGTGATGGGCAAGACGCATCCGGAATTCGAATCGACCATGATCGCGGTGCTGCGCGAATTCGACGGCAATTTCGACGAAAAGACCATCGAAAAGCGCCCGTCGAGCGGTGGCAACTACACCGGCCTCACGGTGACGGTGCGCACGACGAGCCAGGCGCATCTGGACGATATCTACCGCGCGCTT
Source organism: Paraburkholderia sp. (assembly GCF_035948235.1). Classification (GTDB taxonomy): domain Bacteria; phylum Pseudomonadota; class Gammaproteobacteria; order Burkholderiales; family Burkholderiaceae; genus Paraburkholderia. The sequence continues at coordinate 37,329 of NZ_DASZJJ010000180.1, read as the reverse complement.
ACCGGTCACCCGATGGTGAAGATCGTGCTGTAAAGACTGACGCGAGCCGTCGAGTCGTGTGAAGAGGGCTGCTTTCGGGCGGCCCTTTTTCATTGGCGATTTTAGACCGTATCGCCTTCGCTGGCGCGCAAGGCGGCTGCCGCGGCTGTCATCAGCGGTCCGGCTTCGCAGGCGTCCTCGTAAAGGCGGCGGAAACGCGCGACTTCGTCGAATACCCACGCGCGAAACGCCTGCACGCGTTCGGTCTGCAAACGCTGCGGCGTGCTGATGAGGTAGTAGCGCCACGGGCTGGGCCCGTCGATGTCCTTGAAGAGGCGCACCAGGCGCCCGCGCGTGATCTCGTGCATCGCCAGCGAGCGGCGCACCAGCGCGATGCCCTGGCCGTCCATCGCGGCCTGCAGCAGGTTCGACGAATCCTGATAGAGCACGCCGCGCTTGGGCTCGGGCATGTCCTGCATGCCGGCGGCGTCGAACCACGGGCGCCAGAGTTCGTCGTCGGAGCGCAAAAGCGGCAGCCTGGTCATTTCACGCGGGTCCGCCGGCAGCTTGCCGTCGCGGAAATCGGGCGAGCAGGCCGGGAAGAAGATTTCGTCGAGTAAAAGTTCGGCGTGCAGACCCGGATAGTGGCCGTAGCCAAAGCGGATCGCCACATCCACGTCGTCGCGCGCGAAATCGGTGAGCGAATTGGTGGATTGCAGCTCCACATCCCACTGCGGATGGGCCTCGATAAAGCGGCCGATGCGCGGCGTCACCCAGCGCGCCGCGAACGACGACAGCATCGACACGACCAGACGCCGGTCGCGGTCGCCCGCGCGGATTTCCTGGGTGGCGTGCGCAAGCTGGCCGAGCGCGTCGCGCACCTGGCCGGCGTAGCGGCGCCCCGTGTCGGTCAGACGCACGCGCTTGCCGTCGCGCGCGAACAGCGACACGCCCAGTTCCGCTTCGAGCGCGCGAATCTGGTGACTGACCGCGCCGTGGGTGACGAAGAGTTCGTCGGCGGCGCGCGAAAAACTTTCGTGGCGGGCGGCGGCTTCGAAGGCCTTGAGCGCGTTGAGCGCCGGTAGTGTGCGCAGGTCCATCGTACTTTTTCTCACATAGCCGTGAAAAATGATCGTTTTGCCCGATCCCTTGTGTTGTCTACGATTGTAGCCATCAGAGCAGGGCCTTCGGAGGCTGAAATGAGAGAAATTTCTTCAGATATCACGTTCGAAGTCGAGGCAAATCAAGTCGCATCGGTGCGCGTGTCGCGCAGCACGCGGCTGACGGTGCACTGCGGCGCGGTGTGGGTCACGCGCAGCGACGATACCGCCGACTACTGGCTGGAGCCGGGCCACACGCTGCGTTTGCGGCGCGGCGAGCGTCTGTGGATCGGCGCGGAAAAGGGTGCGGCGGCGTGGGTGGCGTTCGCCACGCCTTCGCGCATTGGCGAGCGCGCACTCGACTGGGCCGCACGGCAGGCGGCGCGCGTCGGGCTGCATGCGGGCGACGGCTGGCGCACTGTCTGAAATTGCATGGGGGCGGGCGCTCACCGGATGAGGCGCCCGTTCTGTTTTTCTCGATATGCGCAAGATACCGTTCGTCGCAGACCTCGGCGCGCTTGTCCCGTTTTCGGTAAACTCCGGAAATCATGTGCGCCACCCCGGTTTCATCCCCGTCCAATCACTCCGACCCCGTCATCGCGCCCGTTGTCATGCGCTGGCGCGGCACCGAGGCCTACCAGACCAGTTTCGACGCCATGCGCGAGTTCACCGCGCAACGCGACGAGCACACGCCCGACGAAATCTGGCTGGTCGAACACCCGCCCGTCTTTACGCTCGGCCAGGCCGGCAAGCCCGAACATCTGCTGATCGCCAATAGCGGCATTCCGCTCGTGCAGATCGACCGTGGCGGCCAGATCACGTATCACGGGCCGGGGCAGGTGGTGGCCTATCTGCTGCTCGATCTGCGCCGCCGGAAACTGATGGTGCGCGAGCTGGTCACGCTCATCGAGCAGGCCGTGATCGAAACACTGGCGGCGTATAATCTCGCCGGTGAGCGCAAGGACGGCGCGCCCGGCATTTACGTGCCAGATGACGCCCCGGGCGCAAGCGCGGCCCACCGTGGCGCCAAGGTCGCCGCGCTGGGCCTGAAGATCCGCAACGGCTGCAGCTACCACGGCGTGAGCCTGAATGTGTCGATGGATCTGAGCCCGTTCCTCGCGATCAATCCTTGTGGCTACGCGGGCCTTGAAACCGTCGATATGGCGACGCTCGGCGCGCGCGCGACGTGGCGCGAAGCGGCGCAGACGCTGGCGGCGCGGCTCGAAGCGAACCTGGCTGAACATGCCACCGCGCAGGCCGCCAGGCAGGCAGCGCAAGCAGAAACTCTTCCGGCAGCCGAAGCGGCTGTCGCAGACCCCGCGGCCGAAGCGGCCGCCGTGGACCCGGCCGCTCGCGCGGTCTGACGGCGGGCAACCGCCACAACCGCAGGCTGGCGTTCCCCGGCGGCCTGACTGGATCGAAAGCATGACTGACGTGATTGCCAACCCCGCAGTGAATCCCACGGCGAACTCCGGTGCCGACGCCGTTCCGTACGACGCCACCGCGAAGCAGAAAGCGCAGGCCAAGACCGCGCGCATTCCCATCAAGATCATTCCCATCGAGAAGCTCAAGAAGCCCGACTGGATCCGCGTGAAAGCGGCCACGGGCAACTCGCGCTTCTACGAAATCAAGAACATCCTGCGCGAGCACAACCTGCATACGGTGTGCGAGGAAGCGAGCTGCCCGAACATCGGCGAATGCTTCGGCAAGGGCACGGCCACGTTCATGATCATGGGCGACAAGTGCACGCGCCGCTGCCCGTTCTGCGACGTGGGCCATGGCCGTCCCGATCCGCTCGATCCGGAAGAACCGGGCAACCTCGCGCGCACCATCGGCGCGCTCAAGCTCAAGTACGTCGTGATCACGAGCGTCGACCGCGATGACCTGCGTGACGGCGGCGCCGGCCACTTCGTCGAATGTATCCGCCAGGTGCGCGAGCATTCGCCGGAAACCCGCATCGAAATCCTTACGCCCGACTTCCGTGGCCGTCTGGACCGTGCGCTCGGCATCCTGAACGCCGCGCCGCCCGACGTGATGAACCACAACCTCGAAACGGTGCCGCGCCTCTACAAGGAAGCGCGCCCGGGTTCGGACTACGCGCACTCGCTCAAGCTGCTTAAGGACTTCAAGGCGCTGCATCCCGAAGTCGCGACCAAGTCGGGCCTGATGGTGGGTCTGGGCGAAACCGAGGAAGAAATCCTCCAGGTGATGCGCGACCTGCGCGCGCACGACGTCGACATGCTCACGATCGGCCAGTATCTGCAGCCGTCGGAGCACCACCTGCCGGTGCGTTCGTACGTCCACCCGGACACCTTCAAGATGTACGAGGAAGAGGCGTACAAGATGGGCTTCACGCACGCCGCCGTTGGCGCGATGGTGCGTTCGAGCTATCACGCCGATCTGCAGGCGCACGGCGCGGGCGTGGTCTAAAGCCGCCGCGCAGGTTTCTGCCTGATCTGAAAAAGCCCGCCTTGCGCGGGCTTTTTTGCGTCTGCTTTGGCGTCTGCCGTTCCGGATTCCCGGACGCATTCATTCCGCATTTCTGGAAATCCAGATTGCGCGCTTTCCGCACTTCGGCAAAAGCCTTGTAAATCAAGGCTGGCGCGGCATTGCGCCGCTGGCATCAACCTTGCAAATAAGAGCGCGCGGCCAACCCCCGGCCGCGACATAAAAAAGCAGCGATGCATGGGACCAGAGTAAGCCGCTAAAGCGGCAACTCTGGTCGACAGGAGACAGCCGATGTCCGATTACCTCTGCCGGTTTCGCTGATTCCCCGTTTCGACCTGTCGCGGCATGGCGCTCGAAAAGCGCGGCCATCGGCTTAACTCATTGCAGGCACCCAAAGTGAAGAAACCTCTCCACAAAGTCCTCTACTTCCAGGTGATCGTGGCGATCGTCGTCGGCGTGGTTCTCGGCCATTACTGGCCGGCCATCGGCATCGACATGAAGCCGCTCGGCGACGCCTTCATCAAGCTCATCAAGATGGTGATCGGCCCGATCATCTTCTGTACCGTCGTGACCGGCATCGCCGGCATGGAGGACATGAAGAAGGTGGGCCGCGTGGGCGGCAAGGCGCTGCTCTACTTCGAGATCGTTTCGACCTTCGCGCTGGTGCTGGGCCTGATCGCCACGCACGTGCTCAAGCCGGGCGCGGGCTTTAACGTCGACGTGAGCACGCTCGACGCCAAGGCCGTGGCCAGCTACGCCGAAAAGGCGCATGGCCAGAGTTCGGTCGACTTCCTGATGCACATCATTCCGGACACGATCTTCTCGGCGTTCGCGCAGGGTGAGATCCTCCAGATCCTGCTGATCGCGATGCTGTTCGGCGCGGTGCTGGCGCAACTGGGTGAGCGCGGCCGCGTGGTGACCGATCTGATCGACGGTCTGTCGGGCGTGCTGTTCGGCGTGGTCAAGATCGTCACGAAGCTCGCGCCGATTGGCGCGTTCGGCGCGATGGCCTTCACCATCGGCAAGTACGGCGTGGGCTCGCTCCTGCCGATGCTCAAGCTGATCGGCACGTTCTATCTGACCTCGATTGTGTTCGTGCTGGTCGTGCTGGGCGCGATTGCGCGCTTCGTCGGCTTCTCGATCATCCGCTTTGTTTCCTATATCAAGGAAGAGCTGCTGATCGTGCTGGGCACGAGTTCGTCGGAATCGGCGCTGCCGCAACTGATGCAGAAGCTCGAACGCCTTGGCTGCTCGCGCTCGGTGGTGGGCCTCGTGGTGCCGACCGGTTATTCGTTCAACCTCGACGGCACCAACATCTACATGACGATGGCGGTGCTCTTCATCGCCCAGGCGACCAACACCGATCTCACGTGGACGCAGCAGCTCACGCTGCTCGCCGTGACGATGCTGACCTCGAAGGGCGCCAGCGGCGTGACCGGCGCGGGCTTCATCACGCTGGCGGCGACGCTGGCCGTGGTGCCGACCATTCCGCTCTCGGGCATGGTGCTGATTCTCGGCATCGACCGCTTCATGAGCGAGTGCCGCGCGCTGACCAACATCGTCGGCAACGGCGTGGCGACGGTGGTCGTTTCGGCATGGGAGAAGGAACTCGATCGCAACAAGCTGCGCGCCGTGCTGGCGGGCGAGTCTTCTGAAGTGAAGGAAAGCGCGGGCGTGTAAGTCTGCGTGGCCGGGCGGCGCGTTGTGTGCGCGCCGTCTGACGAATAGCTGTCGTACCGGTTGTACCTGCTGTACCCGTTGTACCGGCAGTAAGCGGCGCAAGCCGTTGGACGGTGCGTTGTTCCCCTGCGATGTGCCGCCCGCTAATTCCCTCCTGTTTTCCCGGCGCTCACCGCCCTCCACGATCGGCCGCCTCGCGCGGTATGCGTGTGCCACAATCCCACCCATCCCCGCTCGATCATCCGGAAGCTTCATCCGTGACGCGCCGTCTCCTGCTGCTTTTCGCGCTCGCCATCGGGCTCGCACTCGTGTGCGCGCTCGTGTGGACGCTCGCCTGGCAGACCGGCATCGACGCGCTGCGCCAGAACGCGGCGGTGCGCGGCGACCGCACCACCGCCGCGCTCAAGAGCACGCTGGAGCGCTACGAATCGCTGCCCTATCTGGTGGGCGCGCATCCGCTCGTGCAGGACGCGCTGGCCGATCCCAATCCCGCACGCGTGGCCGCCGCGAACCGCTATCTGGAAGACGTGAACCGCCACGCACGCGCGACGACCACCTACATCATCCGCGCCGACGGCATCTGCATCGCGGCCAGCAACTGGCGCGGCGCGGACAGCTTCGTGGGCGTCGAATACCGCTTCCGGCCGTATTTCATCGAAGCGGCGAAGGGCGACGTGGGTCGTTTTTTCGGCATCGGCACGATCTCGCGCGATCCGGGCTACTACATCTCGCAGCCGGTGCGGCGCAACGGCCAGATCGTCGGCGTGGCGGTGGTGAAGCTCAATCTCGAATGGTTTCCGGGCACCGACGCCTCCGAGCCGCTGCTCGTCACCGACGATCACGGCGTGATTTTTCTGTCGTCCGTGCCCGCCTGGAAGTACCGCACGGTGCGGCCGCTGCCGACCGACATCGTCGCCTCGATCGACCAGACGCGCCAGTACGCGCGCCAGGACATCGCGCCGCTGCCCGCAAGCGTCGAGCGCGTGCTGGAAGGCGACGCCGATATCGTGCGCATCGGCAGCGGCCTGCGCGCGCCGCGCTATCTGGAGACGCGCCGCTCGTTGGGCGAACCGGACTGGCATCTGGTGACGATGTCGCCGGTCGCGCCGGTGCTCGACGCCACCCGCAACGCCACCATCATGACGGGCTTCGGCTATGTGTCGCTGTGCCTGCTGGGCTTCTACTGGCGCATGCGTCGCGCGCGCGTGCGCGAAGTGGTGAAGAGCCGCGCAATGCTGCAAAAGGCCTACGCGATGCTCAACGACCGCGTGGCCGAGCGCACCGCCGATCTCTCCCAGGCCAACGAGCGCCTGCAACGCGAAGTCGCCGAGCGCACGCGCACCGAACAGGAATTGCGCGCGACCCAGGACGAGCTGATACAGGCGAGCAAGCTGGCCGCGCTCGGGCAAATGGCGGCGGGCATCACGCACGAACTGAATCAGCCGCTGGCCGCGCTGCGCAGCTTTTCGGACAACACGCGCGTGTTTCTGGAGCGCGGCCAGTACGACGCGGCGCACGAAAATCTGGAGGCGATCGGCTCGCTCACCGAGCGCATGGGCAAGATCGTCAATCAGCTCAAGCTGTTCGTCGGGCGCGCGAAACCGCGCGGGCAGCGCTCGCCGGTGGCGCGTGCGGTGCGCAATGCGCTGGCGCTGCTGGGCAAGCGGCTCGAAGGCGTGTGCGTCGAACTCACGCTCACCGATGGCGATGCCGCGAGCGTTGCACTCGATCCGCATGGTGAGTATCCCGAACTGATCGCGCAATGCGACGATCTGCGGCTCGAACAGGTGCTCATCAACCTGATCGGCAATGCGCTCGACGCGGTGGCGGGTTTGCCTGGGCCGCGCATCGTCATCGACGTGCGGGCGCTGCCGGCGACACTGGAAATCTCGGTGCGCGACAATGGGCCGGGGATTCCCGCCGATGTCATGCCGCGCCTCTTCGAGCCGTTTTTCACGACGAAGGAGATGGGGCAGGGGCTGGGGTTGGGCCTGGCGATTTCCTCGTCGATTGCGCGTGACTGCGGCGGTACGCTGGCTGCGCACAATGCCGGGGGCGACGCGTGCAACGGCGGTGCGGTGTTCGTGCTGACGTTGCGGCGCTCGCGCGTGAATGCGGCGGGCAGCGTGGTCGATGCGCCGCGCGCGTAGCATTGAAGCCGCGCAGCAAAGCCTTATCGGCACCAGAAACAACAAGGAAGACAAACGAACATGGTCAGTTCAACGCCCGGCCGGGTGCTCTATATCGAGGATGACGAACTGGTGCGTCGCGCCGGCGTGCAGAGCTTGCAACTCGCCGGCTTCGAAGCCACCGGCTACGCCAATGCCGAAGCCGCGTTGCCGCTCGTCGATGCGGGCTTTCCGGGCATCGTGGTGAGCGATATCCGCCTGCCGGGCATGAGCGGGCTGGACCTGCTCGCGCAGTGTCACGAGCGCGCGCCGGATGTGCCGGTGATCCTCGTGACCGGCCACGGTGATATCTCGATGGCGGTGCAGGCGATGCGCGACGGCGCTTACGACTTCATCGAAAAGCCCTTTGCTTCGGAGCGGCTGATCGAGACCGTGCGCCGGGCGCTGGAGCGCCGCACGCTGATGCTCGAAAACCTTGCGCTGCGCCGCGAACTGGCGGGGCAGAACACGCTCGCGCCGCGCATCATCGGCAAGAGCCCGGCGATCGAGCAGGTGCGCCGCCTGATCGCGAACGTGGCGCCCACGGATGCGTCCGTGCTCATCAACGGCGACACGGGCGCGGGCAAAGAACTGATCGCGCGCAGTCTGCACGAGCTGTCGCCGCGCCGCGACAAGCCTTTCGTGGCGGTGAACTGCGGCGCGCTGCCCGAGCCGATGTTCGAATCGGAGATGTTCGGCTACGAGCAGGGCGCTTTCACGGGCGCGGCCAAACGGCGGATCGGCAAGCTCGAACATGCGGCGGGCGGCACGCTCTTTCTCGACGAGATCGAGAGCATGCCGCTCGCGCTTCAGGTGAAGCTGCTGCGTGTGCTGCAGGACGGTGTGCTGGAGCGGCTGGGTTCGAACCAGCCGGTGCGCGTCGATCTGCGCGTGGTTGCGGCGGCCAAGGGCGACATGAATGAACACGTCGCGGCGGGGACGTTCCGGCGCGACCTGCTGTATCGGCTGAATGTGGTGACGATTGCGCTGCCGCCGCTGGGCGAGCGTCGCGAGGACATCGTGCCGCTGTTCGAGCATTTTCTGCTGGACGCGGCGGTACGCTACCAGCGGCCCGCGCCGCTGCTGACCGAGCGCGACCGCATGCGCCTCGCGCAGCGCGACTGGCCTGGCAATGTGCGCGAGCTGCGCAACGCGGCGGATCGTTATGTACTAGGGATTCCCGACGATGTCGCGCCGCCCTCGCAGGCCGGCGCCGACGATGCCTTGCCGCTCAAGGAGCGCGTCGAGCAGTACGAGCGCGCGCTGATCGCCGATGCGCTGCAGCAGACGCACGGCGCAGTCGCCCAGGCTGCCGAGCGCCTGCAGATGGCCAAGGCCACGCTGTACGAGAAGATCCGGCGTTACGGGCTGGTTGCGCGTCAGGAGAGCGACACGCGCGGGTGAGGGCGGCTAAAAAGCAAAACGGCAGCGAAATTCGCTGCCGTTTTTTATTTGGGTGCGTGCGCTTACGTCGACAGCGCTTTCTTCAGCAGTTGGTCGAGTTCCGCGAACTGCGGCTCGCCGACGTAGCGCTTGAGGATCTTGCCGTTGCGATCGACCACGAAGGTCGTGGGCGTGAGCTGCACGTTGCCGAACTGCTTCGCCGCCGATCCATCGTCCATCGCCACCTTGAAGGGCAACTGACGCGTCTGTGCGTAGTTGGCGACGTACATCGGCGCATCGTAGTTCATCGCCACGGCGACGAATTCCAGGCCATCACCCTTGAAGCGGTTATAGGTCTGGATCATCTGCGGCATTTCCTGCATGCAGGTGGCGCAGCTCGTCGCCCAGAAGTTGATCAGATAGACCTTGCCCTTGAGGTCGGCGGTGGAGACCTTCTGGCCCGACAGCAGCGTGAAGGTCGCGTCGGGCACGCGCTGCTGGCTGCCGAAGAAGGCGAAGTAGCCGGCCACGGCAATAGCGACGACGACGATCGCTGCGGCGATGTTTCGAATGGCGCCGGTGCGCGCTTTCGGGGTGTTCTGCGATGCGGACATGGGTGAAGCCTCAGGCGCCGACGGGCGCGCAACGTTGCTGATCTGGCTGAGCCAGTCTATCTCGCAATGGCTCGGGCGAACATTGTAGCGCCGAATTTCCCGGCATAGCGGTTGCGACGGCACGCGCAGGCGCGCTCGCAGGATAATGGCCGACGCTATTGCGCCCTTTCATTTCACGGTCTGATTTCGCCCTTTTTTTGCCCCAATCACGGATCTCATGTCCAGAGACGCGCTTAATACTGTTCGCTCGCGAATCCTGTCATCGTCCCTACGTCCGCTGGCCGCGAGCGCGCTGTTAGCCGCGGTTTCCAGCGCACTCATCGCCTGCTCGCCGACTTACGACTGGCGCACGATTTCAAACAACGCAAACGGCTACAGCGTCGATATGCCCGCCAAGCCCGGCTCCGACGCGCGCAGCATCGACGTGGACGGCATGCCGATGCAAATGCACATGCAGACCGCCGAAGTGCGCGGCGCGGTCTTCGTGATCGGCACGCTTGATTTGCCCGATGCGCAGCCGGCCACGCAACAGAAGGCGCTGACCTTTCTGCGCGACGGCCTCGCCCGCAATGTCGGCGTGCCGCCCGACGCTCATGGCGTCGCCGTACCGCTCGCGGCCGGCGGCAGCGTGCCGGGCTTCGATATGGAGCTTGCGGGCAAGGCTGGAGCGAACGAAGAAGCGCGCACCATTCACGCCCGTCTCGTCGCGAAGGGAACGCATGCTTACCAGCTCGCAATCGTGGGACGCGAACAGCCCGCGGCCGAACAAGTCGATCAGTTCTTCCAATCGTTCAAACTGTATTGAGGAGAGCCGAGCGTCTGAACGCTAACGCGGCAAATTGCACAGCCTTTTGCGCGTCAAAGTGAAAGTGCTCTCCTGGGTTTACGAGCTATCTGTTGGATTTGATTGAGGGTTTACGGGTTACCCACAGGTGTTGTGGATAACTTTGTGGGTAACACGGCGCCGACGCCCGCAAAAGGCCGTGCTGTGGGCTTTTTGTTAGTTTTGGCGGCTTCTGGTGTTTTTATGAAATGCAGAAGAATCAATGACTTGCGTTTTGAATCGTCGCGAAATGCGAATCGTATCTCAAAAGGCTGCCAATACAACGAAGTGTGCATAAGTCAAGTCTTGACTTCGAATTATTGATCCATCAGACGGATTGAGCGGGCGGCGCGGCGCAGGTTTTTCGCGCACGCTGGCCGGCTAAATGGCTGGATTGACGGCGTAACGAGAGGCGTTCGCGTGACGCGCAACGAGGCATCACGACGTGCGCAGAAGCGGCCCGATTAGTCCGCCCGATTAATCCGCACTACTGATCGCTGAAAGCCCGCCGATACTGCACCGCTTCCGCCACATGCGCGGCCTCGGGCATCGCGGCTCCAGCCAGGTCCGCGATCGTGCGCGCGACCTTGAGCGCGCGATAGTACGCGCGCGCCGACCACCCGAAGCGCTCGCCCGCTTCGCGCAGCAACGCCTCGCCTGCGCTATCCGGGCGGCAGACTTCGTCGGTTTCGCGGCCGCTCAACTCGCGGTTGGTTTTGCGCTGGCGGGCCAGCTGGCGCCTGCGTGCCGCCGCCACGCGCGCGGCAATCAAGGCGCTCGGCTCGCCGGGCGTGGCGGCGCGCGAGGCCAGTTCGGCGGGCGGTAGCGCCGGCAGCTCGATCTGGATGTCGATACGGTCGAGCAGCGGTCCGGACAGCTTGCGCCGATATCGCGCTGCGCCTTCGGGCGTGCAACGGCAGCGCCCCGACGGATCGCCGCGCCAGCCACACGGGCAGGGGTTCATCGCAGCGACGAGTTGGCACGCGGCGGGAAAGTCGGTTTGCCAGGCCGCGCGCGAAATGGTGATCGAGCCGGCTTCCAGCGGCTCGCGCAACGTCTCCAGAACATGCCGGTCGAATTCCGGCAACTCGTCGAGAAACAGGACGCCCAGATGCGCGAGCGTGATTTCGCCGGGTTGCGGAGGGTTGCGCCCGCCGATCAGCGCCGCCGCGCTCGACGAATGATGTGGGGCGCGAAACGGCCGACGCCGCCACTGCTGCGGTGAAAATCCGATCGCGCTGGCCGACAGCAGCGCGGCGCTGGCTAGCGCTTCTTCGTCGCTCATTGGCGGCAGCAGGCCTGGGAGGCGTGCTGCGAGCATCGACTTGCCAGCGCCTGGCGGCCCGACCATCAGTAAATGGTGGCCGCCCGCCGCCGCCACTTCGAGCGCGCGCCGTGCGCCGCGCTGGCCGATTACATCGGCCATGTCGGGAGCGGGCGTCGAGCTTGCCGGATCGAGTGGATAAGCCCGTTCGGGACTCAGGCGCGCATCCTCCGCGCGGGCGAGGTGGCCGCAGAGCGCCCGCAGGTCTGTGACGGCGTAGACGTCCACGCCGGGGACGAGTGCGGCTTCGGCGGCGTTATCGGCGGGCAGGTAGAGCTCGGGCGATGCCGCGTCTGCGCAGGCATGCGCGCGCGCCGTCCCGCAGGCCATCGCAAACGCCCCGCGCATGGGTCGCACGGCCCCGGTGAGCGAAAGCTCGCCCGCGAACTCTCGCGTGGCCGGGAGCGAGGCGGCGGGAATCTGCCCGCTCGCCGCGAGGATGCCCAGCGCGATGGGCAAGTCGAAGCGACCCGACTCCTTCGGCAAATCGGCCGGAGCGAGATTGACCGTGATGCGCCGGACGGGGAAGTCGAAGCCGCAGTTCGAGAGCGCGGCGCGCACGCGCTCGCGGCTCTCGCGGACTTCGAGGTCGGGCAGGCCGACGATGGAAAACGACGGCAGCCCATTAGCGAGGTGAACTTCGACAGTGACTTCAGGCGCGCGGCCAGCAGCCGGCGCGCGGCTTTTCACCACGGCAAGCGACATGGAAATCTCCGAAAGGCGGCGCATGCCTCAAAGCATTGCTGCGGCTTTGCCGCAATTTTCCGCATGCGCCAGGCTGGTGAAGCGCGTGCCCCTTTACGGTTCCATTGCTAAACCGTTACGGCTCGCTTGCCCTATGGAATACGAAGGAAGGTGAAATTAATCAGGACGACTGGCCAGTGGACGGTGCGCTCACTGGCAGTTTCTGTTCGAGTTCGGCCACGCGGCGCTCGAGTTCTTCCAGGCGTTGGCGCGTGCGCACCAGCACCTGCGTCTGCGCGTCGAATTCCTCGCGCGTAACGAGTTCGAGCTTCGAAAAGCCTTGCGAGAGCATGGCGCGCACGTTGCGCTCCACATCGCGCGCCGGCGAGTTCTGCAGGAGTTCGCTGACCTTCGACTGCAGATCGTTAAATACGTCGTTCGGTTGTTTCATTCGGTTTCCCCTTCGCTGCACAAAAAATGTGCAGATTTCGTTTCGACTGTGCCTCGACCCGGATCGTGATCGATCTTGGTGCGAGACCCGCGAAGCCCCTGATGGCCATGTGCGCATCTGGTGCGCGGTGTTCGACCGCGCGCCGCGTGCCAGGCGTGAAGCGCGTCCAGCGTTGCCGGGCCGGCACCGCGTGTGTCCTTCACGGCCCGCCGCGCTTCGTTCTCACGCCTATTCGCGTGCATCTGAAGCGATCCGGTCGTGCCTTGATCCTTGAGAACACTCTAGCAACTCTGGCCTGGCCTCGCTACCGCTCAAGGCCTGCGCTGGCCGTTCGGCCAGGGCCTTGGGCGGCCCGCACGGCGCGGACTTCGACGCGCGGACCGGCATTGTCCACGGGATGCGCGCTTCGTGCATCGAACTTCGTCGCAAGGTCCGCAAGAAAGCCCGTCGATCACGCGTCGATCGAATTGGCACGGGTGTTGCTAATAACCCCCCGCGCACCGAACAACGGCTGGCTCGCGGTGCGTCGGCGGGGCGAGACCCGCACCGCAGGCGCCCGTTGCAGAAGTGAATACGGGATGAAAGCAACCACAGCGAGGACTACATGAAACTGATTACAGCAATCATCAAGCCGTTCAAGCTCGATGAAGCACGCGAGGCTCTTTCGGCCATCGGCGTGTCGGGGATCACGGTCACGGAAGTGAAGGGCTTCGGCCGTCAGAAGGGCCATACCGAGCTGTATCGCGGTGCGGAATACGTCGTCGACTTCCTGCCGAAGGTGAAGATCGAAGCGGCCGTGACCGACGACATCGTCGACCAGGCCATCGAATCGCTCGAACGCGCGGCCCGCACCGGCAAGATCGGCGACGGCAAGATTTTCGTCACGCCGATCGAGCAAGTCATTCGTATCCGTACCGGCGAGACCGGCTCCGACGCCCTGTAACGACAAACAGCGACCAGGGGCCAGATGAGGCGCAAAAGCGCCGACGCTGGCCGACACAAAGAGACAAGAGGAACCCGAGATGCGCAAACTTTTGATGTCCTTGCTGATGGCCGGCTCGCTGCTGGCCGGCGGCATCGGCGCCGCACTGGCGGACGATGCGTCCGCCCCCGCCGCGGCATCCGCACCCGACGCATCGGCCGCAGCCATGGCCTCCGCGCCTGCCGCCGATGCGGCATCGGCGCCGGCCGCCGCAGCTTCGGCACCGGCAGCAGCCGCAGCCAGCGCACCGGCTGACGCGTCGGCCGCCGCCGCCGCGGCAGCAGCACCGGCCGCACCGACCGCGCCGTTCTCGGTCGATTCGTCGAAGATCAATTCGGGCGACACCGCGTGGATGCTGACCTCCACGGCACTCGTCCTGTTCATGACGATTCCGGGCCTCGCGCTCTTCTACGGCGGCATGGTCCGCAAGAAGAACGTGCTCGCGACGCTCATGCAGAGCTTCGCCATCACCTGCGTGGTCACGGTGATCTGGACGGTGGTGGGCTACAGCCTCGCGTTCACGCCGGGCAACTCGTTCATCGGCGGCTTCTCGCGCGTTTTCCTTGAAGGCATGAACTACATCAAGGGCGACAAGGCGACCACGCTGACCGTGAGCCACCTGGCCACGACGATTCCGGAGACCGTGTACTTCGTCTATCAGATGACGTTCGCGATCATCACGCCGGCGCTCATCACGGGTGCGTTCGCTGACCGCATGAAGTTCTCGGCGATGCTGGTGTTCATGTCGCTCTGGTCGATCATCGTCTACTCGCCGATCGCCCACATGGTGTGGGAGCCGACCGGCTGGCTGGCAAGCGCAGGCATCCTCGACTTCGCAGGCGGCACGGTGGTGCACATCAACGCCGGTATCGCCGGTCTGGTTTGCTGCCTCGTGCTCGGCAAGCGCGTCGGTTATGGCCGCGAAGTCATGGCTCCGCACAACCTGGTTCTGACGCTGATCGGCGCGGCCATGCTGTGGGTGGGCTGGTTCGGCTTCAACGCAGGTTCGGCCGTGGCGGCTGACGGCCGTGCCGGTTTCGCGATGCTCACGACGCAGATCGCCACGGCATGCGCGGCGCTCGGCTGGATGTTCGCGGAGTGGATTGCCAAGGGCAAGCCGTCGGTGCTGGGTATCGCTTCGGGCGCGGTCGCGGGTCTGGTTGCTGTGACGCCGGCTTCGGGTTTCGTCGGCGTGATGGGCGCGATCGTGATCGGCGTGGTGGCAGGCGTGGTCTGCTTCTGGTCGGCTACGTGGCTCAAGCACAAGTTCGGCTATGACGATTCGCTCGACGCCTTCGGCGTGCATGGCATCGGCGGCATCATCGGCGCGATCCTGACGGGTGTGTTCGCGGTGCACGACATCGGCGGCGCCGACGGCAACGTGATCCTGCAGGTCAAGGGCGTGCTCACGACCCTGATCTACAGCGGCGTGGTCAGCTTCATCCTGCTGAAGGTGATCGACATGGTCATGGGCCTGCGCGTGACGGAAGAAGAAGAACGCGAAGGTCTCGACGTGATCCTGCATGGCGAGCGCGTCGAATAAATGCATGAAATTGCACGGGGTGGCAGTGTCGTACCGCAGTAAGCAGTGGCAGTAGCAGTACTGGAGCACAGCGACTTGGGCCCGCCTTCATGGCGGGCCCTTTCTTTTTTCGGGCGTGCGGTTTGCAGAGGGAATAAGGCGCGGATTCGAGCGTTACTCCGTTGACCCTTCAATTCGTGCGGCCCCATTGCGTGTAATGGGGCGCGCGGTTCAGAATGGATATTCGATGTGGATAACGGGGGCAGTTCCGCGCGCAACGGGGTGGAGCAGCGCTGGATCGGCAAGTAACCCTATGGAACGTAAGGGAAAACATCTTGTAATGGGCGCAATCGTCCCCAGTTAAGCTCCCGGTTTTCCTACAATCAACTAGCTTTTGTCCGCGAGTAATACCTTATGGTCCCGCATCTGGTTACGGCGTTGAATGGTCCGCTCCTTGAGCTGGAGCAGCGCATCCTCGACGCGACGCCGGCCATCGAGCGCTGGTTCCGCCTCGAATGGCAGGAACACACGCCGCCGTTTTACGCGTCGGTGGACCTGCGCAACGCGGGCTTCAAGCTCGCGCCGGTCGACACCAACCTTTTTCCTGGCGCCTTCCATTGTCTGCCGATGGAAGTGCTGCCGCTTGCCGTGCAGGCCGCCATGGCCGCCGTCGAGAAGATCTGCCCGGACGCCAAGAATCTGCTCGTGATCCCCGAGCAGCACACGCGCAACGCCTTCTATCTGGAAAACGTCGCGCGCCTGGCGACCATCATGCGTCAGGCGGGTCTGAACGTGCGCTTCGGCACCTTCGACGAGAACATCGCCGGGCCGGTCACGATCTCGCTGGCGGACGGCCAGAAGATCGTGCTCGAACCGCTGGAGCGCTCGCAGCGCCGCCTGGGGCTGAAGAACTTCGACCCGTGTTCGATTCTTCTGAACAACGATCTGTCGGGCGGCATTCCGCCGGTGCTCGAAAACCTGCACGAGCAATACCTGCTGCCGCCGCTGCACGCAGCCTGGGCGGTGCGCCGCAAGTCGACGCACTTCTCCTGCTATGACGACGTGGCGAAGAAGTTCGCCAAGATGGTCGGCGTTGATCCGTGGATGATCAACCCGTACTTCGCGCACGTGGAAAACGTCGATTTCGAGGCGCGCACGGGCGAGGAGCAACTGGCCACGTCGATCGACGCGGTACTCAAGAAGATCGCCAAGAAGTACCGCGAGTACGGCATCACCGAAAAGCCCTACGTGGTCATCAAGTCCGACGCCGGCACCGACGGGCGCGGCGTGATGACGGTGCACGACGCCTCCGAGGTCGCCGCACTCACCAAGCGCGAACGTGCGAAGATGTCGGCCACGAAGGACGGGCTGGAAGTGCGCGACGTCATCGTGCAGGAAGGCGTGTACACGTTCGAGCACATCGGCGAGGAAGTGGCCGAGCCGGTCGTCTACATGATCGACCGCTACGTGGTGGGAGGCTTCTACCGCGCGCACGGTAGCCGCGAGCGCGACCAGAACCTGAACGCGCCGGGCATGCACTTCGTGCCGCTGGGCTTCGAGCACACGGCGCTGCCCGATACGCGCGCCAAGCCCGGCGCCGCGCCGCCGAACCGCTTCTACATGTACGGCGTGGTGGCGCGTCTGGGGCTGCTGGCGGCGTCGGTGGAGCTGGAAAAGACCGACCCCGAGGCGATCCAGGTTTAAGGGTTCAAGGCCCGGTCACTGCGATAACAACCTCTGCTGCGCCCGCCCCGAGCGGGCGCAGCCGTCATCAAGGCCGGAAAATATCCGGCACAACATCCAATTTGCTGCAGGGACGACATGGACATTCTCTTCATCGCCGATCCGCTCGAGCGGTTCAAGATCTACAAGGATTCGACCTACGCGATGATGGCCGAGGCCGCAAAGCGCGGCCACACGCTCTACGCCTGCGAGCCGCAGCACCTCGCCTGGGTGAACGGCCAGGTCGAAGCCGATGTGCGGCGCTTCGAGATCGTCGGCGATACGGCGGACCTGCATCGCCAGACGTGGTTCAAGGACACGCCCGATTCGCGCGCGCTGACCGGTTTCGACGCCGTCATCATGCGCAAGGACCCGCCCTTCGACATGGAGTACGTCACCTCGACGTGGCTGCTGGAGATCGCCGAGCGCGCGGGCGCGAAGATCTTCAACAAGCCGCAGGCGATCCGCGATCACTCGGAAAAGCTCGCCATCGGCGAGTTTGCGCAGTTTGTCGCGCCCACGCTCGTCACGCGCGACGCCGCGCGCCTGCGCAAATTCCACGAAGAGCATCAGGACGTGATCCTCAAGCCGCTCGACGGCATGGGCGGCATGGGCGTGTTCCGCGTCAAGGCGGACGGTATGAACCTCGGCTCGATCATCGAGATGCTGAGCCACGACGGCGCGCGCAGCGTGATGGCGCAGAAGTTCATCCCCGAGATCAAGGCGGGCGACAAGCGCATTCTGCTGATCGGCGGCGAACCGGTGCCGTATTCGCTCGCGCGCATTCCGCAGGGCAACGAGGTGCGCGGCAATCTGGCCGCGGGCGGTCTGGGCGTGGCGCAGCCGCTCACCGCGCGCGACATGGAGATTGCAAAGACGCTGGGGCCGAAGCTGGTCGAGCGCGGGCTGCTGCTGGTGGGGCTCGATGCGATCGGCGACTGGCTCACCGAGGTCAACGTGACGAGCCCGACGTGTTTCCGCGAGATCATGGAGCAGACCGGCTTCGACGTGGCGGCGATGTTCATCGACGCGCTGGAGCGCGCGGCGGCGTGAGAAAACGCCTATAAATCGTTTGAGGAGTCCCTCGAAACGCGGCAGCGGGGCGCTTGATTCCCGCGGCCGCGCCGGCATCTTCTAGCTGCGGATGCGCGCTTGCGTGCTGCGAGGCACAAAACCTGCGCATTCGTAGGTGGAAACTGGAAGCGAGCCGCGAGCAAAACCGCATGGTCGACACGAAAATGACCCTGCTACAATGCCGCGACCCGCACCTGGATTTTGCGCTGCGACGCCATAAACGCCGCGACAACGCAAAACCCGGCGCATGTTCCGACCCTGATGGCCCACGGCTGGCCGCAGGTCGGCGCTGTCGGACGCGATCGTCGAAGATCGGCCCAAGGCATCAACCGAAGCCGTTATTTGTAGTCACGCTGACATGGCAGGGATTCTGATCATCGCTCACGCACCGCTCGCTACTGCGCTGCGCGAATGTATTGCCCACATCTATGGCGGTTGTCCGGCGCGCATCGGCGCGCTCGACGTGCTGCCCGACAGCGACCCCGCCGTGGTCGTCGCTCAGGCGAACTCCGAAATCGAGCGCCTGCGCGAGGAAAACGGGGCGCTCGTGCTGACCGACATGTTCGGCGCCACGCCTTCTAATATCGCCGCGCGTCTGGCCACGGTGCCTCAGGTGCGCGTGCTGGCGGGCGTCAATCTGCCGATGCTGGTGCGCGCGGTCTGCTACCGGGCCACGCCGCTCGACACGCTGGTGGAAAAGGCGCTGGCGGGCGCGAGCAAGGGCGTCCAGCCGATCGGCCCGAGCACGCCGGCCCAGATCAACGATTGCGGCTGCGCGCCCACGCCCTGCGCCGAAGCGGCTTCCGAAGCCGTGGCCAAGGCGGCGGTGAGCGCCGCTGCCGCGAGTAGTGCGGCCAAAACCGCGGCGAGCGCCACCAATGCTTCGAGCAATGCCGGCGCGCCGTCGGTAGCGCCGGCGCTGGCGTTCAAGCCTGCCGGCACAGCCTGAGCTGGAACGACCCGGCTTGGGCGCATTTCATTCTGCAAGCCCCCGGCGCACGCCCACGCGCGTGCCCGGACGCCCAGCGTGCGCGTCTTGCGCGCGCGACGCACAATCCCACTGCATCACTTCCACACACAGCGCCTGGATCGACCTATGCTGCAACAAGAAACGACCATCGTGAACAAACTCGGCCTGCATGCGCGGGCGTCGGCGAAGCTGACGCAACTGGCGGGCAACTATCAGTCGGAAATCTGGATGAGCCGCAATGGCCGCCGGATCAACGCCAAGAGCATCATGGGCGTGATGATGCTGGCGGCGGGCATCGGCAGCACGGTGCTGATCGAAACCGAGGGCCCGGACGAGTCCGATGCGATGAGCGCGCTGCTCAAGCTGATCGCCGACAAATTCGGCGAAGGCCAGTAAGCAGCCCCAGGCATCTCGCGTCCGTTCCGGCGGGCGAGACGACCCGTTTCATCCGACGCCGCGTCTTGACGCGGCGTTTTCGTTGCCGGAACACGATGACCCCACAGAACATCCGGGCGCTGCGGAATTTATAATAAGAGGCGGGGTCAGAGAGAGCGCATTGCAGCGGTTTGCCGCGGCATCACATAACCAGAGGAGGTGCGCGTGCCGTTCACGCTGCATGGAATTCCCGTATCACGCGGTATCGCCATCGGGCGGGCGTATCTGATCGCGCCGGCCGCGCTCGACGTCGACCACTATCTGGTGGAACTCGCGCAGATCGAAGACGAAATCGAGCGCTTCCGGGCCGCGCTCAAGCTCGTCGAGCAGGAGCTCGACACGCTGCGCGCCGACCTCGCCGCCGACGCGCCCAGCGAAATGGGCGCGTTCATCAGCGTCCACCTCATGATCCTGAACGACGTGATGCTCGTGCAGGAGACCATCGACCTCATCCGCACGCGCCGCTTCAACGTGGAGTGGGCGCTCACCGAGCAGCTCGAACGCCTTTCGAAGCACTTCGACGATGTCGAGGACGAATACCTGCGCGAGCGCAAGGCCGACATCGAGCAGGTCGTCGAACGCGTGCTCAAGGCGCTCGCGGGCGCCTCGCCGCCCGCGCTGCACGGCAGTTGCGACGAAATGATCGTGGTGGCCCACGACATCGCGCCCGCCGACATGCTGCAGTTCAAGGGCCAGACGTTTCAGGGCTTCGTCACCGATCTGGGCGGGCGCACCTCGCATACGGCGATCGTCGCGCGCAGCCTGGGCATTCCGGCGGCGGTGGGCGTGCAGCAGGCGAGCGCGCTGATCCGTCAGGACGATCTCATCATCGTCGATGGCGATCACGGCGTGGTGATCGTCGATCCCGCGCCCATCGTGCTGGAGGAGTACACCTACCGGCAAAGCGAGATGGCGCTTGAGCGGCGCAAGCTCCAGCGCCTGAAGTTCTCGCCCACGCAGACGCTGTGCGGCGCGAAGATCCAGCTCTGCGCGAACATCGAACTGCCCGACGACGCGCAGGCCGCGCTCGATTCAGGCGCGACCGGCGTGGGCCTGTTCCGCACCGAGTTCCTGTTCATGAACCACAAGCATCACTTGCCGGAAGAGGACGAGCAGTTCGAGGCCTACAAGCGTGCGGCGCAGTTGATGAACGGGCTGCCCGTGACGATCCGCACTATCGACGTGGGCGCGGACAAGCCGCTCGACGCCATGAGCGCGAGCGACGGCTACGAGACCGCGGCCAACCCGGCGCTGGGCCTGCGTGCGATCCGCTGGAGCCTGTCCGAGCCGCAGATGTTCCTCACGCAGTTGCGCGCGATCCTGCGCGCTTCGGCGCTCGGCACGATCAAGATCCTGATTCCGATGCTCGCGCACGCGCAGCAGATCGACCAGACGCTCGATCTGATCCGCGAGGCCAAGCGCCAGCTCGACGATGCCGGCCTTGCCTACGATCCGAACGTGCAGGTGGGTGCGATGATCGAGATCCCGGCAGCGGCGCTGGCCTTGCCAATGTTCCTGCGGCGTCTGGATTTCCTGTCGATCGGCACCAACGACCTGATCCAGTACACGCTCGCGATCGACCGCGCCGACAACGCCGTGGCCGATCTCTACGATCCGCTGCATCCGGCCGTGCTGCAGCTCATCTCGCACACGCTGCGCGAGGCGAAGCGCGCGGGTGTGCCGGTGTCGGTGTGCGGCGAGATGGCGGGCGACCCGCAGCTCACGCGTCTGCTGCTGGGCATGGGACTCACCGAGTTCTCGATGCATCCTAGCCAGTTGCTGGTGGTGAAGCAGGAGATCCTGCGCTCGCAGTTGAAGGCGCTGGAAAAGCCGGTGGCCGATGTGCTGGCGGCCTACGAGCCCGAAGAACTGGAGGCGGCGCTGGGTCGTCTGGCGATGGCCTGAGCCAGCGGGGCGCAGACGCGTCGCGATGTAGAAAAGCCCCGGCATGCCGGGGCTTTTTTATGCGTGCCGTTCGCCGCAGACGGGGCAGTCGGGCTGGCGCGCGATGCGCATCGTGTTCCATTCCATGCGCAGCGAGTCGAGCATCATCAGTCGCCCGACCAGCGGCGTGCCGATGCCGCCGATCACGCGCAGCGCCTCGGCCGCCTGCATCGCGCCGATGATGCCCACCGTTGGCGCGAACACGCCCATGGTCGAGCACGCGACTTCCTCGAACGGCTGATCTTCCGGGAACACGCAGGCGTAGCAGGGCGAGGTCTCGTCGCGGAAATCGAAAGTGCTGATCTGGCCGTCGAAGCGTAGCGCCGCGCCCGACACCAGCGGCACGCCATGCTTCACGCAGGCGCGGTTGATGGCGTGGCGCGTGGCGAAGTTATCGGTGCAGTCGAGCACGACGCTCGCGCGCGGCACCTGTTCGTCGAGCCAGGCGTCGTCGATGCGCGCCTGCACGGCGTTCACCTTCACCTCGGGATTCAGGCGCGCGATGGCGTCGCGACCCGACTCGACCTTGGCGCGGCCAACCGATGCCGTCTCGTGCATGATCTGCCGCTGCAGATTGGTGAGATCGACCGTGTCGTTATCGACGAGGGTGAGCGTGCCCACGCCCGAGGCCGCCAGATACATGGCCGCCGGCGAGCCCAGGCCGCCCGCGCCGATCACGAGCGCGTGTGCGTCGAGAAAGCGCTGCTGCGCCTCGATGCCGATCTCGTCGACGAGGATATGGCGGGAATAGCGGAGGAGTTGGTCGTCGTTCATCGCGTAGCGCACGGTGCTGGCGCTGCGATCGGGCCGGAAGGCCACGACGCGCGCCGGAAGTACAGACTGCTTATTGTACCGGCGCTTGAGGAAACGTCCTTGCGGTCACTGGCGCGATGCGCTCAGGACCGCAAGGACGGTACGACTTTGACTGCTTTACTTCGCCGGAGCGGGAGCCGAGGCCGGAGCCGGCGTCGATGCGCCCGGCACGGCCGAAGCCGACGGCTTCACCGCGATCGGCGCCGAAGCGGACGTGGGCGGCTTGGCTTGCGCGAGGCGGCGCTCCATCGGCGACTTCGATTCCGTCACCGGCTTGCCCTGCAGCTTGTTGAGCGCCTGCTGGAGCATGAAGTCGTCGGTCGAGCCGAACTCGACCGGCTTGCGGTCGCGATCCTTCTGGCGCTGTTCCGGCGTCTTCTTGTCGTTCTGCTCTTCGAGCTGGCGCAGCATGTCCATGCGTTCCTGCTCGCGCAGATCCTGCTCCTTCTTCTCGTCCGGATCCTGCGTGTTCGCAAGGTGGTTCGAGTAGTCGACTTCGCGCGTGACGAGTGCGTCGTCCGGATCGCCGTCCGAGTACTGATCGACCGCAACGTCAGGACGGATGCCCTTGTTCTGGATCGAGCGGCCGCTCGGCGTGTAGTAGTACGCCGTGGTCAGACGCAGCGCCGTGTCGGCCGTCATCGGACGCACCGTCTGCACCGAACCCTTGCCGAACGTGGTCTTGCCGATGATGAGCGCGCGCTTCTGGTCCTGCAGCGCGCCCGCGACGATTTCCGACGCCGACGCCGAGTAGGCGTTGGTCAGCACGATCATCGGCACGGTCTTGAACTCGGCCGCTTCGCCCTTGAGCGGATCGCCGTCGAACGACGGCAGGCGGTAGTTCTCGTAGTTGTCGCGATAGACCTGCTTCGAGTCCGGGATCTGACCGTTGGTCGAGACCACGACCGAGTCCGCCGGCAGGAATGCGCCCGCAACGCCGACCGCGCTCTGCAGCAGACCGCCGCCGTTGTTACGCAGGTCGAGGATGAGGCCCTTGAGGTTCGGCTCCTGACGCGCGATGTCCTGCAGCTTGGCTGCGAGGTCAGGCGTGGTGCGTTCCTGGAAGCTCGTGATGCGGATGTACGCATAGCCCGGCGCCAGGATCTTCGACTTCACGCTCTGCACCTTGATGATGGCGCGAGTGATCGTGAGCGGGAAGGTGCGGTCGTCGGTCTTGCGGAAGATCGTGAGCGTGACCTTCGTGCCCGGGTCGCCGCGCATCTGCTTGACCGCCTGGTCGAGCGTCATGCCGCGCACGGGCTTGTCGTTGATACGCGTGATGAGGTCGCCCGGACGGATGCCGGCGCGGAACGCGGGCGTGTCCTCAATGGGCGAGATCACCTTGATCAGGCCGTCTTCCGAGGAAATCTCGATGCCGAGGCCCGCGAAGCGGCCCTTGGTCTGTTCCTGGAGTTCCTGATAGTCGGTCTTGTCCAGATACGACGAGTGCGGGTCGAGGCTCGACACCATGCCCTTGATGGCAGCGGTGAGCAGCTTCTTGTCGTCGACCGGCGTGACGTACTCATGCTTGATCTGGCCGAACACTTCGGCGAAGAGCCGGAGCTGGTCGAGCGGCAGCGGCTCGATCACGGTTTGCTGGGTCTGCTGCGCCGAGGCGGAAATCTGCAGGGTTGCAAAGACGCCGGTCGCGAGGCCAGCGGCGATCAGGCCGATATTTTTAAGGTTCTTTCGCATAGAGGTTGTTGCGTGCGGTCGAAAGGCGCGTGGCAGCGTCTAATGGAAAAGCGACGGACAAGTATAACTGCACACTCGGCCGCCCTGTGTATAAGGCGCGATGTGGGGACGAACGTTGCGGGTTCGACAGTCGGAACGCCAGCCAGTTCGCAAGGCGCGTGCCGCAAAGCCTTGCTGGATGCGGGGCTGGCGTGGGAGTGACGTGAAGATGGCAGGTCTGCCAGACGGTGAGGTGAAATCGGCGGGGAATGCCTGAACGCGCCCGAGCACGCAAGGCGCGTGCGCAAATGGGCACAACGCCCGCCGCGGTGCGAACAAACCGGCGGGTAAACCGATCGGCCGCCGGCCCACGCAAACGCGCAGGCCGGCGGCCGGGAAGTGCGACGGCAGAGATAGGCTTAAGCCTTCTTGCCCTGGTTGGCCACCGCGGCCTGAGCCTTGGCGATGGCGTCGGCGTCGCCCAGATAGTAGTGCGTGATGGGCTTGAGGTTCTCGTCCAGTTCATAGACGAGCGGCACGCCGTTCGGGATGTTCAGGCCGACGATGTCGGTGTCCGAAATATCGTCGAGGTACTTCACCAGCGCGCGGATCGAGTTGCCGTGCGCGGCGATCACGATCTTCTTGCCTGCCTTGATAGCCGGTGCGATCGACTCGTTCCACAGCGGCAGCACGCGCGCCACGGTGTCCTTCAGGCATTCCGTGAGCGGCAGCTCTTCGCGCGGCACCTTGGCATAGCGCGGGTCGTTGTAGGCCGTGCGATCGTCCGTCGGTTCCAGCGCGGGCGGCGGCGTGTCGTAGCTGCGGCGCCAGACCAGCACCTGTTCGTCGCCGTATTTGGCGGCCGTTTCCGCCTTGTTCAGGCCCGAAAGCGCGCCGTAGTGGCGCTCGTTCAGACGCCACGAGTGCACGACCGGCAGGTACATCTGGTCCATCTGGTCCTGGACGTGCCAGAGCGTGCGGATCGCGCGCTTGAGCACCGACGTGTAGGCGATGTCGAACGCATAGCCGGACGCCTTGAGCAGCTGGCCGGCCTGCTGGGCTTCGCGGTTGCCCTGTTCGGTCAGGTCGACGTCCACCCAGCCGGTGAAGCGGTTTTCCTTGTTCCAGGTCGATTCGCCGTGGCGGATAAGTACGAGTTTGTACATGTGGATGACGGTCGGTAGTGAGGGAAGCGGTAATCGGGGACGGGGAACGTCGGTGATACGGCTAGCTCGCGAACGCTGCCCGGTCCAGCGGGTTGCAAGCCCGGGCTTGGGGGCGGCAACCCTGCGACAAACGGTTATTTTATAATGGCTGGATTGTCTGAACTGGATTTCCCTCGATTTCTCTTTTTCCCGGCGGCTCATCCGTGACGTTCTTTACCAATTACATCAACCTTGTACTCATCGCGATCGTCCTCATCTCTGGAGGGTTGCTGCTGTGGCCGACGCTCAAACGCGGTGGCCGGGGCGGGGTTTCCGCCGCCGAGGCGACGCAGATGATCAATCGCCGCAACGCGGTGGTGATCGACGTGCGTTCGGCCGACGAATTCGCCAAGGGCCATTTGCCCGCTGCCCGCCACCTGCCGTTTGGCGAGTTGCAGGGCAAGGTCGCGCAGTTCGTCAAGAACAAGAGCAACCCGGTGTTGCTGGTCTGCCAGACGGGCCAGCAGTCGCACAAGGCCGCGAGCCTCGTGAAGGAAGCCGGTTTTGCCGAAGTCCACGTGCTGGACGGCGGCGTGAACGCCTGGCAGCAGGCCGGTATGCCGGTCGTGAAACAAGGAGGTACGAAGTGAGCAAGGTTGTCATGTACAGCACCCAGGTGTGCCCGTATTGCCAGATGGCCGAACGTCTTTTAAAGTCGCGCGGCGTCGAACACATCGAAAAAGTGCTGATCGACCGGGATCCGGCGCGGCGCGAGGAAATGATGACGCGCACGGGCCGTCGCACCGTGCCGCAGGTTTTCATCGGCGAGACGCATGTGGGCGGTTACGATGACCTTTCCGCGCTCGATCGTGCCGGCGGCCTGATGCCGCTGCTCGAAGCGGCGGCTTGAGTTTTCCGGCGTCGCATGTTGTGACGCCGCGTCGCGGCTGGCGTCGCGATTTTTTCGCCCGTGCGGGCCGGTGAGGCGCGCGCGGGCTTGCTGTCGTTTGTTGCTGTCATCGCTGCTCATTGCGGCTGTGCAACGAAATTTCACCATTGTCCGATTTCCGGCAGGGCGAAGCATCGTGATACTGCGCAACTGCAACTTCATTTAATCAGGAAGCCAAACACCATGTCTGACGAGAATAACCAGCCGTTCTTCAACATCCAGCGCATCTACCTCAAGGACCTTTCGCTGGAGCAGCCGAACTCGCCGGCCATCTTCCTCGAGCAGGACATGCCTTCCGTGGAAGTGGAAGTCGACGTCAAGGCCGAGCGCCTCGCGGAATCGGTGTTCGAAATCCTCGTGACCGGCACGGTCACCGCCAAGGTCAAGGAAAAGGTCGCTTTCCTGATCGAAGCCAAGCAAGCGGGCATTTTCGACATTCGCAACATCCCGGCTGAACAGGTCGATCCGCTGGTTGGCATCGCCTGCCCGACGATCCTGTTCCCGTACCTGCGCTCGAACATCGCCGACGCGATCACGCGTGCCGGTTTCCCGCCGATCCACCTGGCCGAAATCAACTTCCAGGCGCTCTACGAGCAACGCCTGCAGCAGCTCGCGCAGCAGCAAGGCGCCAGCAACGCCACGCATTGATTGAGCGCTGAAACCTCACAACCGGTGCGGAGTACTGGAATGAAAGTCGCCGTTCTCGGCGCCGGAGCGTGGGGCACCGCGCTGGCAGGGCATCTCGCCCAGGCGCATGACACGTTGTTGTGGGCGCGCGATGGCGCGCTCGTGGATACCCTGCGCCAGACGCACGAGAACGCCCGCTATCTTGCGGGCGTCTCGCTGCCACCCTCTCTTAAGTACGAGACCGATTTAAGCGCCGCGCTCGAACATGCTTCGGGCGAGGCGGATCTCGTCGTGCTCGGCACGCCCGTCGCGGGTTTGCGCGACATGTTGCGCACGATGCGCGATATGGGCCAGGTGCCCGCGCACTTCGTCTGGCTCTGCAAGGGCTTCGAAGCCGATTCGCAACTCATGCCGCATCAGGTGGTGGCCGCCGAACTGCCCGGCCACGCCAGCAACGGCGTGCTGTCCGGCCCGAGCTTCGCGCGCGAAGTGGGCGACGGCCTGCCCGTTGCGCTGACCATCGCGAGCGCCTCGGCCGATTGCCGCGAGCGCACGCTCGACGCCTTCCACCATCGCGCGATGCGCATCTACACCGGCGACGACGTCGTGGGCGTGGAAGTGGGCGGCGCGGTCAAGAACGTGCTGGCGATCGCCACGGGCATTTCGGATGGTTTGGGCCTCGGCCTGAACGCGCGCGCCGCGCTGATCACGCGCGGTCTCGCGGAGATGACGCGCCTCGGCGTGACGCTCGGCGGACGTGCGGAAACCTTTACGGGTCTCACGGGCCTCGGCGACCTGATACTCACCGCAACGGGCGATCTTTCGCGCAACCGCACTGTGGGCAAGCAGCTTGCAAGCGGGCGCACGCTCGACGATATTCTCGGCGCGCTGGGCCATGTGGCCGAAGGCGTGCGCTGCGCGCGTGCCGTGGCGGCGATCGCTCGCGCTCATCAGATCGACATGCCGATCACCGAAGCGGTATGCGCCGTGCTGTTCGACGGCGTGGCGCCGCGCGATGCGGTGAGCGCGCTGCTCAGACGCGACGCGAAGGCGGAGTAGGGCGCGGTACGGGCTTTGCGCCGCCGCTGCCGCGTTTGACCAAACGGCGCGCGAACGCGCAGGAGGCCCCGTCATGACCACCGTCAAAACTATCGGTAATTGCCGCATCGAAGCGAGAGTCGTCGACATCACGACTTTGCGCGTCGATGCGATCGTGAATGCGGCCAATACGTCGCTGCTAGGCGGCGGTGGCGTGGACGGCGCGATTCATCGCGCGGCGGGCCCCGAGCTGCTGCGCGAGTGCGAAACGCTCAACGGCTGCCCGACCGGCGACGCCAAAATCACCGCCGGCTACAAACTTCCCGCCAGACATGTGATCCACACCGTCGGCCCCATCTGGAACGGCGGCGGGCGCGACGAGGCGTTTCCGCTTGCCTCGTGCTATCGGCGCTCGCTTGAAGTGGCGCGCGAGGCAGGTGTGACGAGCATCGCGTTTCCGGCGATCAGTTGCGGCGTGTATCGCTTTCCGCCCGATGAGGCCGCGAAGATTGCGCTCGCAACCGTCGTGGATGCCTTATCCGCTTATCCCACGCTCGAACAGGTGATCTTTGCCTGCTTCGACGATGCGATGCTCGCGCGTTACCAGCGCGAACTCGACGCGCTCTGACGAGCGCGCCTCGCGTTTATTCCCCGCCTTCGAACCCCGCCTGCCGCCACGCCTCGAACACCACCACCGCGACGGTATTGGACAGATTCAGGCTGCGGTTGCCGGGCCGCATCGGCAGGCGCACGCGCTGTTCGGGCGCGAAGCGGTCGAGCACCGTGTCGGGCAGCCCGCGCGTTTCTGCGCCGAACACAAACCAGTCGCCCGGCAAGAACGCGTGATCGTGAAAACGGCCCGAGCCGCGCGTGGTGAACGCGAACATGCGCGCCGGGTCAGGCGTTTCCTTTGCGAGAAACGCGTCCCAGTCGCTGTGCACATTCATCTGCGCGTATTCGTGATAATCCAGGCCCGCGCGGCGCAGTTTGGTGTCGTCGAGCGGAAAACCGAGCGGCTCGATCAGGTGCAGGCGCGCGCCCGTGTTGGCGCACAGGCGGATGACATTGCCGGTATTCGGCGGGATTTCCGGTTCGACGAGAACGACGTTGAACATGACGATAAAAACCGTGAAGAGAACTGGGTAACGAAAGAAGGATGTCAGTCCTTCGGAGTGCGCAAGGCGACGAAATTTGTCACGCGCCGCGCGCCCGCGGCCTTGAGCGTGTGCGCGAGGGCGTCGAGCGTCGCGCCCGAGGTCATGACATCGTCGACCACGCCGATGTGCAGGCCCTGCAGCGCGCAACCATCATCTTTCAGGGCAAACGCGCGGCCCACGTTGCGACGGCGCGTGTCGCGATCGAGTCGCGACTGCGCCGCCGTGTGCAGCGTGCGGCGCACGAGCGTGGCGTCGGCGCGCGTGCCGAGCGCGCGGGCGAGCGGCTTCGCAATCTGCCACGCCTGGTTATAGCCGCGCGCGATCAGGCGCTCGCGCGAAAGCGGGACCGGCACGATCAGCGCGGGCGTATCGGCTGGATCGAGCAGGTCGTCGGCGGCGCTTGCGAGACGCGCCGCGAATTCTTCGCCAAGACCAAGCCGCGCGCGAAACTTCAGGCCGCGGACGAGCGCGTCGAGCGGCGCGCGATAGTCGGCCAGCGCGATCGTCGCTTCGAAAGCGGGCGGCGTTTTCACGCAGGCGTTGCATCGGTAGCCGTTGTGTCCTCGCGTGCTGCGACCGCTTGCAAGCGGCAGCGCGCAGACCGTGCAGCGCAGCCGGGCCTCGTTCCAGTACGCCGCGTCGCAGGCCGCGCAGAGCAGCGAATTCACGCCAGAGCGCAGCCCGGACGCGCGTCTCCGGGCAGTGCGCACCCCGCGCGAGCGTCGCGGCAAATTGCCGCATAATGGGCACGCACTGGGCAGCAAGCGCGGTAGCAGATCCGGCAGTAGATCCGACAGCACGAACTGAACGAGCCGTGGCCAACGCGCCCGCCCGTCAGGCTTATCCCGATAAGCGCGCATCGCCAGATGATGGCAGGCGCGTCGCGGGGCAGGCGACGGGTTGGACGTCACTGAAGACGTCGAATAATCCGACTGATCGGGCGGCAGCGGCATCGTAGGACGGCCCTGAACGGGCCCCAAGCGGGCGAGTGAACTGAAAGGATGGGAGTGAGCGAGTATACTTCGCAGACTTCGCCAATACGACCGACATGTCCCCGTCTCACCCCAGACCCGGCCGTCCGGCCTATGATCCGCGCTATCTGCAGCGGATTTTCGATCGCCGTGCGGCGACTTTCGACCAGGTCGCGTTCCTGCCGCGCGAAATCGCTGAGCGCATGCGCGAGCGCCTCGAATACATCAAGGTGAGCCCTTCGTGCGTGCTCGACCTGGGCTGCGGCCCCGGTGACGATCTCCCGCGTTTGCGCGAGCGCTTCCCTGAAGCGCCCGTGTTCGGCGCCGATCTCTCCTTCGCCATGCTCGAGCGCGCCCGCGCGCACGACGCCGGCGACACGAGCTGGCGGCGCTTTCTCCCCGCCTCGATCGGACGCGCGCTCGGTTCGCGCGGGCCGCGCTTCGCACAGGCCGATTTCGCCGCGTTGCCGTTTGCGCATGGCGCCTTCGAGCTGCTGTGGTCGAACCTCGCCTTGCACTGGCATCCGCGTCCGGACCTCGTGTTCGGCGAATGGCAGCGCGTGCTCAAGGTCAACGGCCTGCTGATGTTCAGCACGCTCGGGCCGGACACGTTCAAGGAATTGCGCGGCGCCTACGCCGAAGTCGAGGCCGCGCATGGCGTGCCGATGCAGCCGCATGTGATCGATTTCGTCGATATGCACGATCTCGGCGACATGCTGGTCGAGAACGGCTTCGAGATTCCGGTGATGGATCAGGAAACGCTCACCGTCACCTACAAGACGCCGGAAAAGCTGCTCGCCGACGTGCGCCGCTGGGGCGCGTACCCGTTCGCGCGGGACTTCGGCGAGGGCGATGAGGCCGGGCAGCCTGGCGCGTCGCGGCGTCTGTATCGCGCGCTGCTGGCCGCACTCGAAGCACGGCGTCTGAGCGATGGCCCGAACGCCGGCACGATCCCGCTCACCTTCGAGATCATCTACGGCCATGCGTGGAAAGCGGTGCCGCGCACGACCGCCGAAGGCCACGGCATCGTGCGGATCGAAGATATCGGCCGAGGTTCGGCAAGGAATCGTTGACGTAATAAGGGGGCTTTCGTTATGCCTGAAATTAGCGCCTGAAAAGCCCTCGAAAATTTGTCGAAAAATCGCTGGAAGGCCCGTCGGTATTGGGTTTTAGGCCGATTGGGGCTTGCTTGTGGGGCCTGGGGATCGCGCCTATAATGCGTCGGTCTGCAGGCGGCGGGGCGCGATGAGTTTGCGCGCAACACCGTGCTGACTCCGGATGTCCCGCAGTTGTGCAAGGCGCAAAGCGGCGATAGTCTGAGGATGTTGCAGTGGGGGAAACGAGCGATGCAGACGTCTGATCTGCTGGCGAACCCGGAGCCGGTCCTCAAGGACTGGACGATGAAGCGCAATTGTTCGGTTTCGCCCAGGCAATTCGTGTTGTTCTATTTGTCGCTGGCGCTGGTCTCCATCGCGATCGCCGTTCTGCTGTTGATCCACGGCGCCTGGCTGGTTTTGCCGTTCACTGGTATCGATCTGTTGGTCGTTGGAGGCGCCTTCGCCATCTATGCGCGCCATGCTGTCGATTACGAACGTATCAGGCTTTATCCGAACCGGCTGGTGATCGAGCAGATGAGCGCCGACGCGCTCACGCAGTTCGAATTCAATCCCCGCTGGGTCCGGGTCGAGCCGGGCGCCACCCCACGCGACCCGGTGCGTCTCGTGTCCCGCGGCCAGGCGGTCGCGGTCGGTTTGCATTTGCCGCAGTATCGGCGTGCGCAGTTCGCGCGGGAACTGCGCTCGTGGCTTGCGCGCGCGATTTGAATGGATGCGTGCTGTGAGCGAATCACGGTGCGGCGTGTGCGCCCCCCAGGGCGTGACCTGGTTGCAAAACCTTCCTGCGGGGTCGAGGGTTTGAATGGAAATTATGGGTAAGGAAGCTATGAAAACAATCAAGCGAGCCCTACAGGGCGTGCTGGCGTGCAGCGGACTTCTCGTCGCCGGCGCGGCACTCGCAGTCGGAGACAGTCCGGGCGGCCCAGCGGTCAACGAGATCAATCTCCAGCCGCCCGTCACGCGCATCGCAGAAGAGCTTTACGACCTCCATACGATGATGCTGATCCTATGCACGGTGATTTTCATCGGCGTATTCGGCGTCATGTTCTATTCGATTTTTGCGCATCGCAAGTCGAAGGGCCATCAGGCTTCGCATTTCCACGAAAGCACGACCGTCGAAATCATCTGGACGATCGTGCCGTTCATCATCGTCGTGCTGATGGCGCTGCCGGCCACCAAGGCCGTTGTCGCCATGAAGGACACCACCAACGCCGATATCACCGTGAAGGTCACGGGCTATCAGTGGAAGTGGGGCTACGACTACGTGAAGGGGCCGGGCGAGGGCATCAGCTTCCTCTCCACGCTCACCACGCCGCGCAGCGAAGTGAACGGCCTTGCGCCGATCACCGATACGTACCTCCAGGAAGTCGATAACCCGCTGGTCGTGCCGGTCAACAAGAAGATCCGCGTGATCACGACGGCCAACGACGTGGTGCACTCGTGGTACGTGCCCGCATTCGGCGTGAAGCAGGATGCGATTCCGGGCTTCGTGCGCGATACGTGGTTCAAGGCTGAAAAGGTGGGCACCTATCGCGGCTTCTGTACTGAGCTTTGCGGCAAGGAGCACGCATACATGCCGGTAGTGGTCGAGGTCCTCTCCGACGACGACTACGCGAAATGGGTCTCGACGCAGAAGGCGAAGATGGCCGCGGCCAACGACGACCCGAACAAGACCTACACGATGGCCGAACTCAAGGAGCGCGGCGAGAAGGTCTACGCGTCGAACTGCGCGGTGTGCCACCAGCCGACCGGCAAGGGCGCGGGCGCGTTCCCGGCGCTCGACGGCAGCAAGGTCGCCAACGGTCCGATCGCCGAGCACGTGAGCATCGTGCTCAAGGGCAAGGCGGCGATGCCGTCGTGGGCGCCTACGCTCAACGACGTCGAAATCGCTTCGGTCATCACCTTCGAGCGCAACGCGTGGGGCAACCACACGGGCGACATTCTGCAGCCTCGTCAGGTGGCCGATGCGCGCAACGGCAAGATGCCCGAAGGCGGCGGCACGACGGCGGCGGCAGGCGCGGATCAGGCCGCTTCTGGCGGTGCTGCGAGCGGCGCGGCTGAAGCCAGCGCACCGGCTGCTGCGGCAAGCGGCGCGGACCAGGCCTCAGGCGCGACTGCGGCCACCGCATCGCTGCCCGCGAGCGTCTACTTCGAAGTGGGCAAGAGCACGCTGCCCGCCGACGCGAAGGACGCCATCCAGGCGGCGGCCGATTACGCAAAGGCGCATCCTGACGCGAAGTTCACGCTCTCGGGTTACACCGACGCGAGCGGCAAGGCCAGCGCCAACGCGGAACTGGCCAAGCACCGTGCGCAAGCCGTGCGCGACGCCCTCAAGGCCGCAGGCATCGCCGAAGATCACATCATCCTGAAGAAGCCGGAAACCGTCACCGGCGGCACGGACGCGAAGGAAGCGCGTCGCGTGGAAATCGGCCCGGCTGCATAAAACGCATCCGTTGAGGCCCAGGCGGGCCACAAGCAGTCCATAACGAATTCGATAACAAGAAACTCGCAGTACGCTGTAAAAAAGCGGGCACGAGCAGCGGCGACGCAGAGCTTGCCAACACTGCAGTAAGAGACGCAAAGCAATTTGCTTCAGCAACTAAATTGCATGGGGCTAGAGTCAGGCGCTTAGGCGCCAACTCCGGCCGACAGGAGAAAGAGTCATGTCTAGCATCGGACACGATGTAGCTGGGGGGCACGGTCACGTGCATGGCGACCACGCCCACGCGACGCCACACGGCTGGCGCCGCTGGCTGATGGCCACCAACCACAAGGACATCGGTACGCTGTACCTGCTGTTCTCATTCGTGATGTTCCTGTCGGGCGGCGTGATGGCGCTAGGCATCCGCGCCGAGCTGTTCGAACCGGGCCTGCAGATCATGCGCCCCGAGTTCTTCAACCAGCTCACCACGATGCACGGCCTGATCATGGTGTTCGGCGCGATCATGCCGGCCTTCGTGGGCTTCGCGAACTGGATGGTGCCGCTGCAGATCGGCGCATCGGACATGGCCTTCGCGCGCATGAACAACTTCAGCTTCTGGCTGCTGCCCGCCGCCGCCTGTCTGCTGGTCGGTTCGTTCTTCGCGCCGGGCGGCGCGACCGCCGCGGGCTGGACGCTCTACGCGCCGCTGTCCACGCAGATGGGTCCGGGCATGGACCTGGCGATCTTCGCGGTCCACATGATGGGCGCCTCGTCGATCATGGGTGGCATCAATATCGTCGTCACCATCCTGAACATGCGCGCACCGGGCATGACGCTCATGAAGATGCCGATGTTCGCATGGACGTGGCTCATCACCGCTTATCTGCTGATCGCCGTGATGCCGGTTCTGGCGGGCGCGATCACCATGCTGCTGTTCGATCGTCACTTCGGCACGAGCTTCTTCAATGCGGCGGGCGGCGGCGATCCGGTCATGTACCAGCATATCTTCTGGTTCTTCGGCCACCCCGAGGTCTACATCATGATCTTGCCGGCGTTCGGGATCGTGTCGCAGGTGATTCCGGCGTTCTCGCGCAAGCCGCTGTTCGGCTATAGCTCGATGGTGTACGCCACGGCATCGATCGCGATTCTCTCGTTCATGGTCTGGGCGCACCACATGTTCGCTACGGGCATGCCGGTCACGGGTCAGCTGTTCTTCATGTACGCGACGATGCTGATCGCGGTGCCCACGGGCGTGAAGGTGTTCAACTGGGTCGCCACCATGTGGCGCGGCTCGCTCACCTTCGAGACGCCGATGCTGTGGGCCGTGGGCTTCCTGATCGTGTTCACGTTCGGCGGTCTGTCGGGTCTGATGCTGGCGATGGCGCCGCTCGACATCCAGTATCACGGCACTTACTTCGTGGTCGCGCACTTCCACTACGTGCTGGTGGCGGGGTCGTTATTCGCGCTGTTCTCAGGGTGGTACTACTGGTCGCCCAAATGGACCGGCTGGATGTACAACGAGATGCGCGGCAAGATCCACTTCTGGTGCTCGCTGGTGTTCTTCAACGTCGCCTTCCTGCCGATGCACTTCGTGGGTCTGGCCGGCATGCCGCGTCGCTATGCCGACTATCCGGCCCAGTTCACCGACTGGAACCAGGTCATCACGATCGGCGCATTCGGTTTCGGGCTTTCTCAGGTGTACTTCCTGTTCTTCGTCGCGCTGCCCGCGTATCGCGGCGGCGGCGAGCTGGAAAAGGCTGGCGACAAGCCCTGGGATGGCGCAACCGGCCTCGAATGGACCGTGCCGAGCCCGGCGCCGTTCCACACCTTCGAGAATCCGCCGACGGTCGAATAAGACCCGCTCGACATACGGTGTCCGGTTGTATCGCCTGATAGGCCGATAAGCCGGACACGAACCGAAGCCGCGATGCTCACGCTGTTATCGACGGCCAGCACGAGGAGCGATACACGATGCCCGAAGTGGCGCAAGAAGTGGTGCAACTCGCGATGGACGCCGAAGCCGCGGCCAACCGTACTGCAAGCATGACCCGCAACTCTCAAAAGCCACGCACGCGCGAACAGATTCGCGCCGGCAATCTGCGGCTCGGTTTGATTTTGCTGGCGGTCGCCGCGGTGTTCTTTCTGGGCGCCGTCGTGAAGCAGGTGTATTTCTCCGGACCCTGACGCGCAGGCGTCGGGCCGGCACACTGTTCGAGGTAGTCCGATGTCCACGCAGCATGCAGGTAGCGACCGCGCCTTCAACCGCTCGATGCTCATCAAGCTCGTGGTGGTGGCGCTTTTGATGTTCGGCTTCGGCTGGGCGCTGGTGCCGATGTATCGCGCGATCTGCGAGGTCACGGGCGTCAACAATCTGGTGCAGCGCGACACCACTGCACGCGAAGCGCGCAACACACAGGTGGACATGACGCGCACGGTGTCAGTGGAACTGGACGCCAACGCGCGCGGACTGCTGGGCTTCAAGCCGGAGCAGAGCAGCATCGATGTGCATCCCGGTGAAGTCATGACGGTGATGTACGACATTTCGAACAACGAAGGACGCACGATCGACGCGCAGGCGATCCCGAGCTACGCACCGAAACAGGCGACCGAATTTTTCCGCAAGATCGAGTGTTTCTGCTTCACGCAGCAGACCTTGCAGCCGAAGGAGACGAAGCGCATGCCGGTGGTGTTCGTGATCGATCCGAAGCTGCCGAAGGACGTGAAGACGATCACGCTGTCGTACACCTTCTTCGAGCTGAATAAACCGGCCGTGCCGCAGCCGCCGAAGCAGGCAGCGGGAGCGTGAGGCGCGAAACATGAACGAAGAAAGCGGCGCAAGACCAGCGAAGGCGAAGAAAAACAGCGTGCTGCAACTGGTGAAGGCAGTGGCGTGGTCGTTTCTTGGCGTGCGCAAGCGCGCCGACCTCGAATCCGACGCCGCGCAACTGCATCCGCTGGCGCTGATCGCGGCGGGCATTATCGGCGCGATTCTGTTTATCGTCGTGCTGCTGCTGATCGTCCACGCGGTCGTGGGCAAGTGAGCGGCCAACAATGAATAACGTAGAGACACCGGCCGAGTCCGGGAGCAACTGGAAACTGGAGAAACAGGCATGAGCGGCCAAAACGATAGCCCGTACTACTTCGTACCGCACCCGTCGCGGCATCCGATCAGCGCGTCCATTGGCCTGCTGGTCATGCTGTCGTCGCTCGCGTCGTGGATCAATGGCGACTCGTGGGCGCCGATCGGCGTGGTTGTCGGTCTCTTGTGGTTGCTTTTCACGCTCTGGCACTGGTTCGGCGACGCGATCTCCGAATCCGAAGGCGGCATGTACGGCAAACGCGTCGACGTGTCGTACCGCTGGAGCATGAGCTGGTTCATCTTTTCTGAGGTGATGTTCTTCGGCGCATTCTTTGGCGCATTGTTCTACGCCCGCCAGATCGCGCTGCATCAGCTCGGCAGCCTCGACTTCAAGCTGATCTGGCCGGACTTCGCGGCGGTATGGCCCAACAACGGTCCGGCGGCGCTGGTTTCCCACTTCCGCTCGATGACGCCGTGGCCGGTTCCGACCATCAACACGGCGCTGCTGCTTTCGTCAGGCGCGACGCTCACCGTGTCGCACCACGCGCTGCGCGACAACCATCGCCGCAAAGCCATCGCGTGGCTCGCGGGCACGCTGGTACTGGGGATCTGCTTCCTCTGCCTGCAGGCCTTCGAATACATCCATGCGTACAACGAACTGAATCTGACGCTCGCTTCCGGCATCTACGGTTCGACCTTCTTCCTGCTGACGGGCTTCCACGGCTTTCACGTGTTCCTCGGCGGCACGATGCTCGCTGTCGTGATGGTCCGGATGATTCGCGGACACTTCACGCCCGAGCATCACTTCGCGTTCGAAGGTGCGGCCTGGTACTGGCACTTCGTGGACGTGGTGTGGCTCGGTCTCTACGTGGTGGTGTACTGGCTGTAACGCGTGCGGCGCGCGCGCCGTTTGAGCGCCGCGGGCCTGAAAACACGAAGGCGCCGCTCCGACATGGTCGGCGCGGCGCCTTGGCTTTTTTGCGGGTCCGGCGTATGCGCCGGACTATGAAACTCGCGTGGCGTCGATCAGCGGCCG
>NZ_DASZJJ010000179.1:0-8537 GCF_035948235.1 Paraburkholderia sp. | reverse complement strand
ACGATGGGCGACATCACGGCGAGCTATAACGCTTCGACGGGTACGCTCACGCTTACTTCAGTTGGCGCATCGGCGACGCTCGCGCAATGGCAGGCTGCACTGCGTTCAGTGACGTACACCGACATGGCCGTTACGCCCGATACGACTGCACGCACGATCAGCTTTAGCGTAAACGACGGTGAGAAAACGAGCGTGGCAATCACGCGAACCGTAACCGTGACAGACACGGATCAAACGCCGATCCTGTCGAGCGGTAATTCAGGCACCAGCGCTTCGTTTGTTTCCGCAGACAATGCGGTTTCGACTCCGGTGGTGATCGACAACGGCATTTCGGTAAGCGACCTCGACAACGCGACGTTGTCCTCGGCGACGGTGCAGATTGGCGCAGGTTTCCATGCTGGCGAAGATGTGCTCGCGTTCACCAACGACAGCGCGACGACGGGCAACATCACGGCGAGCTATAACGCTTCGACGGGTACGCTCACGCTTACTTCGGCTGGCGCATCGGCGACGCTCGCACAATGGCAAGCTGCACTGCGTTCAGTCACTTACACCGACACGGCCGTCACGCCCGATACAACCGCACGCACGATCGGTTTCAGCGTCAACGACGGCACGAAAACGAGCACGGCGATCACGCGCACCGTAACCGTGACAGACACGGATCAAACGCCGATCCTGTCGAGCGGTAATTCAGGCACCAGCGCTTCGTTTGTTTCCGCAGACAATGCAGTCTCGACGCCGGTGGTGATCGACAACGGCATTTCGGTAAGCGACCTCGACAACACGACGTTGTCTTCGGCGACGGTGCAGATTGGCGCGGGTTTCCATGCTGGCGAGGATGTGCTCGCGTTCGCCAACGACGGCGCGACGATGGGCAACATCACGGCGAGCTACGACGCTTCGACAGGCACGCTCACACTTGCATCAGCCGGCGCAACAGCGACCCTCGTGCAATGGCAGGCCGCCTTGCGCGCCGTGACTTATACCGACACGGCAGCAGTGCCCGACATCACGCAGCGCACGATCAGCTTCAGCGTCAACGACGGCACGAAAACAAGCACGGCGATCTCGCGTCCGGTCGATATTACCGCCACGCATCAAACGCTGGTAGTCAGCGTAGGCGATGGCCCAACGCTTACGTACACGGCGAGCGGCGACAAGACTTCCATGCTCAACATCGGCTCGGGCGTCACGCTCACTGATGCGAACGCAACGCCGCCCACTTCCGCGAGCGTCGCGTTCACGGGCAGCTACGACTCGCAACATGATCTGCTGGTCTTCATACCCAGCGCCGCGACCGGCGATATCTCCGGCAGCTACGATGCCTCAACGGGCGTGCTCAAGCTCAGCTCAGCCAGCGGCACGGCGACGCTCGCGCAATGGCAGGCAGCGCTGGGCAGCATCGGCTATCGCGACATGCAGGCGGAGCATCACGACAGCACGCGCACGATCGCCTTCACGGTGAGCGATGGCACATCCACGAGCGCGAGCGCGACGCGCACGCTGCAGATCGCGGGCGTGCCCGATCCGGTCGGCACGCCTATCCTGCCGCCCGCCCCGGTTGTGACGCCGCTGCCCGCGCACAGCGCGCCGCCCGCGTTCAATACGCCGTCCACGAATCCGCTGATCGTCAATGACGGCGCTGGCAGGAATGATGGCGTGTCGAATCCGCTCATCGTGCTCGACACGTTCGTAGCGGCGCCCGACGTCGGCTCGATCGTGCTGCCGACCAGCTACACGTTCACGCCCGACGGCGTGCATGGCCGCTCGCTAGGCAATACCCATGTCGATGCGCTCGATTCGATTGTGCCGCCCGTTGTCAACGAGGGCGCCGAAGCCGCACAGTCGTTGCCAACGCAACTAGTACAGGCGCTGAGTCACGACGATGGCTCATTCTCGCTTTCGCTGATGGCGATGTCGGCTACCCGTCATGGCGCGAATGCGGTCGATACCACTTCGGTCACGCAGGCCGACGGCGAACCGCTTCCTTCCTGGCTGCATTACGACGCGGCCAGCGGCGAATTGAGCGGGGTGCCCCCCAGGGGCGTGCACGAGGTGCGCGTGATATTGACGGTACGCGATGCGTTTGGCCACGTCTCGCGCCGCGAAGTGGTGGTTGCGATCGACGCGCACAACGCGCGCGACGCACAGACAGACAAATCCACCTCCACGCCCGCGCATAAGGGGCAAACCGCTAAACCCGCACCGCACGCGTCGACGGCCAAGCCGTCGCTCGCGGCGCAATTCGCGAGCGCCCATGCGGCGCTGCATGTCTCGCATGGGCCGACTGCTGTCCACGATTCCGGGCCCGATACAACACGAAGCGCGCCGGGACTGAACGCATGAGCGCGCGGCCATTCACCGATTTTTTATCCTCAGAGAAGAGATCAACCGTCGTGAAATCCCTGTCGCTTGCGGTGCGCGCACCGCGCCCCACGCTGGTCGCGTTGTCCGTCGCCATGTTGTGGTTGTCCGGCTGCGCGATCAAGCCCACGCCGTTCACCGACGCCGAGCGCGCCCAGACTGCGCAGGCCGATCGCACGTCGATGTTCGCGAACCAGCAGCCCGTGTCCGGACCGATCTCGCTGGACGAGGCGATGGCGCGTGCCATCCGCTACAACCTCGATCATCGTCTGAAGATGATGGAAGAGGCGCTCGCGCAGCATCAGCTCGATCTGTCGAATTTCGACCTGCTGCCCAGGCTCACGGCGCAGGCCGGTTATACGAATCGCAATCATCCGCTTGCGTCGTCCTCGCAAGGTCTTTATACGAATGAGCAGTCGCTGATTCCGTCTTATTCGACCGATCAGAACGATCGCACGGCCGATCTCACGCTGTCGTGGAATCTGTTGGATTTCGGCGTGAGTTATTACGAAGCGAAGGAGCAGGCCGACCGCGTGCTCGTGCTCGAACAGCGCCGCCGCAAGGTCGTGCAGTTGATGATGCAACAGGTGCGCGAAGCGTATTGGCAGGCAGTGGGCGCGCAGCGTCTACGCGATCGCATCGGGCCGCTGCTCGATCAGGCGCACGCGGCGCTCGACGATTCGCGCGCGGCGCAGCAGCAGGGCCTGCGCTCGCCGATCGACACGCTTAACTATCAGCATGCGCTGCTCGATCTGATGCGCCAGCTCGAAGCCGTGCGTGATCAGCTTGAAGAAGCCAAGCCGCGTCTTGCATCGCTGATGAATCTGGAGCCCGGCAAGGACTACACGCTGGCCGCGACCGAAGCGTTCGCAGTGCCGCAATTCGATATGGCCATGCCGCAGATGGAAGACATGGCGCTGCAACGCCGCCCCGAACTGGTGGAGGCGGGCTATAACGAGCGCATCAGCGTCAACGAAACCCATAAGGCGATGGCGAAAATGTTGCCGGGCGTCGAGCTGGAGATCGGCGGCCACTACGACAGCAATAGTTTTCTGGTCTATAACGCGTGGCGCGCGGCAGGCATCAGCGTGAGCTGGAATCTGCTGAATCTGCTCAACTACAAGGCGATTCATGGCACGGCGCAAGCGCAGCTCGACGTCGCGAAGACGCAGCGCATGGCGCTGAGCATGGCGGTGCTCACTCAGGTTCACGTAGCGCGCAGCGAGCTGGGCGCGAAGGAGCGGCAGTTCACGCTGCTCAAGCAACTCAACGACGTCGATCAGCAGATTCTCCAGCATACGCACAACGCGACGCAGGCGAACGCGCAAGGCAAGCTTGAGGAAATTCGAGTGGCGACCGGCGCGATGATGTCCGAGTTGCGCCTTTATCAGAGCTATGGCGAGCTTGAAAGCGCTTATGGGCAGATGCTCGCGACGCTGGGCCTCGACCCGGTGCCTGACAGTGTGCATGCACACGACATCGCGTCGCTCAAGCAATCGATCGCCGACGAGCAGAAGCGTTGGGATCTGCTCGCGCACGGCGGCTTGCCGGACGTGACACAGCCGGGTCCCACGACCACAGCAGCGACCGCCGCCGCAGCGGCAGCAGGAGTTTCGCAGCAATGAAGCAGTTTGCAATTCGCAAGGCGGTAGTGATGGGCGTCGCGTTGTTCGCGGCATCGTCTGTATGGGCCGCGCAGAACGCTGCTTCGGCGGCTCCTCAATCCACGCTTGCGGCCGCGCCCGCAGACGGTGCGGACGGCAAGATACGCATCCAGCTCGTCTCGCGCGATCAGGTCGATGTGTCGAGCGAAATCTCCGCGAAGATCGCTTCCCTGCCGTTTCGCGACGGGGACGCTTTCCGCGCGGGGCAGACGCTCGTGTCGCTCGACTGTTCGCTCTACAGCGCGCAGTTGCGCAAGGCGCAGGCCGACTCGGACGGGGCTCGCGATCTGCTCGACGTGAACCGCAAGCTCGTTGCGCTGCATTCGGTAGGCGAGCTTGAAGTTCAGCAGGCCGAAGCAAAACACAAGGCGAGCGCCGCCGAAGTTGCCTATATGCAGGCCACGGTGCACAAATGCACGATCGCGGCACCGTTCGATGGCCGCGTGTCGAAGCGCAGTGCGGCGCCCCAGCAGTTCGCGGAAGCGGGCAAGCCGCTGTTGACCATCGTCGATACGAGCCATCTCGAACTCAAGATGATCGTGCCGTCGAAATGGCTCATGTGGCTCAAGCCGGGCCATACGCTGAGCGTGCAGGTGGACGAGGTGGGCAAGACCTATCCGGCGAAGGTGGCGCGCATCGGCGCGCGTGTCGATCCGGTGACGCAGACCGTGGATGTGACTGCTGCACTGAGCGGCAACGCACCCGACCTCCTGCCGGGCATGAGCGGCTGGGCCACGTTTACGGCGCACTGAGATCATGAGCGAGTCGGGCATGCCCAACGGCGCGGGGCAAAGCGCCGGACAGAACGCAGCGCAAAACGGTGCGCCGCATGTGCGCATCGACGGGCAGCAACTCGCCGTGCTGTGGCAGCTTGGTGCGCGGGCGCGCGCCGCCGGCAGCGAGGCGACGCTTGGCTTTACGATCGTCAACGAGACGCTGGCACTGTTGCCGTACCGGCAGGCGGCGTGGTGGCGCGGCAGCGCATCCGGCGCCATCGCGGCGGTTTCCGGCTTGCCGCAGAGCGACGCCAACGCGCCCTACGTGCAGTGGCTCGCGGCGCTCTGCAAGAGCCTCGCGCGCACGGCGCCGGTGGCACCCGATGCGCAGACCGCCGCACGCGTGGAAGGGCAGCCCGCGCCCGTGCTGCCCGCACGCCCGCAGGTGCGCACGTTTACCGCCGACGATCTGCGCGCCGACGCTGCGCATGTTGCCGACGACTGGCAAGCCTGGTGGCCCGCGCACGGCATCTGGCTGCCGCTGACGGGCCGCGCCGGACGCGCGCTCGGTGGCGTGGTGTTTGCGCGCGACGAAGCCTGGAGCGCCACCGATTGCGCACTGCTCGAAGAGTTGGGCCTGGTATGGGGGCACGCGCTTGACGCGTTTGCGCCGCACGCCTCATGGCTCGATCGCGCGCGTGCGGTTCTGAAACCGGGGCGCACGCAGCGACGCGTGCTGGTCGCGCTTGCGCTGGCCTGCATGATTCCCCTGCGCCTGACCGTGCTTGCGCCCGCCGAGGTCACGCCGAGGGATCCGTTCGTGGTGCGCGCGCCGCTTGACGGCGTGATCGACCGGCTCTACGTACAGCCGAACCAGCCAGTGCAGCGCGGCACGCCGCTGCTTGGTCTCGACGCCACCACGCTGCAATCGCGCTATGCGGTTGCACGCAAGGACTTCGACACGGCCCAGGAAGAATTCAGGCAGACGGCACAGCTTGCCGTCACCGACGACCGCACGCGCCTCGATATGGCTGAACGCAAAGGCAAGCTGGATCAAAGCCAGGTGGCGCTCGACTACACCGCGCAGCAACTGGCGCGTGTGAAAGTGAACGCGTCGCGTGATGGTGTAGCAGTCTTTAGTGATCCGAATGAATGGACCGGAAAGGCGGTTTCGGTGGGAGAGCGCATTCTGCTGATCGCTGATCCAGCGCATGTGGAACTGACCGCGTGGCTGCCGGTCGCCGACAACATCGACGTGAAACCCGGCGCCACGCTCACGCTTTATCCGAAGAGTTCGCCGCTGGCGAGCTACGAAGCACGCATCGATTCTGTCGCGTATCACGCCGAACCGACGCCCGATGGCGTGCTGGCCTATCGCGTGCGCGCGAGCTTCGCGAGCGGCGAGGCGAATGCGCCGCTCGGCGCAATGGGCACGGCGCGCATCCACGGCGCGTGGGTGCCGGCCATTTACTACGTGCTGCGCCGTCCGCTGGCGCTCGCGCGCCAATGGCTTGGCTGGTGAAGGCGGGTATCGCATCATGTCCCGACTTCCGCAATTGCGCCAGGAACTGACGCTCACGCGCGGCGCACCCACGCCAGAAGGCGCGCCGACCTGGATGCTTCACGACCCCGCGGCGAACCGCTTCTTCCAGATCGGCTGGCCCGCGTTCGAACTGCTCGCGCGCTGGAGCCTCGACGACGCGCGCGCGATCGTCGACAGCGTGAACCGCGATACCACGCTCACGGTGACGCTCGACGACATGGAGATGCTGCTGCGCATGCTGCGCCAGCAGAATCTGCTGATCTCGTCTGGCGCGCACGACACCGCACGCCTGCAACAACACGCCGACGCGCAGCACAGCTCGCGCGCGATGTGGCTGCTCAAGCACTACCTGATGATCCGCATTCCGCTCTGGCATCCGATGCCGTTTCTGCGCCGTGCGGCGCGCTATGCCGCTTTTGCGTACCGGCCCGCGTTCTGGCTGGCGGTGGCGGCGTGCGCGCTGGTGGGACTGGTTCTGGTGTCGCGGCGCTGGGACGAATTCCTGCATACCTTCCACGGCTATGCGGACTGGCGCGGGCTGATTGGCGTGGGCGTGGCGCTGGGTTGCGCGAAGGTGCTGCACGAGTTCGCACATGCCTTCACAGCGCAGCGCTATGGCTGCCGTGTGCCGACGATGGGCGTTGCGCTGCTCGTGATGATGCCGGTGCTGTACACCGATACCACCGAGGCGTGGAAAGTGCCGCAACGCCAGCATCGTCTGTGGATTGGCGCGGCGGGCATGCTCAGCGAAATCGCGCTGGCGGCTATTGCGACGCTGACATGGAGTGTATTACCCGACGGACCGCTG
Source organism: Paraburkholderia sp. (assembly GCF_035948235.1). Taxonomy (GTDB): domain Bacteria; phylum Pseudomonadota; class Gammaproteobacteria; order Burkholderiales; family Burkholderiaceae; genus Paraburkholderia. The sequence goes on along the minus strand of NZ_DASZJJ010000179.1, from coordinate 1,439 downwards.
CGTGCGGGGGCGTTTCTGCTTGCGACCACGACGTGGATCGCCACGCTCGCGATCAATGCGAGTCCTTTCATGCGTTTCGACGGCTATTTTCTGCTATCGGACTGGCTCGATATGCCTAACCTGCATGACCGCGCCTTTGCGCTTGGCCGCTGGTGGCTGCGCGAGTGGCTGTTCGGACTCGGCGATCCGCAGCCGGAGCCTTGCACGGTTTCGCGGCGGCGATTTCTGATTGGCTTCTCGTTTGCGACCTGGCTTTATCGGCTGATTGTGTTTATGTCGATCGCACTCGTGGTTTATCACGCGTTTTTCAAACTGCTGGGGATGCTGCTCTTTTGTGTGGAATTCGGCTGGTTTATCGTGCGCCCCGTCTGGCGCGAAGCGGCTGTAACGTGGAGGCGGCGTGCCGAGTTGCGTTGGGGGCGCGAGACGCGGCGTAGTGCGGCGATCGGCGTCTTCCTGCTGGGCTTTTTCGTGCTGCCGTGGCATGCGGGTGTGAGTGCTCCGGCGGTACTTGGGCCGCAGCGCGCGCAAGGTGTTTATACGGTGGAGCCGGGTTATCTCGATGCGTCTGTGCCGCCTGTGCGAGACGGTGCACGTGTGCGTGCAGGCGATACGCTGGCGGTTCTGGTTTCGCCGGATCTGGACTACAAGCTCAAGGCTGCGCGGGCCGATGAGGCGCTTTTACGCTGGGAAGTGGAGCAGCAGCCTTTCGATGAGCGTTTGCAGCAGCAGGGCAGTGCGCTTGCGCGGAGGTGGGATGCAGCGCGTCAGACCGTGGCGGGATTGCAGGCTGAGATCGCATTGTTGACCTTGCGGGCGCCGTTTGATGGGATTGTTCAGGAGGCGGGAGATCCGCCCGCGCGCGGGGCGTGGCTTGGGCGCGGCGAGCGTGTTTATGATGTGATTGCGCCGGTTGGCGTGAAGGGCGATGCGTTTGTTGGCGAGAACGATGTCGCGCGGTTGAAGGCTGGGCAAAAGGCCGTGTTTGTGGCGAGCGTCGCTGAGATGGGATCGCGGGTTTGCCGTGTTGAGGCCGTGGATAAGGTGAATCTGGCTACGCTTGATGAGCCTTCTGTGGCGAGTACTTATGGTGGGCCGATTCCGGCTGAGCAGGACCCGAAGACGCATCGGCTTGTGCCTTTGCAGGCTACCTGGCAGGTGAGGTTGGGGAGCTGCGATGGCGCTGATGGAATTGCGCGGGAGGTGAGTGGGACCGTGCAGCTTGATGCAGGGCGGGGGAGTTTGATTGGACGTGGGTTTGGGTTTTTGGTGGCTGTTTTGCAGAGGGAAGTGGGTTTTTGAGTTTTTTTTGGTTCGATGGGGGTTGGTATTTTCTTGTGAGCGTGTCGGTCTATTAGCGTTGCCCCTGTGCGGGGCGGCACCTACTTTTCTTTGCAGCGGCAAAGAAAAGTAGGCAAAAGAAAGCCGCTCAAACCGCC
>NZ_DASZJJ010000178.1:0-5221 GCF_035948235.1 Paraburkholderia sp. | reverse complement strand
CATCTGGCGCGCGCGCGACGACAAGGGCATCTGGCGCTGGCGTTTTGGCGGGCTCGATGCGAAGGGCAATCCGATCTACAGCTACGACAAGCTGGACAAGTACGACATTCCCGCGCCCTTCACCGAAGTCCATCGCGCGATCTACGAACCGGAAACGGACACGCTGTATGTGACCGGCTACACGGCCGATGCGCCGCACGATCCCGGCTTCTGGAAGGAGGCGGGTCGTGTGCTGGTGCGCTACGACAAATGGTCGAGCGGTCATCCGGAACAGCGCTACGTGTTGCGCCTGCCGTGGGACCCGAAGGCGAAGCCTCCGGTCACGCCTGCGGGCCTGACCGTGGAAGGCCGCTACATCTTCGTAGTGGAGCCCGCAGGTGGCATCCACGTTTTTGACAAGGATTCCGCGAAGGAGATCGGCACCTTCGGTCCCGGCGCGGAAGTGGGCAATACCTCGGGCTGGGTGGACGTGCCGTTCGGTATCTCGGCACATCGCCAGGCCAACGGCGAATACCTGATCTTCGTCGAGGAAGACGCACGCGGCAAGGTGCTCATGTACCGCTGGAAGCCGGCTTAACGCTGCTGCTGGAAGCTCTTCTGGCCGCACGCTACAGGAAACCGCATGGATAAAGGCTTATTACGCAACGTCGCGATCAATCTGTTCGGACTGGTGCTGCCGACCTTCGTGTCGCTGGTCACGGTCCCGACGTACATCAAGATGCTCGGCGTCGAACGCTATGGCGTGATTGCGCTGGTGTGGACGTTGATCGGCTATTTCAGCGTGCTCGATCTGGGCATGAGCATGGCCGCGCAGAACCATATTTCGAAGGCCTACGCATCGAAAGACACCGAGGCCTGCGAGCGGGTGTTCTGGAGTGCGTTCTGGCTCAACTTCACGACGGGCGCGATCGGCGGTCTGCTGATCTATACGGGCGGTGCGCTGTATACGGCGTATTTCACGCATGTGACGCCCGAGTTGCGCCATGAGGTCTATCTCGCGCTGCCGTGGCTGGCGATTGCGATTCCCATCGCCAATGTGTCGTGGGTGTTCGCGGGCGCGATCAACGGTGCGGAACGCTTCGGCATCTACAACACCAATCAGACGCTCGGCACGTTTCTGTTCCAGTTGCTGCCACTTGGCGCGGCGTGGGCCATTGCGCCGAATCTGCAAACGGTGCTGGCCGCTGCTGTGCTCGCGCGTCTTTTTGCCGGCCTGTTGCTGGGACGATCGGCATTGCGCGTGCTGGGGATTCGCCAGATTCGCGGGCCGCGTTTCGATACTTCCAGGGCGCTGTTCAATTTCGGCGGCTGGATGCTGATCGCGAGCATCACGACGATGGTGGCCGACTCGCTCGACCGCATGATGCTGGGCGCGGGCCTGGGCGCGCGCTTCGTCACCTACTACACGGTGCCGCAGAACCTCGTGACGCGCCTGAACATGGTGCCGAACGCGCTGGTGCGCACGCTGTTTCCGCGCCTTTCGGCGCTGCGCCGCGAGCATGCCGACGAAATCGCGGCGCAGTCGCTGCAATTCCTCAACGCAGTGTTCACGCCGGTGGCGATCGGCGCGATCGTCGTGCTGGCGCCCTTCCTGCACGTGTGGGTTGGCCCGGTGATCGCGGAGCACGGCGCGCCGGTGGGGCGTTTCCTGATCGTCGCCGTCTGGCTGATCGGGCAGGCGGGCGTCACGCGCATCCTGATCCAGTCGCAGAACAATCCCGCCGCCGCCGCGCGCGTGGGCCTGATCGAATTGCCGCTGTTTGCCGGGTTGCTGTGGCTGGGCATCGATCGCTTCGGCCTGCCGGGCGCAGCCGCGGCCGTGCTGTTCAGATCGCTGTTCGACTACGTGGTGCTGCTGTGGCTCTCGCGCATTCATAGCCGCGCGATCGTCTTCGATATGTTTGCACACCTGAGTTTTCTGGCCGCCGCGCTGGCAATCGCGTGGTGGCTGCCGGACGCGCTGTATGCGATCGGCGCGGGCGTCGTGCTGGCCCTCGCCAACTGCGTCTGGTCGGTGGCCACCACGCCAGTTCTGCGTGGATATGTCCGTTCCCTGCTGTTTCGACTAAATTCACGGAAAAGCGCATGAGTCACGAACTGATTGACGAAGCGGCGCCGTCCGGACGCGCCGCCGTGCCGCTGCAACGGCGCGAAAATCTGTCCAACGCGCGCAGCGAATTGCGCGCCGTGAACACCACGACGGGCACCCGTACGCCCGATGCGGCACGCGCTAGCGGTCGAGCGCCACGCGTGGCCATCGTGCACGACTGGCTCGTCACGTACGCCGGCGCCGAGCGCGTGCTGGAGCAGATCATCGACTGCTTCCCGGAAGCGGATCTGTTTTCCGTGGTCGATTTCGTCGACGACAAGGATCGCGCTTTCCTGCGCGGCAAACGCGCGACGACCTCGTTCATCCAGCGGCTGCCCAAGGCGCGCACGCGTTATCGCGCGTATTTGCCGTTCATGCCGCTCGCCATCGAGCAACTCGACGTATCGGGCTATGACGTGGTGATTTCCAGCTCGCACGCGGTGGCCAAGGGCGTGCTGACCGGGCCGGATCAATATCACATCAGCTACGTGCATTCGCCAATCCGTTATGCGTGGGATCTGCAGCATCAGTATCTGCAGGAGTCCAAACTCACGCGCGGGCCCAAGTCGATGCTCGCGCGGCTGATTCTCCATTACATCCGTAACTGGGATGTGCGCACGGCCAATTCGGTTGACCAGTTCGTGGCCAATTCCGAATTCATCGCGCGGCGCATCCACAAGGTGTATCAGCGCGATGCGGAAGTCGTTTATCCGCCCGTCGATGTCGATTCGTTCGAGCTTGAAACGCGCAAGGAGGACTTCTATCTGACCGCGTCGCGGCTCGTGCCGTACAAGAAGATCGATCTGATCGTAGAAGCGTTTGCCCGCATGCCGGACAAGCGGCTCGTCGTGATCGGCGACGGTCCCGATATGCAGAAAGTGCGTGCCAAAGCGGGGCCGAATGTCGAAGTGATGGGCTATCAACCGTTTTCGGTGCTGCACGATCGCATGCGTCGCGCGAAGGCATTCGTGTTTGCGGCGGAAGAGGATTTCGGCATTTCGGTGGTGGAGGCCCAGGCGTGCGGCACGCCCGTGATTGCCTATGGCAAGGGCGGGGCGCTTGAAACCGTGCGCGATACCGGCTCGCGGCCCACCGGGCTGTTCTTCGAGGAGCAGCGCGCTGACGCGATCATCGAGGCGGTCGAAACGTTCGAGCGTGATCCTAAACGCTTTCGTGCAGAGGATTGCCGCGAGAATGCCGAGCGCTTTTCTTCTGCGCATTTCCGCGATCAGTTCTTTGCGCGCGTCGCGCGCGCGGTGCCGTCGGTAGCGGCGGCCGGTCCTGCGTATCGCGATCCGCAGCGCAAGCAGGATGACGACGCCGATAACGCATTGGAAAGCGCGCCACGCGTGTTGGCGATCGACCAGAGTGGTGTGCTGGGTGGTGCGGAATTGTCGCTGCTCGAAGTGGTGAAGGGCCTGCGCGCGCGCATCGAAGTGCTGCTCTTCAACGACGGGCCTTTCCGTGAAGCGCTGGATGCGGCTGGTGCGCGTGTAGATGTGCTCGATTCCGGCGCGCTGCGCAATGTGCGGCGCGACGGTGGCGCCGTGCCGAAATTCGGCGTGCTCGCCGGCGTGGCAGGACTGGTGCGCGAAACGCGACGCCGTGCGCGTGGTGCGGATGTGCTCTACGCCAACACGCAGCGCGCGATGGTGATCGGCGTGCTGGCAGGCAAGCTCGCGCGAAAGCCTGTTGTATGGCATCTGCGCGACATCGTTAGCGACGAGCATTTTGGACGCGTGCAACGCGCGATCATCAAGGGTTGCGCGAAGTTGGGTCTGGCGCACGTGATCGCGAACTCGCATGCGTCGGCGAAAGTGTTTTCGGATCTGACCAGCTTCGATTCCAGTCGTATCGACGTGGTGCATAACGGCGTGGATGAATCGCCGTTCCGGGCGCTCGCACGCGTGCCCAAGGAGCAATTGCGCGCGCAGATTGGCTTGCCGCAACGCGCGTTTCTGGTGGGCGCGTTCAGCCGCCTGGCGCGCTGGAAAGGCCAGCATGTGCTGCTGGAAGCGCTGCTGCACGAGCCGCGCGCGCATGCCGTACTCGTAGGCGCGCCGCTGTTTGGCGAAGACGCCTATGCGCAGGAATTGCGTGATTTCGTGGTGAAGCACGAGCTGCAGGATCGCGTCCATTTTCTGGGCTTCCGTCACGATATCGCGGCCTGCATGCGTGCGATGGATGTGATCGCCCATACGTCGATTACCGCCGAGCCGTTTGGCCGCGTCGTTGTGGAAGGCATGCTCGCGCAGCGGCCCGTGGTGGCGTCGCGCGATGGCGGCGTGAAGGAGATCGTCGAGCATGGCAAGAGCGGGCTGCTGTGCACGCCGGGCGACGCGGTCGCGCTCGCCGGGACGATTGCCTCGCTGCACGATGACGAAGCGCTGCGCGAGCGTCTCGCACGTAACGGCCTCGCGGTCGCGCGTGAGCGCTTTGGCAAGGAACAGTACGTGGAGGCGGTGGGACGCGTGCTGGACGGTGTGGTGACGCGGGCGCGATAAGCGCTTGCGCAGCAGGACTCAGGGAGAAGCGGGTAGGTAAAAGAAGCTGTGGTTGTAAAAAAGCGGGGCCGCCAGATGGGCGGCCCCGCTTTTTTGGGTATCGGATTATTTACGCAGCGCGCTTGCGCAACCGCGCCGCGACGTTCAGGGCAGGGCGCTCGAACAGTCGATAAAAGACCCATGCGACCGGCAACACGGCGAGCGTGAAGCCGAACGAAGCCCAGATCGAGGTCTGCAATTCCGAGCGGAACAGCAGCGAGCCGAGCAGCACGAAAAGCGGCAGATGGATCAGATAGAGCGAATAGCTGAATTCGCCGAGCTTCGAAAACATCGGCAGCAGCACGCCGCCTGCCGCGAGTGGACGCGACAACGCCTTCACCAGATAGCAGGCAAACGCGCAGGCCCAGAGCTGGAATGCGCCGTACTGGCCGAAATGGAACGCGACGCAACCGGCCACGGCGAACGCGGCAGCCGCCACATAAGCCAGGCGGAAGCCTTCCGAGCCGCGCAGACGCGCTTCCGCGATCCAGGCGCCCAGCATCCACGAGAACCAGTACGACGTGAAGAACGTGACGTCGTGCGGCGTCAGCGTCAGCGCCGAGACCACGTTGATCAGCGCCACACCGGC
>NZ_DASZJJ010000177.1:0-9516 GCF_035948235.1 Paraburkholderia sp. | reverse complement strand
CGTCGGACGCACATCTGGCACTTATTCAGTCGTTCAAGGCGTTCATGGTGAACGCAACGAGTTGTCGATGACCACGATCCACCTCATCCACGGCGAGCCGGCAGCGGCCGCGCTGCGTCAGGCTCTGCAGGCCCAGAAGGCCGCCTGCCCCGCAGCCGTCCAGACAGCCGCGCACGTGATTGCGCTGGCCGACGACCTGACGGTCGGACCGCTGCGCGATATCGACGAGGCGGCCAACCCGGGCACCGCGCAGCGCGCCGCGTTCTGGCAGCGCGTGGATGGCGAATGTGGCGCCGCCGACGAGCGCGACCTTGCGCAGCAGACACTGGCGCAAGACGACTGCGCGGCACTGCTGGCCCTGGAAGCCGACGACGCCAACGTGGTGATCTGGCACACGCACGACGCCGCCGACCAGCTCACGCTGCGGCGCGCCTGCTACCGGCTGCGCAACGTCCCGCAGCGCCTGAACGAAGTGCGCCTGACGCCCGCCGATCTGGCCGGCACCCAGGATGAAGCCGCCGCCCGTCTGCAGGCGCGTCTGGCCGACCCCGCGCCAATCTCCGTGCTGCGCATCACGCGCCTTGCGCTCGAATGGCAGGAAGCCAAGTTCGCCAACGGCGAAACCCGCCGCTGGCGCGACAACACCTTCACAAGCGGCACCTGGGCTGATCTGGACGCTCAGATTCTCGATATCCTCGGCGCGGTGACGCCGCCCAGCGAATCCGGCGCGCCGTGGCTCACCTGCGACACGCTGGGCGCGGCGCTCGTGCGCGGCGGCGCGGGCTTTACGGTCGGCGAACCGGTCGTGCGCTGGCGTTTGCGCGAACTGGCGTCGGCGGGCGAACTGCGCCTGCGCGACGACCTGTGCGCCGCGCGCACCGGCGCGCAAGAACCCCGCGCCTCGCGCCCCATTCCGGTGCACGCCGCCGCGCATCTGTCCCTTTCCCGCTGATCTCCTGCCGAACCCTGCCTAAAACAACATGGCCCGCACCCGAGCGCCCGACCACGAAACCCAGCGCGACCAGATCCTCGAACTCGCCGCCGCCAAGTTCGCGCTGACGAGCTACCCGAGCACGTCGATGTCCGATCTCGCCGCAGCGAGCGGCACCTCGAAGGCGCGCCTGTATCACTACTACGAGAGCAAGGAAGCGATCCTGTTCGACCTGCTCGACCGCTACACGAAGCGGTTGATGCTGATCATCGCCGAGGTGGAAGGCGCCAGCCAGCGCCGCGGTCTGGACGAGCGCGAGTGTTTCGCCGAGTTGATCCGCGCGTTTCTCGCCGAATACGAGACTTCGCACAGTCGCCATGTGGCCCTGCTCAACGACGTGAAATACCTCGTGGACGCGCAGCGCGAGATCATCCTGAACCGCCAGCGCGACGTGGTCGCGGCCTTTACCCGCCAGCTCGCGCGCGCCTATCCGGGCCGCGTGACGGCGGAAAACCAGACGTCGCTGACGATGATGCTGTTCGGCATGATCAACTGGACCTTTACGTGGCTCAAGCCGGGCGGCCGCATGGGCTACCGCGACTTCGCCGAACAGGTGATCGAGGTCATGGATCACGGTCTGCAAAGCGCCTGAAACCGCTTCGAATGTCCGGAACATTTCGGGCCAGATTGATGCAGCGCAACATGGTGTGTAGTCACAACAGTTGACGCGTCAAGCTATCCAACTCGAATACGCATTAAAAATCAAAGATTTACGTGCTGAAATTTATTAATTAGGCGCAACATTCCAATCTGGAATTCGGGTTTTCCCTAGATCGACCCCAGGGTTTCCGCTAGAATTCGTTTTGCGGCGCATCATGCATGCGCCGTTTTTCGTATTCCAGGGAGGACCCAACATGACCCACATTTCGACCCAAGCCAACGAGCCGATCCTCGCATCCGCTCGTCCGCTCGCGTCCGGACATTCGCCGGTCATGGTGCGCGTTCTCACCTCCGCCGATCGCGAACGTCTGCTCGCGCACTTCCTCGCGCTCGACAGCGACGACCGCCTGCTGCGTTTCGGCCAGGCCGCGCCCGACCACGTGATCGAAAACTACGTGCGCTCGATGGACTTCACGCGCGACACCGTGTTCGGCGTATTCGACCATCAGCTGCAACTCGTGGGCGCCGGCCATCTGGCCTATCTGCCGGCGGACGGCAATGGCCGCACGGCCGAATTTGGCGTTTCGGTGCTGGAAAGCGCGCGCGGTCAGGGCATCGGCTCGAAGCTGTTCGAGCGCGCCGCCATCCGCAGCCGCAATACGCACGTCACCACGCTGTACATGCACTGCCTGTCGCGCAACTCGACGATGATGCACATCGCCAAAAAGTCGGGCATGAAGATCGAGTACGCCTACGGCGAAGCCGATGCGTATCTCTCGCTCGAACCGGCCGACCAGAGCAGCATCATCGCGGAAATGCTCCAGGAGCAAGCCGCCGTGTTCGACTACGCGCTCAAGCGTCAGGCGCGCCAGACCTCGAAGCTGATCGAAACGATGCTGCCGCAGGCCATCGCGGCGTGACTCCTGCCCGGCCGGGGTTGAAAGCGCATCAATAAAAAAGCGGCTCCGGCCGCTTTTTTTACGCCTGCGGAATGGGCAGCGCCGTGGTTTCCTTGAAGGTCTGCAGCGAAAAGCTCGACCTCACGTCGATCACCGACGGATGGTGCAGCAACTGGTCCTGCACGAAGCGCGAGAAGTGCGCCATGTCCTCCACCTGCACGCGCAGCAGGAAATCCATATCGCCCGTCATGGCGTGACACGCCACGACTTCAGGCCAGGTCTGCACGGCCGCGCGAAACAGCTCCGCGTGCGTGACGCCCTCGCGCCCCGACGCCGTCGGACCGCGCTTCTCCAGCCGCACGTTCACATAGGCCAGCAGATCCAGGCCGAGCATTTGCGCGTCGAGCAGCGCGACATAGGTGCGGATCACGCCGCTTTCCTCCAGCCTGCGGATGCGCCGCAGACAAGGACTAGGCGAGAGACTCACGCGATCGGCGATCTCCTGATTCGAGAGCCGTCCATTTTCCTGAAGAATCGCCAGAATCCGCCGGTCGATTGCGTCCAGTTCGATGCTCGCCATTTTCTGCCGTCCATTGATTCAATGAAGGCAGTTTATAGCCGAAATAGACGCGCCAGCGATTAAGTTCGCAAGTTTTCGCCTGAATCGCACGGCTACACTTTGTCGCACAGAATCCCGACTTAAAGCGCCAATTTCGTCGATCCGATCGACATCAGGAGACAAACATGCAGGTTCCCACCTGGGAAAATCCCGTCGGCACCGACGGCTTTGAATTCATCGAGTACACCGCGCCGGACCCCAAGGCGCTCGGCAAGCTGTTCGAGCGCATGGGTTTCACCGCCGTCGCGCGCCATCGCCACAAGGACGTGACGCTTTATCGCCAGGGCGATATCAACTTCATCGTCAACGGCGAGCCGGATTCGTTCGCCCAGCGCTTCGCGCGCCTGCACGGCCCGTCGATCTGCGCGATCGCGTTCCGCGTAGAGGACGCCGCCAAGGCCTACAAGCACGCGCTCGATCTGGGCGCCTGGGGCTTCGACAACAAGACCGGCCCGATGGAGCTGAACATTCCGGCCATCAAGGGCATTGGCGATTCGCTGATCTATTTCGTCGACCGCTGGCGCGGCAAGAACGGCGCGGCACCGGGCAGCATCGGCGATATCAGCATCTATGACGTCGATTTCGTACCGATCGAGGGCGCGGACCAGAATCCGGTCGGCCACGGCCTCACCTACATCGACCATCTGACGCACAACGTTCACCGTGGCCGCATGGCCGAATGGGCGGAGTTTTACGAGCGTCTCTTCAACTTCCGCGAGATTCGCTACTTCGACATCGAAGGCAAGGTGACGGGCGTGAAGTCGAAGGCGATGACGTCGCCCTGCGGCAAGATCCGCATCCCGATCAACGAGGAAGGCGGCGAGACGGCTGGCCAGATCCAGGAATACCTCGACGCCTATCACGGCGAAGGCATCCAGCACATCGCGCTCGGCACCAACGACATCTACGGCACGGTTGACGGCCTGCGCACCTCGCAGATCGCGCTGCTCGACACCATCGACACGTACTACGAGCTGGTGAATCGCCGCGTTCCCGGTCACACCGAGCCGCTGGACGAGCTGAAGAAGCGCAAGATCCTGATCGACGGCCTGCCGGAAGACCTGCTGCTGCAGATATTCACCGAGAACCAGATCGGCCCGATCTTCTTTGAGATCATCCAGCGCAAGGGCAATCAGGGCTTCGGCGAGGGCAATTTCAAGGCGCTGTTCGAGTCGATCGAGCTTGACCAGATCCGCCGCGGCGTGGTGCAGGACAAGGCCTAAACCAGCAAGGATTCAGCGGCGATAAATACAAAAAGGGCGAAGATCACGCGATCTTCGCCCTTTTTAGTTTTGAATCCGGCGCCGCACACCTACGGCTGCGGATTCAGGTGAATGGGATGCCGCGCGGATCAGCGCCACATCGTCGAAACCATGGATCGAACGGCTTAACGCTCGGCCTTCGGGGCCGGCGGCAGCGGGTTCGAATCAGCCTTCGCGCACAGCGTGTACTGCGCGCACGACGTCGTTGCATTCGCCGCGCTCAGGGTGCGGGCATTCGAATGCAGGGGCGCGCTCATGGCGAAGAACGCAGCCGAAACCGTCAGGAAGGTCTGGATATGTCGATTGTTCATCTTGTGTACTCCTTTTTTCAGACTTGCCTCTCACTGAGCAATCCACGTTCGCGCCCCAAAATTGGGTTGGCGCCACGCAGTTCGCTCAAGTGAGGGAGTTAGACAGGATATTCAAGAGCGGTTCCCTGACAGTGCAACATTTACACGTTGTTACGTCACACCCCATTCAGATACATCCTTTATTGCAATCGACCGACACGACTGTCACATAACCCAGCGTGACGGCCAGGAAAAATGCTGCAAAGCTTCAGATTTCGCCACTTTTGTGATGCAAAGCGGCGGGTTTGTCCGAGTGCTACTATCGAAAAAAAGACGCCAATATGGCGAGCCCGGCCAAAGCATTCACAAGATGCCAAGGCCACCCGAAAGTTCTGGCGATCCCACAACGGATTGGTTGGATGGAGGAAGACAAATAATGAATGCCCCGCTCGACGCAGGTCAGCGCGCTTCGCTTGAAGCCGCACTCGCTTCCGTCACGCTCGACGACAAATACACCCTCGAACGCGGTCGCGCGTACATGAGCGGTATCCAGGCGCTGGTCCGCCTGCCGATGCTGCAGCAGGAACGCGACAAGGCCGCCGGTCTCAATACCGCGGGGTTCATCTCCGGCTATCGCGGCTCGCCACTTGGCGGTCTCGATCAGTCGCTCTGGAAGGCGAAGCAGCATCTCGCCGCACATGGCATCGTTTTTCAACCCGGCGTCAATGAAGACCTCGCCGCGACCGCCGTCTGGGGTTCGCAGCAGGTGAACCTGTACCCGTCGGCGAAACACGATGGCGTGTTTTCGATGTGGTACGGCAAAGGCCCCGGCGTCGACCGCTGCGGCGACGTGTTCAAGCACGGCAACTCGGCCGGCTCCTCGCGTCATGGCGGCGTGCTCGTGCTCGCCGGCGACGACCATGCCGCCAAGTCCTCCACGCTCGCGCACCAGTCGGAACACATCTTCAAGGCCTGCGGCCTGCCGGTGCTGTTTCCGTCGAACGTGCAGGAATATCTCGACTTCGGCCTGCATGGCTGGGCGATGAGCCGCTATTCCGGCCTGTGGGTCGCGATGAAATGCGTGACCGACGTGGTGGAATCGTCGGCATCGGTGGAGATCGATCCGTATCGCACGCGCATCGTGCTGCCCGAAGATTTCCTGATGCCCGAAGGCGGCCTGAACATCCGCTGGCCCGATCCGCCGCTGGTGCAGGAAGCGCGTCTGCTCGACTACAAGTGGTACGCGGCGCTGGCCTACGTGCGCGCCAACAAGCTCGACCGCATCGAGATCGATTCGCCGCACGCGCGCTTCGGCATCATGACGGGCGGCAAGGCGTATCTGGACGTGCGCCAGGCGCTCACCGATCTGGGCCTCGACGACGAGACCTGCTCGCGTATCGGCATTCGTCTCTATAAGGTTGGCTGCGTGTGGCCGCTGGAAGCGCAAGGCGCGCACGCCTTCGCACGCGGTCTGGAAGAAATTCTCGTGGTCGAGGAAAAGCGTCAGATCCTCGAATACGCGATCAAGGAAGAGCTATACAACTGGCCCGACGCACAGCGCCCGCGCGTGTACGGCAAGTTCGACGAAAAGGACGGCGCCGGCGGCGAATGGTCCGTGCCGATGGGCAACTGGCTGCTGCCCGCGCACTACGAACTCTCGCCCGCGATCATCGCCAAGGCCATCGCCACGCGTCTGGACAAGCTCGATCTGCCGTCCGACGTGCGCGCACGCATCGCGGCGCGCATCGCCGTGATCGAAGCGAAGGAAAAGGCGCTCGCCAAGCCGCGCGTGCAGGTCGAACGCAAGCCGTGGTTCTGCTCGGGCTGCCCGCACAACACGTCGACCAACGTGCCGGAAGGCTCGCGCGCGATGGCCGGCATTGGCTGCCACTACATGACCGTGTGGATGGACCGCAGCACCAGCACTTTTAGCCAGATGGGCGGCGAAGGCGTGGCGTGGGTCGGCCAGGCGCCATTCACGAACGACACGCATGTGTTCGCGAATCTCGGCGACGGCACGTATTTCCATTCGGGGCTGCTGGCGATTCGCGCAGCGATCGCCTCGAAGGCGAACATCACCTACAAGATCCTCTACAACGACGCGGTCGCGATGACGGGCGGCCAGCCCGTCGACGGCGTGCTGTCGATTCCGCAGATCACGCATCAGGTGTTGTCCGAAGGCGCGAAGAAGATCGTCATCGTCAGCGACGATCCCGAAAAGTATCAGGGCGAACTCGCGGCGAAACTCGCGCCGGGCGTAACGATCCACCATCGCGATCAACTCGACGCGATGCAGCGCGAACTGCGCGAGATCCCCGGCACGACGATCCTGATCTACGACCAGACCTGCGCCACGGAAAAGCGCCGCCGCCGCAAGCGCGGCACCTACCCGGATCCGGCAAAGCGCGTGGTCATCAACGAGGCCGTCTGCGAAGGCTGCGGCGATTGCTCGGTGCAGTCGAACTGTCTTTCTGTCGAGCCGCTCGATACGGAATACGGCACGAAACGCCAGATCAACCAGTCCACTTGCAACAAGGACTACTCGTGCGTGAAGGGCTTCTGCCCGAGCTTCGTGACCGTCGAAGGCGGCCAGTTGCGCAAGCCGAAGTCGAGCAGCGTCGCCAATGATGCGATGCCGCCCGTGCCGACGCCCGACGTCCCTGCCATCGGCCGCCCCTACGGCGTGCTCGTGACGGGTGTGGGCGGCACCGGCGTGGTGACGATCGGCGCGCTGCTCGGCATGGCCGCGCACCTCGAAGCCAAAGGCGTAACCGTGCTCGACGTGACGGGTCTCGCGCAAAAAGGCGGCGCGGTGATGAGCCATGTGCAGATCGCCAACCGTCCCGCCGATATCCACGCCACGCGCATCGCCATGGGCGAAGCGAGTCTCGTGATCGGCTGCGATGCAATCGTGACGGCAGGCGACGATTGCGTCTCGCGCATGCAGGCGGGGCAAACGCATGTCGTGCTCAACAGCGCGGCCACGCCGACCGCCGAGTTCATCAAGAACCCGCAGTGGCAATTCCCCGGTTCGAACACGGAAGCCGACGTACGCGCGGCGGCAGGCGCCGACAACGTCGCCACCGTCGATGCCAACCGCTACGCGCTCGCGCTGCTTGGCGATGCGATCTACACGAATCCGTTCGTGCTGGGTTACGCGTGGCAAAAGGGCTGGCTGCCGCTCACGCACGAGTCGCTCACGCGGGCAATCGAGCTGAACGCGGTGCAGGTCGAGAAGAACCTCGCTGCGTTCGAATGGGGCCGTCGCGTCGCGCACGACCGCGCGGCTGTGGATGCGCTCGCGAAAAAGCCGGCCGGCGATCAAAACGCCGCGGGCGCGAAGATCGTCACGCTGCATTCGCCGAAGGCGCTCGACGCGCTGATCGACAAGCGCGCGCAGTATCTCGCCGCGTACCAGAACGAGGCTTATGCGCAGCGCTATCGCGCATTCGTCGCGGATGTGCGGCGCGCGGAAAGCACGCTCGATCACGCGGATGGCCAGCAGGTGCTCACCGAAGCCGTGGCGAAGAACCTGCACAAGCTGATGGCCTACAAGGACGAGTACGAAGTCGCGCGTCTTTATGCCGATCCGGCATTCGTCGAGAAGATCAAGGCGAGCTTCGAAGGCGACTGGAAGCTCAACTTCCATCTCGCGCCGCCTTCGTTCGCGAAGCACGACGACAAGGGTCATCTGCAGAAGAAGCAGTACGGTCCGCGCATGCTGACGGCGATGCGTGTGCTCGCGAAGCTCAAGTTCCTGCGCGGCACGGCGCTCGATCCGTTTGGCCGCACCGAGGAACGCCGTCACGAACGCGCGCTGATCGGCGAGTATGAAACGCTGATGCGCGAAGTGATCGGCGGCTTGAGCGAAGCGAATCTGCCGCTCGCGCTGGAGCTGGCGAATCTGCCCGACGCGATTCGCGGCTATGGCCATGTGAAGGAAAACAACCTCAAGGCCACGCGCGCGAAGTGGGCAACGCTGCTCGCGAAGTGGCGCTCGCCGGAAAACGGCGCGGCGCGGCACGCGGCTTGATGGTTTTTTAAAGCTGTAAAAAACAAAGGGCGCTCCGTTCATCACGGAGCGCCCTTCTTACTTCAGGCCCACATCAAGCGATCAGACTTACTTCGCCACGTTGGCGTTAGCCGAAGCCACCGCCGTCATGTTGATGATGCGTCGCACCGTCGCCGCCGGCGTGAGGATGTGCACCGGCTTCGATGCGCCCAGCAGGAACGGGCCAACCGTCACGCCTTCGCCGCCGATCATCTTCAGCAGGTTGTACGTGATGTTCGCCGCTTCCACGTTCGGCATGATCAGCAGGTTGGCTTCGCCCGTGAGCGTGGTGCCCGGGAACGACTGCTTGCGGATCATTTCCGACAGCGCCGCATCGCCGTGCATTTCGCCATCGACTTCAAGCTGCGGCGCGCGTTCGGCCAGCAGTTGGCGCGCAGCCTGCATACGCTGCGCCGTCGACGAACGCACGCTGCCGAAATTCGACGACGACAGCAGCGCGACCTTCGGCGTGATGCCGAATTTTTCGATTTCGCGCGCGGCGAGAATCGTCATGTCGGCGAGCTGTTCGGCGCTCGGCACTTCGTTCACGTAGGTGTCGCTGATGAACAGGTTGCGGCCCGGCAGCATCAGCAGGTTCATGGCCGCGTAGTTTTCGGCTTCCTTCGCCTTGCCGAACACCTGCTCGATAAACTTCAGGTGATAGTCGAAGCTGTTGAGCAGACCGCAGACCATGCCGTCGGCGTCGCCCAGATGCACGAGGATCGCGCCGATCAGCGTGTTGAACTTGCGCATCGAGGCCTTCGCCACTTCCGGCGTGATGCCCTGGCGCGCGCCCAGTTCGTG
>NZ_DASZJJ010000176.1:0-34886 GCF_035948235.1 Paraburkholderia sp. | reverse complement strand
CAGTTGGTAGAGCGCAACCTTGCCAAGGTTGAGGTCGCGAGTTCGAGCCTCGTCTCCCGCTCCATATTAAGGTGCAGCGTTGTGCAAAAATGTGAAACGAGGCACCAGGCAGGTCAAGCAGTACGGTAGGTTATGCGGGAGTAGCTCAGTTGGTAGAGCGCAACCTTGCCAAGGTTGAGGTCGCGAGTTCGAGCCTCGTCTCCCGCTCCAATTCGAAAGGGGAAGCAGCGCTTCCCCTTTTGTTTGGCGAGCCGAAAGGCATTCGCACAAACAGTCCGCTTTTGGCGCGATAGCAAAGCGGTTATGCAGCGGCCTGCAAAGCCGTTTAGGCCGGTTCGACTCCGGCTCGCGCCTCCAGGTAAGACGAGAAAAGCCACCTTCGGGTGGCTTTTCTTTTTTCTGCGCTGGGCTTTGTGCCACCGTACCTTGTGTGATCCACGTGCAATGCGTGCAGGCACAATACCGGAACACTTTCTTCCGGACCTCCCCATGCCCATCGAACTCCCCGAAGACGAACGCGCAGCGGCGATCGCGTCGATTCAACGCTACTTCGAAGCGAATATGGAGGAGCCGATTGGCAACATCGCCGCGGGCGGTTTGCTGGCTTTTTTCCTCGAAGAGATCGGTCCGGCCGTCTACAACCGCGCGATCGCCGAGGCGCAGGAGCGCATGCAGGCCCGCATCGTCGAACTCGATATCGATCTGCACGAAGAGCCGTTTCAATACTGGCGCAAGTTTGAAGCGCCGCGCCGGCGCAAGTGACGCAAGTAACATCTCACATCGGGCTTCGGCGAGGTTTGTGAGCCGCGCATGCCGCAAGGCATAATCAGCCTTTCAGCAAGCTTCGATGGAAATTCCATGACTGCGCAGTCTCCCGCCGTGCCTTCCTCCATCTCTGCCGCGCAACTCGTGTGGCAGTGGAGCGCTTTCGACGACCTCAACGCGCGCGATGTCTACGCCATGCTCGAACTGCGCTCGGCGGTGTTCGTGGTCGAGCAGAACTGCGTGTATGGCGATATCGACGGACTCGACGCCGGTGCGTGGCATCTGTTCGCCTGGGGCGAGCGTGACGGCGTGCGCCGGCTGGCGGGTTATCTGCGCGTGCTGCTGCACGATGCGAACGACGCCGATGTGCGCATCGGCCGTGTGGTGACGGCGGCGGATTTTCGCGGCATCAAGCTCGGCAATGGCCTGCTCGAACGCGCGATTGGACATATCGCAAAGCAATGGCCCGGCGTGCCGATGCGGCTGCATGCCCAGGCGCATCTGCAGAAGTTCTACGGGGCGTTCGGCTTCAAGCCCGTTTCAGATATTCACGATGAAGACGGCATCCCGCACGTCTGGATGAGGTCTGAGTAACCAGCGCCTAGCCTTGCTGCGCGGCCCCTGAAGCGCCGCGCGGCGCACGTGCCGGCCGCGCGCGCTTGAGACGCCCGCGCGCCGACAGCCGCATCCAGTGACGCAGCGCGATCAGCGCGCCGATCACGCTCATCATCGATCCCGGAATCCACAGCAGCAGGCCGCCGATCTGCTGGTCGCGCATCGGCGAGAGCCAGGTGAACGCCCGCCCGCAGATCGAATAGACGGGATACAACTCGCGCGGCGTAAAGAAAATGAACGCGCCCAGGATAATCTGCGGCGGGATCGCCGCGATCACCACCAGCACGCGCTTGCCGGGCGCGAGGCGCGCGGGCGGCGCGGAACGCGGGTCCAGCACCAGCCACCAGAACAGCAATCCGTCGATCACCATGCTCCAGTTCATGACGCGATAGAGGCGCCAGTCGAGCATCGCGATAAAGTGAATCGGCGAGAGCAGCCAGAAATAGATCAGCCCGACAAAGAGCGTCACGGCCACGACCGGATGCATGACGATATCGAGCGCCATGCGCACCGGCCGCGCGGCCAGCGCGGGCCGCACGAAGCGCTGCCGCCACGCGAACGGGATGCCCGCGCGCAACGCCGCGCCCGGGTAGGCCAGCGCGATGAAGAACGGGCCGAGATGATGGAGCACGAGATGCTGCGTGCGATGCATGAAGAACTCGTGCTCGAAGAAGTAATCGAGCCGCGTATGCAGCGCAACGTAGAGCGCGCCCAGGCCGAACCAGAACGATATCTGCCGCGCGAGCGAGACGCGCGCGTGACGTTTGCCGCGCGCGAACAGGATCGCCGCCACGGCGATGGCGATGACGACCGTCGGCGACGGTTCCCAGGGATCGAGCCAGTAGAGCGGGTTCATCGCGGGCTTAGGGAGTCGGGTTCATCGCGGCTTATTACCTGCTTATTGCGTGCTTATTGCCTGCTTATTGCTGCGACGGCGGCTTCACCGCGAACGGCGTGTCGAGTGTCGTGCCGTCCGAGAACTTCAGCTTCATGTGCAAGATGTCGCCCGGCGCGATCTTGTGCTTCGCGTGCTCCAGCATCAGGTGATAGCCGCCTGGCGCAATCGAGAGCGTGCCGTGCGCGGGCACCGTTGCCTTGTGCACCATCACCATCTGCTGCGTCGAGCCGTTCGAGACCGTCTGATGCAGCATCACCATGCCGTAGTCGTCGCTCGAAACATCGACGAGATCGACGTTCTGCTCGCTATCGTTTTTGAGCGTGACGTAGCCTGCCGCGGGCAGGTCGTTCGGCAGCCAGCGCACCCAGGCATTCTGCGCGCTCAGTCCAGCGCCTGCGGCGTGCGCCACCGGCGCGAATGCAGCAAAAGCGCAGGCGAGGGCGCATCCGAAAGCGGCGGTGATGGACTTCAGTTTTGTCGTCATGGGGGTTCCTGTGGCGGGTGTGGCTCAGACCGGCGCGTCGGTCGCGTCGATCACGCGGCGCACATCGTGGGCGATGGCGTCTGGCGTGTCCTTGTCGGTGGCGAGCAGGCGCGCACGGCCCTGCGCGTCGAACACATAGACCGCAGAGCTGTGCGTGACTTCGTAGCTGCCGTCGGGGTCGCGCTTTTCCATCTGGTAAGCCACGCGATAGCGCTTCGCAAGCGATTCGACCTGCGCGTCGCTGCCGGTCAAACCCAGCGCGTGCTGCGCATCGAAGGCGTCCACATAGGCATGCAGCGCCTGCGGCGTGTCGCGCGCTGGATCGACGCTAATGAAAAGAATGCGGACGTGCTGCGCATCGGGGCCGAGTTTTGCTAGCACTTGCATCAGACGCGCCATCGTTTCCGGGCAGACATCGGGACAATGCGTGTAGCCGAAATACACGAGCGTCGTCTCGCCGCGCAGATCCGTGGCGTGCATTGGCTGACCGTTGTCGGCGGTGAGCGCGAAATCGAGATCGGGCAGGTGGCCGCTGACGTTCGTGAGCTGCCAGGGCGCGCTGGGCTGCGAGCACGCGCCCAGTAGCGCCGTGCCGGCAAGCGCCGAAAGCAGCGCCGTGTTCACGGCCGTCTGACGGATCGGGCGGTACAGGCGCAACGCGAGGCGCAAAGCGGGCAACGCGGCGAGGATCGAAAACAAAGGCTTTTTCAACGGCTCGATTGAGGTTCGACGCAGCGCGGCTGGCTGCGGCATGTCGATGGACTGTAGCAAAATTGAACGTTCGCGGTCGCAGGCCGGCTGTTATGGCCGGGTTTAGGGATGGATCCTGGCGTCGTCCGATGCATCTGGCCCGGCCAGGAGCCCTGGCATCGAAATGCGCGCCAAACCGCTGGATACGGCCCGAAATGCCGCTAAAAACGGCCTGCGAGACCTCTTTTCTCGAAAATTGAAGTGATGCGCGGTAAGATGCGCTCACTTTGCCCGGCAGGCGCGAGCCCGCCGGACGCTTACCCGGCCCACGCGCCGAGGGACGAAACGAACGCGATGCAACAACCTCCGCACCATCCTTCGCAAGACCTTCCGGTTGACTTGCCGTTCGACAGGACGGCATTTTTCTTCGACTTCGACGGCACGCTCGTCGACCTCGCGCCCACGCCCGACGGCGTGCTGGTGCAGCCCGAGATGCTGGAGCTGCTCGGCGCGCTGCGGCGAGCGACGCACGGCGCGGTGGCGATCGTCTCCGGCCGCGGCATCGACAGCATCGACGGTTTCCTCGGCATGCCGGATCTGCCGATTGCCGGCCTGCACGGGGCCGAGCGCCGCGACGCCAATGGCGATACCCAGCGCGTCGGTTTCCACGACGAGCGCCTGCTGCATATGGAGCGCGTGCTGGCGGAAGTGGTGCGCACGCATGCCGGCATGCTGCTGGAGATCAAGGGCGCCGCGCTCGCGCTGCACTACCGCAACGCGCCGGAGCATGAAAGCACCGCGCGTGCGGCCACCGAAAAGCTCGCCGCCGAATTCGCCGATGCCTACGTGCTGCAGCCCGGCAAGATGGTCTACGAGATCAAGCCAAAAGATGTCGACAAGGGCCGCGCGCTGCGCGCCTTCCTGAACGAGCCGCCGTTCGCGGGCCGCACGCCCGTGTTCGCAGGCGACGATCTGACCGACGAAAAAGGCTTCGCCGTGGTCAATGAAATGGGCGGCCTGTCGATCAAGGTCGGCGGCGGCGAGACCATCGCCCGCACGCGCGTCGATTCGGTCGATGCACTGCTTGCGTGGCTCGCGGCGCTTGGCGCCTGATGTCCGCGTTGCCTTCGATTGCCTCAGTGGCCGCTGTGTCGGCCCTATCAGTCTTCGCGTCCGTGCCCGCATCGCCGGCATGGACGCGCTCTGTTTCACCCCAGCACGGAATCTGTAACTCATGAGCCGACTCATCATCGTGTCGAACCGGGTCGCGCCGATCTCCGAAGGCGGCCCGGCCGCCGGCGGTCTCGCGGTCGGCGTGTACGACGCGCTCAAGGAAACCGGCGGCATGTGGTTCGGCTGGAGCGGCGATGTGCTCTCCTCGGGCCAGCCGCAGATCCAGCTCGAAGAGCGCGGCCCGGTCACCTTCGCGACCATCGGCCTGCTGCGCCGCGACTACGACCAGTACTACCGCGGCTTCTCGAACGCCACGCTGTGGCCCGCGTTCCACTATCGCGCCGATCTGCTTCAGTACGATCGCCACGAATACGAAGGCTATTGCCGCGTCAATGCGTGGCTCGCGCAGCAGCTCGTGCCGCTGCTGCACGAAGACGACGTCATCTGGGTCCACGACTACCATCTGATTCCGTTTGCCCAGGCGCTGCGCGCGGCGGGCGTGAAAAACCGCATCGGCTTCTTCCTGCACATTCCGTTTCCGGCTTCGCAGGTATTGCTGGCGGTGCCGCCGCATCGCGAACTGGTGGAAGCGCTGTGCTCGTTCGATCTGCTCGGCTTCCAGACCAAGCCTGACGTGCGCGCGTTCTGCGACTACATCGTCAACGAAGCGGGCGGCACGGTCGAAAAGCGCGCCGACGGCCTCACGCGCGTCGACGCCTTCGGCAAGACGCTGTGCGTGAACGACTATCCGATCGGCGTCTATCCCGACGAAGTCGCGGAACTGGCCAAGGCCGGCGAACGCGGCAAGCCGGTGCGCACGCTCAAGTCCACGCTGCATGGCCGCAAGGTCATCATGAGCGTGGACCGGCTCGATTACTCGAAGGGGCTGGTCGAGCGTTTTCGCGCCTTTGAGCGGCTGCTGGAGCATTCGACCGCGCAGCGCAACAAAGTCTCGTTCGTGCAGATCGCGCCGCCCACGCGTGCCGATCTGCACGCCTATCAGGACATCCGCCTGCGTCTGGAGGCGGAGTCGGGCCGTATCAACGGCCGTTTCGCCGAACTCGACTGGACGCCGATCTGGTACATCCATCGACAGTACGAGCGGGCCGTGCTGGCGGCGCTGTTCCGCGCCTCGCATGTGGGCTATGTGACGCCGCTGCGTGACGGCATGAACCTGGTGGCGAAGGAGTACGTGTCGGCGCAGGACCCCGAAAATCCGGGAGTGCTGCTGCTCTCGCGCTTCGCGGGCGCGGCGCAGGAGCTGTCGGGTGCGCTGATCGTCAATCCGCTCGATATCGACGGCATGGCCGACGCACTCTCCACCGCGCTTGCCATGCCGCTGGCCGAACGGCTCGCGCGCTACAACGACATGATGGTGCAACTGCGCGAGAACAACGTCTCGGTATGGCGCGACCGCTTCATGCGCGATCTGACCGGACTGAGCTGATCCGAGCTGATCGTTTGGGCGCTGATCCGGACACCGGAAAAGAAAAAGCCGCTTCATTCGAAGCGGCTTTTTTACTTTGACGGGCCGTGAAGGGCGTGGGCCTCAGGCGACGTGTTTCTCGTCGCTTTTCTTGTTGCCCAGGTGCAGCGTCGAGTGCTTGCCGTACTGCTTGGACAACAGATCGCGGTAAAGGCCCGGACGGTTGCGCAGTTCTTCGGGCGTGCCGTCGTCGATAACCTTGCCGGTGCTCATCACGATGATGCGATCGAAGTTGTTGAGCGTGGAGAGCCGGTGGGCAATGGCGATCACGGTGCGGCCCACCATCAGGCGGTCGAGCGCCTGCTGGATCGCTTCTTCCGATGCGCTGTCGAGCGCCGAGGTCGCTTCGTCGAGCAGCAGGATCGGCGCGTTCTTGAGGATCGCGCGCGCAATCGCAATACGCTGGCGCTGCCCGCCCGAGAGCTTCACGCCGCGGTCGCCCACGATCGTGTCGTAGCCTTCGGGCATCGCTTCGATGAAGTCGGCGCAGCGTGCCTCGCGGGCGGCGGCGATGACTTCGTCGCGGCTGGCTTCCGGACGGCCATAGGCGATGTTCTCGTAGATCGAGCGGTGCAGCAGCGAAATATCCTGCGGCACCAGTGCGATCGAATGGCGCAGGCTCTCCTGCGTGACCTGGGCGATGTCCTGCCCGTCGATCTTGATCGCGCCGCCCTGGGTCTCGTAGAAACGCTGCAGCAACGCAAGCACGGTGGTCTTGCCCGCGCCCGACTTGCCGATCAGACCCACGCGCTGGCCGGCCTGAATATGCAGGTCGAAGTGGTCGAGAATCGGCTTGCGGTGCGGATAGGCGAAGGTCACGCCTTCGAAATCTACACGGCCGCCTTGCGCGACCAGCTCGGTCGCGTCGTTGCGATCGGGCATGCCGTGCGGCTCGAGCAGCGTCTGCACGGCTTCGGCCAGACGCGCGACGTGCTGCGTCACGTCCACCAGCGCCACGGCGAGGTCGCGCGTGCCGTGCAGGATCGTGAAGCCGAGCGAGCTGACCAGCACGATGTCGCCGGACGTTGCCTTACCTTCGTTCCAGAGCCACAGCGCCCAGCCGAGCAGACCGGCCGAAAGCATCGCCGTGATGACGGCGTGCAGCAGGCGCAGCTTTTCCAGATAGAGCAGGCTGGAGCGGCGGGCGTCGAGTTCGGCCTTCACAGTCGCGCCGAAGCGATTCTGCTCGCGCAACGTCATGCCGAAGGCGCGCACGAGGGCCATGTTGCCGATCACGTCGACCAGCTCGCCGTCCACAGCGGCCGCCTTGGAGGCGAACGTATGGTGTCGCGCCGAGCCGCGCCCGGCCAGCTTGAAGAGAATCACCGAAAGAATCGCCGAGCAAAGCAGCAGTCCGCCGGCCATCAGCGGATTCACCGCGGTGATCATGACGATCGCGCCGGCCACGGCAATACAGGGTGGCAGCACGTTCCACGCCGTGGTGTTCTCGGCGGTGTAGACGGCGTTGGAGGTGGCAGTGATCCGGCTTGCCAGCGTGCCGGGCTGTTTCTCCGCGTAATAGGTGGGTGAGTGTCCGCTCAGATACTGGAACAGGTCGCGCCTCAGGTCGCCGGTCACGGCGACGAAAGTGTGCGCGGCGAACCAGCCGCCGACCCGCCAGAGCAGGTTGTCGGCGGCGATCAGGCCCACGAGGATGGCGAACGCAGTCCACAGCGGGCCGGGATGGTGGCGGCCCGCGCCGAGCACATCGATCAGATGCTTGATCGCGTACTGCGAGGCGAGCGCGCAGCCGACGGCTGCAAACACGCTGGCCAGCACGATGGCATGAGCGAACGGGTGGCGCTTGATATAGCGGAAAAGAAACGCGAGCGGATGCCGCGCATAGCTCGCGAGCTTTGCGTTGTGGGCGTTACGCTGGGCGATGGTCAGATGTTCCAATTGATCGGTGGTCGGTCTGACGGAGCTTGGTCCGTGCAAGGTAGTAAAAGAGGAAGAAAGGCGCCAGCGGCAAACCTTGGTGGATCCCCGCATTGTAAACACGCGTGGCGCATGACGCATCGCTTGTGCCCGGCGGGAGGCGAATCTTATCGCGAGCGGGCGATGCAGCGTGTTCCTTCCCGACAGCATGTCGCGCCAGAGGTTCAACAGGTTTTCAGGGCGCTTTTAGAGATACAATTACGGATTGCATTCAGGATTGTCGTGTGCTTGTCCATCTGACACTTTGTCCTGATGCTGCCGATGTTGCAAACCGTTCGGGATGTGGCCGTAGTAACGGCGCGTTGCCGGGAAAACGTGCCCCTAATTTAGAACTGTCTTTGAAAACAGTGGGTTGCGGAGTGTTTCCGGTTTGTAACAACGTAAAGACTTTGAAATGTTCTAGCCGGTAGCGGGCGCAAGCCCGGATAATGCCGTCTCGAATAGCGTAGGGAATTTGACAGCTTGCATGTCAACGACCGCGAACCCTGCGCGTTTACCGCCTGAGCCGCCGCATGTGTCTTTCCACACTTCACAACTGCGTCGGATTCTGTGTGCCGGGCTGCCGGCGAGGTTAGCGGTATGGAACGCCTGGTGAGGCGCGCGGCAAGGATGCCGCAGCACGCAAGGTCGATTGTCAAATTTGTAGCACTTAGCCCGATTTATTACGAGGAAGGAGTTCACCACTATGCGAATCGCTCAAATCGCTCCCTTGCACGAGGCGGTTCCTCCCAAGCTCTACGGCGGCACGGAACGGGTGGTCTCCTACCTGACCGAAGCGCTGGTTGAGCAGGGTCACGACGTCACGCTGTTCGCAAGCGGCGATTCGATCACCTCGGCAAAGCTCGAAGCGTTCTGGCCGCAGGCACTGCGCCTCGACCCGACGATCCGCGACGTGATGGCTCCGCACATGCTGCTGCTCGAAGAAGTCCGCCGCCGCGCCGACGAATTCGACGTGCTGCATTTCCACATCGATTATTACCCGTTCTCGCTGTTCCAGCGTCAGGAAGTGCCGTTCGTCACCACGATGCACGGCCGTCTCGACCTGCCGGAACTGCAGCCGATCTTCAACGCGTTCAGCGACGTGCCGGTCGTCTCGATCTCGGACAACCAGCGTCTGCCGCTGCAGCAAGCCAACTGGCAGCAGACCGTTTATCACGGCCTGCCGGAAGACGTGCTCACGCCGATCCCCAACGTCGAGCCGGGCTACCTCGCTTTCCTCGGCCGCGTGTCGCCGGAGAAGGGTCTTGACCGCGCGATCCGCATCGCCGGCCAGGCGGGCATGAAGCTCAAGGTCGCCGCCAAGATCGACAAGGCCGACCGCGCCTACTACGAAGAAGTCATCAAGCCGCTGATGGCGCTGCCGCACGTCGAGTACATCGGCGAAATCGGCGAAGCCG
Source organism: Paraburkholderia sp. (assembly GCF_035948235.1). Lineage (GTDB taxonomy): Bacteria > Pseudomonadota > Gammaproteobacteria > Burkholderiales > Burkholderiaceae > Paraburkholderia. The sequence goes on along the minus strand of NZ_DASZJJ010000176.1, from coordinate 25,440 downwards.
AAAAGCGTGAATTCCTCGGCAACGCGCACGCGCTGGTGTTCCCGATCGACTGGCCGGAGCCCTTCGGCCTCGTCATGATCGAGGCCATGGCGTGCGGCACGCCGGTGATCGCGTTCAAGCGCGGCTCGGTGCCCGAAGTGATCGAAAACGGCGTGTCGGGTTTTGTCGTCGAAGACGAAATCAGCGCAGTCGCCGCACTCAAGCGCCTGCCGACGCTGCCGCGCGCAAAGGTGCGTGCTGCATTCGAATCGCGCTTCTCGTCGAAGGTCATGGCCAGGAACTACGTCGCCGTGTACGAAGAAATGCTGCGCCAGAAGCGCCGCACCGTGCTGCGCGAAGTCAACGCCAGCTAAGCTTTAAAGCTGTTCTGAACGCGCCGCGCGCGTTCAGTGTCACACTAACGCCCCCGTGCCCGCGCACTGGGGCGTTGTCGTATCTGCGCTACCTTGGCAAGCACGACGCAAGCGGTGTATCGCCTGCGCCCTTGAGCGTGAGGAGCGTGGGCAATGTCCCTATAATGGCCGTTCCGCGCAAATCGCGGCTAGCTCATGAAATCAGCGCAAGACCACAGCGACAGCTTTGCATGGGACCCGAGCAAGGGGCTCAAGCCCCCACCCAGATCGACACAGGAGAGAGCCTTGCCGAGAACCCGACCGACGCGCGCCGCCACCGTTCCAGGTGCCGGGACGCTGTTCGCGCTGCGCGCGATCGGGCTGATCATCCTGGCGCGCTGGCTCCATTCGATGGGGGAGATGAGCCACTTCCTCACGGCGCTGGAGGCGATGGCTTCGTCGCCGGTCGCGTGTCTGAATATCGTTTTTCTGTTTCTGCTGATCGTGCTGCCGGGCGCCCGCGCGCGCGTCGAGCGGCCATTCCATCCGCTGCCGCAATGGCTGCGTCAGGCGTTGCGATTTTTCGGGCTGCTGGGCTGTCTGTTTGCGCTCTGGTCGATCGGCGCGTTTGTGTGGTTTGCCGGCTGGCGGCGCGCCGTGCATGCAGTCGCCGAAACTAACGGCTGGCTCGTTGTTGCGCCCGCGCTCTATGCGGCCGTGGTGTGGATTTGCCGTCCGCGCGCGCTGTGGCGGACCAATATCGCGGCGCGCCGCTTCGCGATCGGACGCTACGCCGTGTCGATCGATGCCGCCACGCGCACGACCATCGTGTGGCTCGAAAGCCGCAAGCTCGGGCAGTACGATGCGCGTGAATTGTCGGTGCGCTGGCCGCAGGCTGGCGAGAGTCAATCGGCTGCAACATCGGCTGCAACTCGTGCCGCAGCCGCCGCGGTTGTGCCTCGCGACGTCGCGGCTTCTGCCGATGTCGATGTGGATGCAACGGCTCCGCTCGCGACGCCCGTGACGTCTGTTACACCCGCTCCGTCCGCTACGTCCATTACGCCTGGCACGAGCCTCGTTCCCATTGCGTCCGCGCGTACGCCAACGCACACGCCGACCCGCGAACGCCGTCCGAGAATCGAATTGTTGTGGGATTCGCCGGCGGCGGCGGGGCACAACCGCCAGACCGTCTTCCGCGTGCGTCTCGCGACCGTGAATGACCGCGAAGCGGCTCGCGCGCTCGACACGGCGCTGAGTCAGGCGTAATCCATCACGCCCGGTCGACTGGCTCGGCCGGGTGGTCAAAGTTTCAGGCTGCACCGCTTCACGAGCCGTTCCTGCGCGAAGTCGCATTCACTTCGATTCGCGCATGCTTGCCGATCCCGTCGTTGTCCCGAAGGAGTCGCAATGCTCATACGCTGGTTGCTTGCCGCCATCCATCTGCTCGCCTTTGGCTTTGCGCTCGCCTCGATCCTGCGACGCACGCGTGGGCTGCGCCGCTGTACCTCCACCGAAGACCTGCCGCTGATCTTCCGCGCCGACAACGGCTGGGGCGGCTCTGCCGTCGTGCTGATCCTGACCGGCGCAGCGCGCGCATTCGGCGGCTTCGAGAAGGGCGCTGATTACTACCTGCACGAGCCGCTCTTTCACGTGAAGATGGCTGCGCTCGTGCTGATCCTCTTGCTGGAGATCGCGCCGATGAGAGCGCTGGTGCGCTGGCGTTCGGCGGTGAGTCGCGGCGATGTGCCGGATCTGACCGCCGCGCCGAAGTACGCGCGCATTGGCGTGTGGCAGACGGTGCTGGTGGTGGTGATGGTGTTCGCCGCGACCGGGATGGCGCGCGGGATTGGGATGGAGGCGGGAGGAGAGTGAGGTGTTTGGGCGCGTGCCGTGTTCTCATGCGCCCAGCAATGAAAAAAGCCCCGTTGCTTGCGCAACGGGGCTTTTTATCTTCGGTGCTTGTCTTTACCAACACCAGAATCCTGGTGGGTAGTACTGGGATCGAACCAGTGACCCCTGCCGTGTGAAGGCAGTGCTCTACCGCTGAGCTAACCACCCGAAGAGATTGAAATTATGCCGGGCATTTTCAATCTTGTAAAGCCCTTTTTTAAGTATTTTGCGTAGTCGCTGCAATTTCTTCTGCGGGCACCGGCTGGGTACGCCAGATCGACGTGCCCTTGATCGCTTTATCGAGTCCATCGAGCAGCGTTTCGTGCGCGCTCAACTCGTCGGCGCTCGCGGCGATCACCGGGAGCGAGAGTGTATCGAATTTCACGCGCGGTGTCGCCACTTCGCCTGCCGATTCCGCCGCGCTCGACATATCGATCACGAGGCTTTCCTGGCCGCGCGTCATCGCGAGGTAGACCTCGGCGAGCAGTTCCGAGTCGAGCAGTGCGCCGTGCAGCGTGCGGTGCGCGTTGCTGATGCCGAAGCGGTCGCATAGCGCGTCGAGCGAATTGCGCTTGCCCGGGAACATCTGCTTGGCCTGCACCAGCGTGTCGATCACTTCGCCGCAGTGATCGAGGAAGCGCGGCTTGCCGACCAGCGCGAGTTCCGCGTCGAGAAAGCCGATATCGAACGGCGCGTTGTGAATGATGATGTCGGCGTCGCGGATGAAGTCGAGGATCTCGTTGGCGACCTCGGCGAACTTCGGCTTGTCCGAAAGGAACTCGGTCGTGAGGCCGTGGACCGCGAGTGCGCCCGGATCGCTATCGCGTTCCGGGTTCACGTAGAAGTGCAGGTTGTTGCCGGTCAGGCGGCGGTTCAGCAGTTCGACGCAGCCGATTTCGATGATGCGGTCGCCCGTGCGGGGGTTCAGGCCGGTGGTTTCGGTGTCGAGAATGATCTGGCGCATGGGGTATCGGGCTTGTATCGGACGTGAAGCGAAAGTCTTGAATGGCGAATGAGGCGAGGGTGGTGCGCCCGGCTCAGAGTTCGGTGAGCGTGGCGACGCCGCGGTTCGCGAGCGCGTCGGCGCGTTCGTTCTCCGGGTGGCCGGCATGGCCCTTGACCCAGCGCCATTCCACCTGATGCTGCGCGACCAGCGCGTCCAGCCGCTTCCACAAGTCGTCATTCTTGACGGGCGTTTTGGCGGCCGTCATCCAGTTTTTCTTCTTCCAGCCGTGAATCCACTCGCTGATGCCTTTCTGTACATATTGCGAGTCGGTATGCACGATCACCTTGCACGGGCGCTTGAGCGCTTCGAGCGCGGCGATCACGCCCATCAGCTCCATGCGGTTGTTGGTCGTGCCGGGCTCGCCGCCGAACAGTTCTTTTTCCTGCGCGCCAAAGCGCAGCAGCGCGCCCCAGCCGCCGGGGCCGGGGTTGCCCTTGCAGGCGCCGTCGGTATAGATCTCGACGAAATCGGGTGTGCTCATGAGTCCTTGTTGCGTGTAGGGGATGGTGTGGTGGCAGCGGCCTTCAGGCTCGGCGCCAGCACGGGTTTCTTGACCTTCAGCGGCCCGACGAGGCGCATGCCGCGCACGCGCTTGATCGCCGTCACCATATACACCGCGCCGAAGATCGCCCACCAGCGGTCGCCGGCGGCCTCCATGAATTCATAACGCCCCAGCCACTTGTCGGTCGAAAGCGGTGGCCGGTAGCAGCCGAAGCGGCCGCGCTCGAGCTCGAACCCCAGCAGCTTGATCCAGTCCTTCAGGCGCGTGAACGCGATCAGGTCCTGTCGCGCGGGCAGGAACGGATGCCCCGTGAGCTTGCCCGCCGATTGCCGCGCGCCCCACAGCGACAGCGAATTGAAGCCGACGATCACCAGTTGGCCTTCGGGCATCAGCACGCGCTCGGCTTCGCGCAGCAGGCGGTGCGGGTCGCTCGTGAATTCGAGCGTGTGCGGCATCACGATCAGATCGACGCTCTGCGCTTCGAACGGCAAATCGAGATAGTCGCACCAGACCGCGCTGCGGCCGTCTGGCGTATGCAGCGCGGGCGCGCGCGGCGGTTGTGCGCCGGGCACGGTGTAGGGCGCGCTTGCCGCGCTGGCGGCATCGAGTACGAGGCCGCGGCAGGACATGCGGTTTTCGCGCAGCGCGTCGACCTGCGGCAGGCCGAGCTGCAGCGCATGGTAGCCGAATACGTTCGACACCATGCGGTCGAGCTGTTCCTGTTCCCAGCCGAGCACATACCTTCCAGCCGGCGAAGCGGTCCAGGCGGGCCAGTCTATAATCGTTCGGTCAGACATGTCGAAGAATACGTCGCCCCATGAAGAGTCCGCTTGAGCACGCGAGCGCGCAGGTCAATCACCCCGGCGCAACGGCCGCTGAACTCGAATACGTACCGGTTCCGGCATTTGAAGATAACTATATCTGGGTCGTATCGGACGGCTGCAACGCCGTTGCCGTCGATCCGGGCGACGCCGCGCCGGTTCGCGCCTATCTGGCGAAGCGGGGCTGGCGGCTCGCCGCTATTTTACTCACCCATCACCACAACGACCATGTCGGTGGAGTGGCCGCTCTTCTTTCGGATGAGCGTGTGCCCGTGTACGGCCCGGCTGGCGAGGCGCTCGGCCCGCTCGATGCCTTCGTCACGCGCGTGAAGGGCGGCGATGTCGTGCATCTGGACGCCCCTGCGCTCGATTTCAAGGTGATGGACGTGCCGGGCCATACGCGCGGCCATATCGCTTATTTTCAGGACGCCGCTAATATTGGCGCCGCTGGCACGCCGCATCTCTTCTGTGGCGACACGCTGTTCGCGTGCGGCTGTGGGCGCCTCTTCGAGGGCACGCCTGCGCAGATGCTGGCGTCGCTCGACTCGTTCGCGGCGCTGCCGGGCGCGACCCACGTGCACTGCGCGCACGAATATACGCTCTCGAATATCCGCTTTGCGCTGGCCTGCGATCCGGACAATACGGCTCTTCAGGACTGGAGCCGCAAGGCGTCCGCGTTGCGCGAGCGCGGCGTGCCGACCTTGCCGACCACGATCGCGCACGAGCGTGCGGTGAACCCGTTCCTGCGCGCCGACGATCCCGCAGTGCAGGCGACGCTGGCTGAAGCGCTGCACGAAACGGTCACCGACCGGCTCGCCGCTTTCACGCTGATGCGCGAATGGAAAAACAGGTTCCGCTAACCCACCGCTTAGCGTGGGTATGCTCAACCCAAACGTATGGAACATTATCCAAGCTGCGGATTTGCATGGTTTTTTTCCAATTAATCCGATTGACGTAAACGTGTGCGTTCCGTACTATCGGCTGCAAATTCCAGCCATTGCAAGTAGACGTTCATGCGATTTATCCTAAGCGCGCTGCTGGTCCTGACGCTCGCCGCCTGTGCGAGCGGGGGACCCAACGCGAATTCAGCCAGCTCACTTTCTCCCGCCGATCCGCAGGCACGCGCCGACGCCATCCGCAAGACCTCCGCCGCGAAAGAAACGATTAACGTCGACAAAGGCTCCGTCGATCAGCTCACGAGCCCGGACGCCGACCTTTGGGGCCGCATCCGTCGCGGCTTCCAGATGCCCGATCTGCAAAGCGATCTCGTCGATATGAACGCCCAGTGGTATGCGGAGCGTCCCGACTACGTCGCGCGCATGACCGAGCGCTCGCAAAAATATCTGTACCACATCGTCGAAGAGCTCGAAGCGCGGCATATGCCGACCGAACTCGCGCTGCTGCCGTTCATCGAATCCGCCTATAACCCGCAGGCGCTGTCGGTCGCCAAGGCCGCGGGCATGTGGCAGTTCGTGCCGGGCACCGGCAAGACCTACAACCTCAAGCAGAACATGTGGCAGGACGAACGCCGCGACGTGCTGGCCTCGACCAGCGCTGCGCTCGACTACCTCTCGCGCCTGCACGACATGTTCGGCGACTGGTATCTGGCGCTGGCCGCATATAACTGGGGTGAGGGCAATGTGCAGCGCGCCATCGCGCGCAACCAGGCGGCCGGCCTGCCGACCGACTACCAGAGCCTGCGCATGCCGAACGAGACGCGCAACTATGTGCCCAAGCTCCAGGCGGTCAAGAACATCGTGATGAACCCGCAGCAATACGGTCTCACGCTGCCCAGCATCCCGAATCACCCGTATTTCGTCACCGTCACCACCTCGCACGATATCGACGTGGATGTCGCCGCCAAGCTGGCGAACATGACGCCCGACGAGTTCCGCACGCTCAATCCGTCGTTCAAGAAGCCCGTCATCCTGGGCGCGACCGATCCGCAGATCCTGCTGCCGTTCGATAACGCCAGTGCCTTCGAGCGCAACCTGAAGTCGTATTCGGGCCAGTTGTCGTCTTGGACGGTCTACACTACCGACGCGCGCACCACGCCCGCCGCCATCGCGCAGAAGATCGGCGTGGACGCGGACACGCTCATGTCGGTCAACAAGATTCCGGCGGGCATGCGCCTGAAGCCGGGCTCGACGCTCGTGGTGCCGCGCACCGACGACGCCGACGACGAAGACATCAGCGCCGACGTGGCCGAAAGCGCCGTGCTCGCGATGGAGCCGGACGTGCCCGACACGCGCAAGATGCTGATCCGCGTGCGCCGCAAGCAGTCGATGGACGCGGTTGCGAGCCGTTATGGCGTCTCGGTCGGCCAGCTCAAGGCGTGGAACAAGACGCGCCGCGACGCTGTCGCGCCGGGCCAGGTGCTCGTGCTGCACGTGCCCGTGGGCAAGGCGATGCCGAGCGAGCCGGGGCCGGAGCGCCTCGCGACCAATGTCTCGGGCGGTGGTGTGGAACGAATTGGCACGCGCGTCGCGGAGTCGGGTTCGAAGTCGCGCTATGATAAGAAACACGGTCGCGCACGCACGGAAGTCGTGAAGGTATCCGAGCCGGTCAAGGAAAAAGCTTCCAGCGCAGCGCCCAGCAAGGCGTCGAAGGGTGCGGCAAGCCGCCCGAAGGCCGAAACCCACACGCAGAAGCACAAGTCCAAATAGCGGCTGGCTTAGGGTGTTCAGCCGTGCGTTGCGGGGGCAACGCATGGTGGTTTCGCTCCGATCACTTTGGCTATTTCAACGCCGTCATCCCGCCGGATGACGGCGTTTTCATTTGTGCCGCGAAAGAGTGGGGCAAACCGTAAGCTGTCCCCGAATAACCGCGCCGCTGCGTTCCGCTGTGTCCCGCTGTGTTCTCCTGGAACGCCTATAGTGATAGGCGATGAAAAGCGGTGCGGCGCACCCGAGGTCCAGCAGAAAATTCGTGCGCGTTCCAGCCGCCGCGTTCCAGCCGCATTTCACACGCCTGTCATCTCGAAATTTGGAAGGAAGGCTCATTTCGCGCTATAATTTCAAGGTTTGAGCTTATCAACCCGCACCCTAGCGCCTACCTCCCCCCATCCGTTCATCCGCCGCCCGCGCTTTCCACGTCAAAGGCTGGCTGCCGCCCGATCAAGCGTCACAAACGCAACTTTCTGGCAGGCGCCCGACGCAGTCCGCTGCGAGTCTGACGACACCGAATAGCCGCGCAAGGCGCGCGCCGCGCGCGCATCCCGTCCACGACGCCGATGCCGACGCCGCAGCCGCGCCCAGGTCGCAAGATCGCAACGTCGGACAACAGGTCGGCACAGGGTGCTCCCCCAAGGAGTCTCCCGTGTTGCCGTCATTCTCTCCCGCTCTGCTCGCGCTCGCCGACGGCACGGTCTTTCGTGGTTACTCGATCGGCGCGCCCGGCCATACGATCGGTGAAGTCGTGTTCAACACGGCCATCACCGGCTATCAGGAAATCCTGACTGACCCGAGCTACGCTCGCCAGATCGTCACCCTCACGTATCCGCATATCGGCAACGTCGGCGTCAATGCCGAAGACGTCGAAGCCACGAAAGTCCATGCCGCCGGCCTGATCATCCGCGACCTGCCTGTGCTCGCCTCGAACTTCCGTATGGATCGCACGCTCGGTCAATATCTGAAGGACGAAGGCGTGGTTGCCATCGCCGGCATCGATACGCGCAAGCTCACGCGTATCCTGCGCGACAAGGGCGCGCAAAACGGCGCGATCCTCGCCGGTTCCGACGACGAAGCCAAGGCCATCGAACTCGCTCGCTCGTTCCCGGGCCTCGCGGGCATGGATCTCGCCAAGGTCGTCTCGACCGACAAGGCGTATCCGTGGAACACCACCGAATGGCGTCTGGGCGAAGGCTACCGCACGCAGTCGGCGCCTAAGTACAAGGTCGTCGCATTCGACTACGGCGTGAAGCAGAACATCCTGCGCATGCTGGCCGAACGCGGCTGCGACGTCACGGTGCTGCCGGCGCAATCGACGGCTGAAGACGCGCTCGCTCTGAACCCGGACGGCGTGTTCCTCTCGAACGGCCCTGGCGACCCGGAACCGTGCGACTACGCCATCAAGGCGGCGCAGGCATTCATCGAACGCGGCATCCCCACGTTCGGCATCTGCCTTGGCCACCAGATCATGGGCCTCGCGGTCGGCGCGAAGACGCTGAAGATGAAGACGGGCCATCATGGCGCGAACCATCCGGTCAAGGATCTGACCGATGGCCGCGTGGTCATCACGTCGCAGAACCACGGCTTCGCGGTTGACGCCGCTACGCTGCCTGCGAACGCGCGCGTCACGCACGTGTCGCTGTTCGACGGCACGCTGCAAGGGTTCGAACTGACCGACAAGCCCGCGTTCTGCTTCCAGGGTCACCCGGAAGCGTCGCCGGGCCCGCAGGACATCGGCTATCTGTTCGACCGCTTCACCGCGTTGATGGACAAGGCGAAGGCGTAAGCGCCGCGCCCAGCCGAAACGAAAGAGCAGAGCAGGGTGCGCAGCGAGCCGGTTTGAGCAGTAACGGCCCACGCGCGCACCCGGGCGGCAAGAAGTTAGCCGCCAGACGTACAAGACACAGGAATATTTAGCGAGAGCGTTATGCCCAAGCGGACAGACATCAAGAGCATTCTCATCATCGGCGCGGGTCCGATCATCATCGGCCAGGCGTGCGAGTTCGACTATTCGGGCGCGCAGGCATGCAAGGCGCTGCGTGAAGAAGGCTACAAGGTCATCCTCGTCAACAGCAATCCGGCGACGATCATGACCGACCCGAACACGGCCGACGTCACCTACATCGAGCCGATCACGTGGGAAGTGGTGGAGCGCATCATCGAGAAGGAGCGCCCGGACGCGATCCTGCCGACGATGGGCGGCCAGACCGCGCTGAACTGCGCGCTCGACCTGCACCACCACGGCGTGCTGGCGAAGTACAACGTCGAGCTGATCGGCGCGTCGCCGGAAGCCATCGACAAGGCCGAAGACCGCCAGAAGTTCAAGGACGCGATGACCAAGATCGGTCTCGGTTCGGCGAAGTCGGGTGTTGCGCACTCGATGGAAGAGGCGCTCAAGGTGCAGGCTGAAATCGCCGAAGCCACCGGCACGGGCGGCTATCCGGTCGTGATCCGTCCGTCGTTCACGCTCGGTGGTTCGGGCGGCGGCATCGCGTACAACCGCGAAGAATTCGAAGAGATCTGCAAGCGCGGTCTCGATCTGTCGCCTACGCGCGAACTGCTGATCGAAGAATCGCTGCTCGGCTGGAAGGAATACGAGATGGAAGTGGTCCGCGACAAGGCGGATAACTGCATCATCGTCTGCTCGATCGAAAACCTCGACCCGATGGGCATCCACACCGGCGACTCGATTACGGTCGCACCGGCGCAGACGCTCACCGACAAGGAATACCAGATCCTGCGCGACGCCTCGCTCGCTGTGCTGCGCGAAATCGGCGTGGATACGGGCGGCTCGAACGTCCAGTTCTCGATCGACCCGAAGACGGGCCGCATGATCGTGATCGAAATGAACCCGCGCGTGTCGCGTTCGTCGGCACTGGCTTCGAAGGCTACGGGCTTCCCGATCGCCAAGGTCGCCGCAAAGCTGGCGGTTGGCTACACGCTCGACGAGCTGAAGAACGAAATCACGGGCGGCGCAACGCCGGCCTCGTTCGAGCCGACGATCGACTACGTCGTCACGAAGATTCCGCGTTTCGCGTTCGAGAAGTTCCGCGAAGCCGATCCGCGCCTGACCACGCAGATGAAGTCGGTAGGCGAAGTGATGGCAATTGGCCGCACCTTCCAGGAGTCGTTCCAGAAGGCGCTGCGCGGTCTGGAAGTCGGCGTGGACGGTCTGGACGAAAAGACCACCAGCCGCGACGAGATCATCCGCGAGATCGGCGAAGCCGGTCCGGACCGCATCTGGTTCGTGGGCGACGCGTTCCGCGTGGGCATGACGCGCGAAGAGATCTTCGAAGAAACCGCGATCGACCCGTGGTTCCTCGCGCAGATCGAGCAGATCATCCAGAAGGAAGAGGCGGTCAAGGGTCGCACGCTCGCAAGCCTCACGAAGGACGAGCTGAAGTACCTCAAGCAAAGCGGTTTCTCGGATCGCCGTCTGGCGAAGCTGCTCGGCGCGAACGCCGCCGACGTGCGCAAGCGTCGTATCGAGCTGAACGTGCGCCCGGTCTACAAGCGCGTGGACACGTGCGCTGCCGAGTTCGCGACCAAGACCGCCTACATGTACTCGACCTATGAGGACGAGTGCGAGGCCAACCCGACCAGCAACAAGAAGATCATGGTGCTGGGCGGCGGCCCGAACCGGATCGGCCAGGGTATCGAGTTCGACTACTGCTGCGTTCACGCCGCGCTCGCCATGCGCGAAGACGGCTACGAAACCATCATGGTCAACTGCAACCCGGAAACGGTTTCGACCGACTACGACACGTCCGACCGCCTGTACTTCGAGTCGCTCACGCTCGAAGACGTGCTCGAAATCGTCGACCTGGAAAAGCCGGTTGGCGTGATCGTGCAGTACGGCGGCCAGACGCCGCTGAAGCTCGCGCTCGACCTCGAAGCGAACGGCGTGCCCATCGTCGGCACCTCGCCGGACATGATCGACGCGGCCGAAGACCGCGAGCGCTTCCAGAAGCTGCTGCAGGACCTGAACCTGCGCCAGCCGCCGAACCGCACCGCGCGCGCCGAAGACGAAGCGCTCAAGCTCGCCGACGAAATCGGCTACCCGCTCGTCGTGCGTCCGTCGTACGTGCTGGGCGGCCGCGCCATGGAAATCGTCCACGAGCCGCGCGACCTCGAACGCTACATGCGCGAGGCCGTGAAGGTGTCGAACGATTCGCCGGTGCTGCTCGACCGCTTCCTGAACGATGCGATCGAATGCGACGTGGATTGCATCTCCGATGGCACCGACGTGTTCATCGGCGGCGTGATGGAGCACATCGAACAGGCGGGCGTCCACTCGGGCGACTCGGCCTGCTCGCTGCCGCCGTACTCGCTGTCGAAGGAAACGGTTGACGAACTCAAGCGTCAAACCGCCGCGATGGCAAAGGCGCTGAACGTGGTCGGCCTGATGAACGTGCAGTTCGCGATCCAGCAAGTGCCGCAGGATGACGGTTCGAAGAAGGACATCATCTACGTGCTGGAAGTGAACCCGCGCGCTTCGCGTACCGTGCCGTACGTCTCGAAGGCGACCAGCCTGCCGCTCGCGAAGATCGCAGCGCGTGCGATGGTCGGCCAGAAGCTGGTGGATCAGGGCGTGACGAAGGAAGTCGTGCCGCCGTACTTCAGCGTGAAGGAAGCGGTGTTCCCGTTCGTCAAGTTCCCGGCCGTCGACCCGGTGCTCGGACCCGAAATGCGTTCGACCGGCGAAGTGATGGGCGTGGGCAAGACCTTCGGCGAAGCGCTCTTCAAGTCGCAGCTCGCGGCCGGTTCGCGTCTGCCGGAATCGGGCACGGTGTTCATCACCGTGATGGATTCGGACAAGCCGAAGGCCGTCGAAGTCGCGCGCATGCTGCACGAACTCGGCTACGCGATTGTCGCCACGCGCGGCACCGCAGCCGCGATCGAAGCGGCCGGCGTGCCGGTCAAGGTCGTCAACAAGGTGAAGGACGGCCGTCCGCACATCGTCGACATGATCAAGAACGGCGAGATTTCGCTGGTCTTCACGACCGTCGATGAAACGCGCGCCGCGATCGCCGATTCGCGTTCGATCCGCATGAGCGCACAGGCGAACAAAGTCACGTACTACACCACGATGTCCGGCGCGCGCGCCGCCGTCGAGGGGCTGCGCTATCTGAAGAACCTGGAAGTCTATGATTTACAAGGCCTCCACGCTCGCCTAAACTAAGGCTTCGATTGTCTGTCCAATACGAACGAGGCAGGCAAACATAGCTGAATGTGCCGCGGTTAAGCGGCGTCCCAACAGGGCTTTGAGGCTGCGCCAGCGTGCGCGGCCGCCCTCGCGGGATGCACTTAACCGCGGTGATTTTTTTTAAGGCCGCAATCTGTTGTATGCGGCATCAATACGGCCCCAAGCGGCTGAACGAGTTGTTTATGAGCACGATTCCCTTGACCAGGCGCGGTGCAGACCAGCTTCGCAGTGAACTGCAACACCTGAAATCCGTCGAGCGTCCGGCGGTCATCAATTCGATCGCCGAAGCGCGTGCGCAGGGCGACCTGTCGGAAAACGCGGAATACGACGCTGCGAAAGAAAAGCAGGGCTTCATCGAAGGCCGCATTGCCGAAATCGAATCGAAGCTGGCCGCGGCGCAGGTCATCGACCCGTCTACGCTCGAAGCGGATGGCCGCATCGTGTTCGGTTCGACCGTCGATCTCGAAGACCTCGAGTCGGGCAAGACCGTCACGTACCAGATCGTCGGCGACGACGAAGCCGATCTCGAACACGGCCTGATTTCGGTGAGCTCGCCCATCGCGCGCGCACTGATCGGCAAGTCGGAAGGCGACGTCGCGGCCGTGCAGGCACCCAGCGGCGTGCGCGAGTACGAAGTCATTGAGGTTCGCTACGTCTGACGAGGCGCGATCATGGGTCACGATGTGAAAAATGACGTGAGCGCCGACATTCGCGCAGCCCAGCCGGGCGCGTCGCTGGTGCCGCATCGTCTGTTCGCGCTGCTCGCCATGCTGTGGGTGGGCAGCCAGTTGACCATCGGCTATGCGGTGGCGCCGGTGTTGTTCGCGTCGCTTGACCGCATGTCGGCGGGGGCGCTGGCGGCTCAGCTGTTTCGCATCGAAGGCATGATCGGGCTGGTGAGCGGCGTGGTGCTGCTCGTGCTGGCGAATTTGTTCGTGCGGCGCGGCGAGGTGGGCTATCGCCGCCTGCGCTGGCTGCTGGTGGGCATGCTGCTGTGCGTGGTGGTCGGCTATTACGCGCTGCAGCCGTTCATGAACGCCATGCGCATGAATGCGATGCAAGCGGGCGTGGATATCGCGCACTCGGTGTATGCAAGCCGCTTTGGCATGCTGCACGGCGTCTCGAGCCTTTTCTATCTGGTCGAGAGCCTGCTGGGCGCGTGGCTCGTCTGGCTGCTGCCGTCCACGCGGCGCTGAATCGTCGAGGCGTCAAGCCGCTGTCTGGTTGGTGAAACGGGTTAGAGCGGATAGCGCGAGCGCCCAGGCGAAAAAAAAGCGCGGCACACGGGCCGCGCTTTCTTGTTCCAGGCTTATTTCGAGCCTTGGTGCATTCGCTTTGCACCGGTCTGACGCTTCTTGGCGCGCTTGACGTTGCCGCCTTGCGTGACGCGCTCGTTGCCCTTGACCGTCACTTTTTGCGCCTTCGGCTTGCGCATCGGGTTTTCGCTGGGCTTGACGACCTTCACGACGCGCGGAGCGCGCTTGCCGGCTTCGCGGGCGCTCGGCACGTCGCCGGACGGGCGCGTGACGGTGCCGCGAGCGCCAGCACGGGCCGTCGTGGTCTTCGCCTTCTCTTCTTCGGGCTTGTAGATCACGAGCAGCTTGCCGATGTGCTGGACCGGCGCGGCGTTCAGGCGATCGCAGATTTCTTCGTAGATCGCGACGCGCTCTTCGCGCTCGTCACCGAACACGCGGACCTTGATGAGCTGGTGCGCGCCAAGGTGAACCTTGATTTCCTTGATGACGGCGTCGGTCAATCCCTCGGCGCCGATGAGCACGACCGGTTTGAGGGCGTGAGCCTGGGAACGCAGTTCGGAGCGCTGTTCGGCAGTAAGAGAAAGGGCGGGCATGGGATGTGGCAGACTCGACTAAAATGACGGCGCTCGCCAGACAGCCTGACAGACCTCAAAGACGAGGGGCAGGCGCGCAGGAAGGCAAAAAGCGCGTCGGAAACAACGGAAAACCGTGGAGAACGGCGTGGCGCGGGCTGATGCGGGCAGATGTGACGGTACGAACACGCCAGCATAGCCGCACGGGCCGCGACGGCCGCACGAATTAAACGCGTATTATCCGCTAAAAGCGCGACATCACGCAGCAAGAGTTCATTCTTAATGGCAAAAAACCGCTTCAACACGTCGTGGCTTCACGACCATATCAACGATCCGTACGTGAAGCTGGCGCAGCGGGAGGGTTATCGCGCCCGCGCCGCGTACAAGCTCAAGGAAATCGACGAGCAGGACAAGCTGATCCGCCCGGGCATGGTCATTGTCGACCTGGGCGCCGCGCCCGGCAGCTGGAGCCAATACGCGCGCAACAAGCTCGCGCAAAGCTCGAAACGCGACGAACAGCGTCAGGGCGGCATCGACGGTACGATCATTGCGGTCGACATCCTGCCAATGGAGCCGATTTCCGACGTGCAGTTCCTGCAGGGCGACTTCCGCGAGGACAGCGTGCTCGAGCAACTGGAAGAAATCGTGGGTGGTCGTCCGGTCGATCTTGTAATTTCGGATATGGCGCCCAATCTATCTGGCGTCGCGCTGGCGGATGCCGCGCGTATCGAACACGTCTGCGATCTCGCGCTCGAGTTTTCGCAGAATCATTTGAAACCCGATGGTGCCCTTTTAGTAAAATGCTTTCACGGCAGTGGTTACAGCCAGATCGTCGAGAAATTCAAGCATCAGTTCAAGGTCGTGGCCGCGCGCAAACCGAAGGCTTCGCGCGATAAATCGTCCGAAACGTTTATATTGGGCAAACATCTGAAGCGACCCCGTTAACCTCGGGCATTAGCAAGGATCGGTTCCAGTGTGTCAGGCGGCTTGCAGGGACGGTAAAGAATCGCCCGGATAAGCTCCGGGACGTTGTCCCAACAGGCCGCGCCGCCTATTTATGCCTTAGCGAAACGTTATGGCAGGGGCCTGCGTACTGGATTAGAATGCTTTGGTGGTGTCGCAAGGCAAATGTAGGCGCCCGTCTATGAGTGAAGGAGTGGTGCTTTGAACAACAACATGTTTTCGAAAGCAGCAGTGTGGCTGGTGATCGCACTGGTGCTGTTTACGGTGTTCAAGCAGTTCGACAAGCCCCGTGTCCAGGAAGGCGTTTCCTATTCGCAGTTCATGGACGACGCGAAGAACGGCAAAGTCAAGAGCGTCGTGGTGCAGGGGCGCAACCTCACGGTCACTCCGGCAGATGGCCAGAAATACCAGATCGTCTCCCCTGGCGACATCTGGATGGTCGGCGACCTGATGAAGTACAACGTGCAGGTGAGCGGCAAGGCTGACGAAGAGCCGAACGCGCTCGTCTCGGCGCTGTACTACCTCGGACCGACGATACTTATCATCGTGTTCTGGTTCTACATGATGAGGCAGATGCAGGGGGGCGGCAAAGGCGGGGCGTTTTCGTTCGGCAAATCGCGCGCCCGGCTGATCGACGAGAACAACAACGCGGTCAACTTCTCCGATGTCGCGGGTTGCGACGAAGCGAAGGAAGAAGTGTCCGAGCTGGTCGACTTCCTGCGTGATCCGCAAAAATTCCAGAAGCTGGGCGGGCGCATCCCGCGCGGCGTGCTGCTGGTCGGCCCTCCGGGTACTGGTAAGACGCTGCTCGCGCGCGCCATTGCTGGCGAAGCGAAGGTGCCGTTCTTCAGCATCTCGGGTTCGGATTTCGTGGAAATGTTCGTCGGCGTGGGCGCGGCCCGCGTGCGCGACATGTTCGAGCAGGCCAAGAAGCACGCGCCCTGCATCGTGTTCATCGACGAAATCGACGCGGTTGGCCGTCATCGTGGCGCCGGCATGGGCGGCGGTACCGACGAACGCGAACAGACGCTGAACCAGATGCTGGTTGAGATGGACGGCTTCGAGGCGAACTCGGGCGTGATCGTGATCGCTGCAACCAACCGTTCGGACGTGCTGGACAAGGCGCTGCTGCGTCCGGGTCGTTTCGACCGTCAGGTCTATGTCGGTCTGCCGGACATCCGCGGCCGCGAACAGATCATGAAGGTGCATCTGCGCAAGGTGCCGATCGCCAACGACGTCGACGCAGCGGTGATCGCACGCGGCACGCCGGGTTTCTCGGGTGCTGACCTCGCGAACCTCGTGAACGAAGCTGCGCTGTTTGCGGCGCGTCGCGGCAAGCGCATCGTCGAAATGCAGGACTTCGAAGACGCGAAGGACAAGATCTTCATGGGTCCGGAACGCAAGTCGGCCGTGATCCGCGAAGAAGCCAAGCGTGCCACGGCGTATCACGAGTCGGGCCACGCGGTTGTCGCGAAGCTGTTGCCGAAGGCCGATCCGGTGCACAAGGTCACGATCATCCCGCGTGGTCGCGCGCTGGGCGTGACGTGGCAGTTGCCGGAGCACGACAACGAGACGTACTCGAAGGACTATCTGCTTGACCGTCTCGCCATCCTGTTTGGCGGTCGTGTGGCTGAAGAGCTGTTCATGAACCTGATCAGCACGGGCGCCTCGGACGACTTCAACAAGGCGACGCAAACGGCTCGCGCGATGGTCACGCGCTTCGGCATGACCGACGCGCTCGGACCGATGGTCTACGCCGACGACGAAAACGACGGCGGCCCGTTTGGCAAGGGCTTTACCCGTGCGATTTCGGAAGCGACGCAGCAGAAGGTCGATGCGGAAATCCGTCGCGTGCTGGACGAGCAATATGGTCTGGCCAAGCGTCTGCTGGACGAAAACCGCGACAAGGTCGAAGCCATGACCGCCGCGCTGATGGAGTGGGAAACGATCGACGCCGATCAGATCAACGACATCATGGCAGGCCGTCCGCCGCGCTCGCCCAAGAGCACACCGTCTGCCGGTGACGCTTCGTCTTCGGGCGGCAGCACGGGCACCGAGGTCAAGCCGGGCAGCAGCGCCACCGCGCCGGCCTGACCGACTGCGGTTCGCCTGATCGAGTAAAGTTGCGGGCCGGTGTGATGTTCACACCGGCCCGTTTTGCATTTCTGGCCGCATCTGTGATGCTGCCGGCGCGCAGCGCTCCGTGGCTGCGCCGCTGCGCCACAGCCGGCGGCTGCGTTTCGTTACACATTTGACGTTTCTTGACGTGCCCAACATCACTTCGCAGGGTAATCTGCCCGAACCGCTCGTCTGCGGTCGTTTCACGCTGACTTTCGAACGCCCGCTCGTCATGGGGATTCTCAACGCGACGCCGGATTCGTTCTCGGACGGCGGCAGCTACATCGCCTTCGACGACGCGATGCGCCGCGCCGAGCAGATGTTGCGCGATGGCGTGGACATCATCGACATCGGCGGCGAATCGACCCGCCCGGGTGCGCCGCCCGTGCCGCTCGAAGAAGAACTCGCACGCGTGATTCCGCTGGTCGAGCGCCTCAAAGGCGCGAACGTCCCGCTGTCGATCGACACCTACAAGCCGGAAGTGATGCGCCACGCGCTGGCGGCCGGTGCGGATCTGATCAACGACATCTGGGGCTTTCGCATGCCGGGCGCAATCGACGCGGTGCGCGGCAGCAACTGCGGCCTGTGCGTGATGCACATGCTCGGCGAGCCGCAGACGATGCAGGTGGGCGAACCCAACTATGTCGATGTCGTGCGCGAGGTGCGCGAGTTTCTGCAAGCGCGTTGCGCCGAACTCGAAAGCGCGGGCGTCGCGAAAGCTCGTATCAGCGTCGACCCGGGTTTTGGTTTCGGCAAGTCGGTGGTCGAGCATAATTACGCCTTGCTCGCGCACCTGCCGGAGACGGCGCCGGAAGTGGCAGCGGGCGTCGCGCCGTATCCGATCCTCGCGGGCATGTCGCGCAAGTCGATGCTCGGTGCGCTCGTGAACCGGCCCGCGCCGGAGCGTATCGTCGCCAGCGTGGCGGCGGCGGTGTGCGCGGCGCAGAAGGGCGCGGCGATTATCCGCGTGCACGACGTTGCGCCGACCGTGGACGCGCTGAAGGTCTGGGGCGCCATGCGTGAGGCCGAACGAAGCTAGGCCGCGCTAATCGCGCAGCAGATGGACGTTGAGAGAAGAGGGCGCGACCGGGCAGAAGGCCCGGGCGCCGTACAACAGAGTCAATGAGAGGTTTGAGGTATGGGACGTCGTTATTTCGGAACCGATGGGATTCGCGGCAAGGTCGGCGTGGCGCCGATCACGCCGGATTTCGTGCTGCGTCTTGGCTACGCAGCGGGTAAGGTGCTGGCAGGGGCCGCACCGGCCTCGGGTCCGCGCCCGGCCGTGCTGATCGGCAAGGACACGCGCATTTCGGGCTATATGCTCGAAGCGTCGCTGGAGGCGGGTTTGTCCGCTGCGGGTATCGACGTGATGCTCGCCGGTCCGATGACAACGCCCGGCATCGCCTATCTCACGCGCGCGCTGCGTCTGGCCGCGGGCGTGGTGATCAGCGCCTCGCACAATCCGTACTTCGACAACGGCATCAAGTTCTTCTCCGCCGACGGCAACAAGCTGCCCGACGAAGTCGAAACGCAGATCGAGGCGCAACTGGAACTGCCGCTCGACTGCGCGCCGTCTGAGCAACTGGGCCGCGCACGCCGTCTGGACGACGCGCGCGGGCGTTATATCGAGTTCTGCAAGAGCACGTTCCCGCAGGCGTTCAGCCTGCGCGGCCTGAAGCTGGTGGTCGACTGCGCGAACGGCGCAGCCTACGACATCGCTCCGCACGTGTTCCACGAGCTGGGCGCAGACGTGATCCCCATCGGCGTGTCGCCGAACGGTTTCAACATCAATGACGGCGTAGGTGCGACCGCGCCCGATGCGCTGGTGCGCGCGGTCCGCGCGAATCACGCCGACCTGGGCATCGCGCTGGACGGCGACGCCGATCGTCTGCAGATCGTCGACGCCCAGGGCCGCCTCTACAACGGCGACGAACTGCTCTACGTACTGGTCAAGGATCGCATTGCGACCGATGGCAAGGTCGAAGGCGCGGTTGGCACGCTGATGACCAACCTGGCGGTCGAGCAGGCGCTCGATGGCCTTGGCGTGCAGTTCGTGCGCGCCAACGTGGGCGACCGCTATGTGCTGGAGCAACTGCGCGAGCGTGGCTGGCAGATCGGCGCGGAAGGCTCGGGCCACATTCTGTCGCTCGATCGCCACACGACCGGCGACGGCATCGTCTCTGCGCTGCTGGTGCTGGCGGCGATGAAGCGCAGCGGCCAGACGCTCGCGCAGATTCTCGACGGCGTCACGCTGTTCCCGCAGAAGCTCATCAATGTGCGTATCGCGCAGGGCGCCGACTGGAAGGGCGACGCCGCGATCCAGAAGTCGATCGCCGATGCCGAGTCCGAGCTCAAAGGCCGTGGCCGCGTGCTGATCCGCGCTTCGGGCACCGAGCCGGTGTTGCGCGTGATGGTGGAAGCGCGCGAAGAGCGCGACACGCTCCACTACGCGGAATCGATCGCCGAGACCGTCAAGCGCGCGATCGCCTGAATGTCCTGATCCGGTCTGCTCACCGGCCCTGGCTGAAATACACGGCGCCTTGTCTGCGACAAGGCGCCGCATCTGCATTTTCAAGCGCTCTACGACCGTTCGATACGACGATTTTTTTGCTGTTCGAGCAAACGTTCCACTGACGGTTTCAGACGCCTTTCAAACGGTCGCGCGAAGCTTTACGTCTCCGACCCCTCCACTGCGTCAAACGCCCGTCCCATGGGCCGCCTTGCGCGCCAGCGCTTGCGATGCGCCCGCCAATGCGCCCGAAGTAAGCGTCTTCTTCATTCTTCCCCTGCCTTTCAGCCGGTAATCGTACTGTCACGACTGCTTCATGAATCGTCACGGTACTGTCACAAAGAGGCCCTATTCTTCGCCCTGTCGTTCATCCGCTCACACACCTGGAGGTCTCATGAAATTGATGCAAACCGCGCTCGCTGGCGTTGCTGGCGCGCTCTTCGCGATGGCAGCCCACGCTGCTGACATCACTGGCGCGGGCAGCACCTTTGCAGCACCGATCTACACGAAATGGGCGGATGCCTATCAAAAGTCGGGCGGCGGCAAGGTGAACTACCAAGGCATCGGCTCGTCGGGCGGTATCAAGCAGATCGTCGCCAAGACGGTTGATTTCGCAGGTTCGGACGCGCCCCTGAAGGACGACGATCTGGCCAAGGAAGGCCTGTTCCAGTTCCCGACGGTGGTTGGCGGCGTCGTGCCGGCAATCAACGTGCCGGGCATCAAGGCCGGTGAAATCACGCTGTCGGGCGAAGTGCTCGGCGACATCTACCTCGGCAAGATCAAGAAGTGGAATGATCCGGCCATCGCCGCGCTGAACCCGAAGGTCAAGCTGCCGGATCTGGACATCGCCGTGGTTCGCCGCGCTGATGGTTCGGGCACCAGCTTCATCTGGACGAACTACCTCTCGAAGGTCAACGCCGAGTGGAAGAGCAAGGTCGGCGAAGGCTCGACGGTCAACTGGCCGACGGGTACGGGCGGTAAGGGCAACGACGGCGTCGCAGCCTTCGTGCAGCGCCTGCCGGGCTCGATCGGCTACGTCGAATGGGCGTACGCCAAGCAAAATCACATGGTCTACACTGCCATGAAGAATGAGTCGGGCACGGTCGTCGAGCCGAGCACGGACACGTTCAAGGCAGCGGCTGCTGGCGCAGACTGGAAGAAGTCGTTCTACCAGATCCTGACGAACGAGCCGGGCAAGGAAGCATGGCCGGTCGTGGGCGCCACGTTCGTGCTGCTGCACACGGCACAGGACAAGCCGGACCAGGGCAAGGAAACGCTCAAGTTCTTCGACTGGGCCTTCAAGAATGGCACGCCGGCTGCTGACAGCCTCGACTACATCTCGCTGCCGCAATCGGTTGTGAGCGAGATCAAGTCGCAGTGGAAGGAAAAGGTCAAGGACGCTAGCGGCAAGGCCATCGCCGAGTAAGGCGAAGGCGGTTTGACCGTGTAGCGCAACGGGCCGCCGCGACACCGCGTGCGGCCCGTGCTGCTTCCTGGTTATGCGTTATGCATCCGTAATACGGTTGCAAATCAGTTGTAAATCACCCGCTTCGATGTACCGCCCACGGGCTTCTAGCCGGTCGCATGACCGGGCCCTGGCGGCAGTCGGTTTCAGAACCGCATAAACGTCGTGAGCCTCGCGCTCGCGGCAACTGGATACAGGTCATCATGTCCGACGTCCCGCTCGTCTCGAACCCGCCCGGCAGCACGCAGCAACAGGCGCCCAGCCCGGCAGGGGACATCATTTTCGGCGGCCTCGCGCGCGGCGCCGCCATCGTCACGTTGTTGCTGCTCGGCGGCATCATCGTTTCGCTGATCGTCGCTTCGATGCCGACGATCCAGAAGTTCGGCCTTTCGTTCCTCTGGACGGCCGACTGGGATCCACCCAGCGACAAGTTCGGCGCGCTCGTGCCCATTTACGGCACGATTGCCACGTCGATCATCGCGCTCATCATCGCCGTGCCGGTGAGCTTCGGCATTGCGCTGTTCCTGACTGAACTCTCGCCCGCGTGGCTGCGCCGCCCGCTTGGCATCGCCATCGAACTGCTGGCTGCGATCCCGTCGATCGTGTACGGCATGTGGGGCCTGCTGGTGTTCGCGCCGATCTTCGCGCAATACTTCCAGCGCCCGCTCGGCCAGCTGCTGGGTAACGCGCCGCTGATCGGCTCGCTGTTCCAGGGCCCGCCGATCGGTATCGGCATCCTGTGCGCCGGCGTCATCCTCGCGATCATGATCATTCCGTACATCGCTTCGGTGATGCGCGACGTGTTCGAAGTCACGCCCGTGCTGCTGAAAGAATCGGCGTACGGCATCGGCTGCACGACGTGGGAAGTGATGTGGAAGATCGTGCTGCCCTTCACCAAGACCGGCGTGATCGGCGGCGTGATGCTCGGCCTTGGCCGCGCGCTTGGCGAAACCATGGCGGTCACGTTCGTGATCGGCAATACGAATCTGCTGGACAACGTCTCGCTGTTCTCGCCCGGCAACAGCATCACCTCGGCGCTCGCCAACGAGTTCGCCGAAGCCGAACCGGGCCTGCACACGTCCGCGCTGATGGAACTGGGCCTGATCCTGTTCGTGATTACCTTCATCGTGCTGGCGATCTCCAAGCTCATGCTGCTGCGCCTTGAAAAGTCGGAGGGTGCGCGATGAGCGAACCGATGATGAAAATCCCCGGAGCGATCTATGGCTCCGAACTCGACAAGATGCGCGGCAAGCTGCAAAGCCGCCGCCGCGTGACCAACGCGATTGCGCTGACGATGTCGCTCGCGGCGATGGCCTTCGGCATCCTGTGGCTCGTGTGGATTCTTTATACGACGCTCTCGCTCGGTATCGGCGGTTTGTCGGTTGAACTCTTCACGCAGTCCACGCCGCCGCCGAACACCGATGGCGGTGGTCTTGCCAACGCCATCGTCGGCAGTCTGCTGCTGGTCGGCATCGCGACGCTGGTGGGCACGCCGATCGGCATTCTCGCGGGCGTGTATCTGGCCGAATACGGCCAGAAGGGGTGGCTCGCGAGCGTGACGCGCTTCATCAACGACATTCTGTTGTCGGCGCCGTCGATCGTCGTGGGTCTGTTCGTCTACGCGCTCGTCGTGGCGAAGATGGGTCACTTCAGCGGCTGGGCCGGCGCGATTTCGCTGGCGCTGCTGCAGATCCCCATCGTCATCCGCACGACCGAGAACATGCTCAAGCTGGTGCCGAACGCATTGCGCGAAGCGGCTTTCGCGCTGGGCACGCCGAAGTGGAAGATGGTGCTGTCGATCACGCTCAAGGCGTCGATCGCGGGCATCGTGACGGGCGTGCTGCTCGCAATCGCCCGTATCGCCGGCGAAACCGCGCCGCTCTTGTTCACGGCGCTGTCGAACCAGTTCTTCTCGGCGGACATGAACCAGCCGATGGCGAATCTGCCGGTCACGATCTACAAGTTTGCGATGAGCCCGTTCTCGCAGTGGCAGTCGCTTGCGTGGGCCGGTGTTTTCCTGATTACGCTGGGCGTGCTGGGTCTGAATATCCTTGCACGCACCATCTTTTCGAAAAAGTAAGGGCGGAGTCATCCGATGAATATGGCAGAGAGTCACCTCAACACACCCGCGCCGACAGGCTTCGACCCCGCCCAGGGCAACCGTGGCGCGATGTCGTCGCGTCCGAAGATCGAGGTCAAGGATCTCAACTTCTTCTACGGCAAGTATCACGCGCTCAAGAACATCAACCTGCAGATTCCCGAAGGCAAGGTGACCGCGTTCATCGGCCCGTCGGGCTGCGGCAAGTCCACGCTGCTGCGCACCTTCAACAAGATGTACGCGCTCTATCCGGAGCAGCGTGCCGAAGGTGAGATCCTGATGGACGGCGAGAACCTGCTCACGACCAAACGTGACATCTCGCTGCTGCGCGCGCGCATCGGCATGGTGTTCCAGAAGCCGACCCCGTTCCCGATGTCGATCTACGACAACATCGCGTTCGGCGTGAAGATGTTCGAGAAGCTGTCGCGCCCGGAAATGGACGACCGCGTCGAATGGGCGCTCACCAAGGCCGCGCTGTGGAACGAAGTGAAGGACAAGCTCGGCCAGAGCGGCTACGGCCTCTCGGGCGGCCAGCAGCAGCGTCTGTGTATCGCGCGCGGCATCGCGATCCGTCCGGAAGTGCTGCTGCTCGACGAACCGTGCTCGGCGCTCGACCCGATTTCGACGGGCCGCATCGAAGAGCTGATCGCCGAACTCAAGAGCGACTACACGGTCGTGATCGTCACCCACAACATGCAACAGGCCGCGCGCTGCTCGGACTACACTGCGTACATGTATCTCGGCGAGCTGATCGAATTCGGCGACACCGAGAAGATCTTCATCAAGCCGGTCCGCAAGGAAACGGAAGACTACATCACGGGCCGCTTCGGCTGATCCGTCACGCGGAAGAAGAAGGGAGAAACGACATGTCCGACAAGCATCTGTCCAGCCAGTTCGACGCCGACCTGAACCTCGTTTCGTCGAAGGTTCTGGAAATGGGCGGCCTCGTGGAATCGCAGATCATCACGGCGATGCAGGCCCTCAACGAGTTCGACGGCGAAGCCGCCGAGCGCGTGATCGCCGCCGAAGACCGCCTGAACACGATGGAAGTCGAGATCGACGAAGAGTGCAGCAACATCATCGCGCGCCGTCAGCCGGCCGCGCGCGATCTGCGCCTCGTGCTCGCGATTTCGAAGACCATCACCAATCTCGAACGCGCCGGCGACGAAGCCGAAAAGATCGCCAAGCGTACGAAGCGCCTGATGGAAGACGGCAACTCGCGCGCGGTCAATATCGCCGAGATCAAGGTCTCGGGCGAGATGGCCGTGTCGATCCTGCGCCGCGCACTCGACGCGTTCGCGCGTCTGGATACGGTGGCCGCCGCGCAGATCGTGCGCGACGACAAGGCCATCGACGAGGAATTCCGCGCCTTCGTGCGCAAGCTGGTGAGCTACATGATGGAAGATCCGCGCACGATCTCCGCAGGCCTCGACTATCTGTTCATCGCCAAGGCGATCGAGCGCATTGGCGACCACGCGAAGAACATCGCCGAGTTCATCATCTACATCGTCAAGGGCACCGACGTGCGGCACAAGTCGCGCGACGCGCTCGAACGCGAAGCACTGAGCTAACTTGCATGCGGGGCGTGAATCGCGCTTTCGGGCGCGTTTTTCACGTCGCGAGATGAAATCGATTCCGCCCCGACATTTTTCGTAATCCGTATCAACAGGTCTTTAGGTCAAGAGGTGCCGATGCCTAGCAGCATTCTCGTCATCGAAGATGAGCCCGCTATTTCCGAGCTGATTTCGGTCAATCTTCAACACGCGGGCCATTGCCCGATCCGCGCCTATAACGCGGAGCAGGCGCAAAACCTGATCAGCGATGTGCTGCCGGACCTCGTCCTGCTCGACTGGATGCTGCCCGGGAAATCGGGCATCGCATTTGCGCGCGATCTGCGCAACAACGAGCGGACCAAACACATCCCGATCATCATGCTGACCGCACGTGGCGATGAACAGGACAAGGTGCTCGGTCTCGAGATCGGCGCGGACGATTACGTCACCAAGCCGTTCTCGCCGAAGGAACTGATGGCG
>NZ_DASZJJ010000175.1:0-15250 GCF_035948235.1 Paraburkholderia sp. | reverse complement strand
GGCAATCCTCTCGCTGATCGGCAGCAAGCAGTTTGGCGGTCACGACCTGATTCCCTACGGCTGGGACATGCTGGTGGTCGCGATCATCTCGCTCGGCTTCTACTACTGGGGCGTGAATTCGGGTTACCGCACGCCGTATCTCGCGGAACGCAAGCAACACGCGGAATACGAGTCGCTGCCCGCCGAAGCGAAAGTGTAATGCCGGTTATGGCATCGATTCATGAATCCCATCGATAAGGGCATGCACGCGTAGCGCCTTAATCTGGCGCTGCGCCGATGCTAGAGTCGAGGACGATAGCGGCACAAGAAGACTAAAACGGGATGGCCGGCTTCATGCCAGGCCATCCCGTTTGTTTTTGCCTGCCGCACGCTCCACACAAACAAAGGATTCCGAATCATGCCGATGACTACTTTCAACGCCACGCAAGCCGTTTCGCCCGCGCTGGCCCGCTACACGTCGGACACGGTCCTCGACGGCGTGTGGAAACGCGCAGCGCTTTCGCCCCGCGATCGCAGCATCGTGACCGTAGCGGCACTCATCGCACGCCATCACACGGCCGAATTGCCCTTCCAGGTGCGTCTCGCGCTCGATCACGGCGTCACGCCCGCCGAGCTTTCGGAGATCGTCACCCATCTGGCGTTCTATTCCGGCTGGGGCACGGCTACGGCCGCCACAGCCATCGTCGGCGAGGCGTTTCAGGAACGCGGCATCGGCACGGAGCAGTTGCCGCGCGCCGATGTCGAACTGCTGCCGCTCAACGAAGCTGCCGAAGCGCAACGCGCCAAAGTGGTCGGCGAGACGTTCGGCGCAACCTCCCCGGGCGTGGTCCACTACACCACGGCGGCGCTGTTCCGCGATCTCTGGCTGCGCCCGGACCTCGCACCGCGCGATCGCAGTCTGGTGACGGTGAGCGCACTGGTCGCCAATGGCCAGAGCGCGCAGATCACCTATCACCTCAATCGCGCGATGGACAACGGACTCAGTCAGGACGAAGCCGCTGAGGCCCTCACCCAACTCGCGTTCTACGCGGGCTGGCCGATGGCGTTCTCGGCGATGCCGGTGTTCAAGGACGTATTCGAGAAGCGCGCCGGCTGAAGCGGCGCGCGTGCGGTCGAGTGTTCGATCTATCTACGCCTGAAGCTCTTGCAGCACAGGCAGCCGTTTTTCGAAGTGATAGCCAGGCGGATGCACGTCGCCAAAGTCATGCGCCGAAAGCAGCGTGTAACCGCTCGTGGTGTAGAGGCCCACGGCCTCGGGCTGGCGCGGCCCGGTGCCTAAAAACACCCGCGTATAACCCTGGCGCGCCGCCTGTGCCTCCAGTTCCACCAGCACACGGCGCGCCAGACCCTGGCGGCGCTGGTGGCGGCTCGCCCAGATGCGCTTGAACTCCGCCGTGCCCGCATCCTGATGCGGCATGAACGCGCCGCCCGCCACCGCCACGCCGTCGCGCAACAGCAGCACGAACGCGCCACGCGGCTGCACGAAATCCTCGTCGGGATAACGCGTCATCTCGCGCTCGAGATCCTCCTGCGCAATCACGTCCGCATAGCGGCTACGGTATTCTTCGGCAAGCTCGGCGAACAAGGGCTGCGCGCGCGGGTCTCGCACCGTGACATAGACGAACGCCTCTTGCGCCATCAATGCACCTTCGGAAAGCCGTGGCGTTCGGCCAGCAGCGCGAGAATGCGCTTCGGGTCATTCACAAACCGCGTCTCGCCCAGCGCCAGTGCATCGTCCGGCACCGGATGCTCATCACCCAGCACGAGCGCCGGCAGGCCTTGATGCGCTTCATCGAGCGCGTCGATCACGTCAGGACGCGGCCGCGCGAACGCCACACGCTTTACTTCCAGCCGCGCCGCGCGCGCCGGATCGCTGGCGAGCAACCCTTCGATGGAAAGACCGTGTGGGCAGACGAATCGCTCGCCCGGGTGTTTAGGGTCGATAAAAGCGGGTTCCAGCAGCAACAGCAAGTCCAGGCTCATGTCGAGCGGCTCCTTTTTATTTGATCAGGATAACGATTAATCAAGAGTGACGGTCACGCCGCGATCTGCGCTGGCGCGTTGGCTTGCGTTGCGGGACGCCACTGCAACGCGGGCGCGATACGCGTAATAAAATCTTCGAGAATCTGCCGATAATTCTCGAATGGCAAGTCATAGGGCAATTCGAGCCGCAATTCGCGCACCTGCGCGAGCACCGGATCGGCCTGCAATTGCGCGACGATCTCATCTGAGGTGCCGACCAGATCGGGCACAAAAACCGTGCGACGCTCGCCGCGCGGCGCCAGCGTGCGCTCATGACGGCCCGCTGCGAAAGCGCGATAACGCTCGCGCGTATCGGCATCGGCGCTGTCGAACGGCACGATCACACGACCGAGCGCCACGCGCGGCGGCTGCGCGCCGCTCCAATGCTGCCGGTAAATCTCCAGTTGGCGCAATTGCGCCTCGCGGTAATCGTCGGTGCCCTCGCCCGTCGTGATATTGCCGATCAGCAGATTGAAACCGTTGCGCGCGGCCCATTCGACCGAGCGCTGCGAGCCGCCGCCATACCAGAGCCGCGCGGCCAGCCCCGGCGCATGCGGCGTGATGCGCGGGCGCACGCGCCCAGCCGCCGATTCGACAAAGCTTTCCTCGTCGCCCAGCCATTCGCCGCTGAGGTTGCGCCGCAAGCGCTCAACGCGCGCATGCGTAAAGTCGATCTGCGCGGGGTCGGCGTCGAACAGCCTTTCGCCCAGCAAGCCGCCATGGCCCGGCGCGCCCGCGCTCAAACCTACGTTGAGCCGTCCGCCCGAAAGCACGTCCACGCTTGCAAGATCCTCGGCGAGCCGAAACGGATTTTCGTAACCCATCTGGATGACCGCCGCGCCAAGACCGATACGCGTGGTGCGCTGGCTTGCCGCTGCAAGGAACGTTGCAGCGGACGACACCGCATGTTCGAGGTGGCGCTGGCGCACCCAGGCGCTGTCGAAACCCAGCTTCTCGCCCAGTTGAAAGAGTTCGAGCGCGGCTTCGATGCCGGCGCGCGGTGCGTCATCGCGATAGTTGGCCGGGGTGAGAAAAGCGATGTGGTCGATATGAGCTGCGCACATAACGTTAGTTATTCGAAATGAAATGGAAAGTTCAGGCGTCGCGTAGGCCGGGAGGATTGGTCTCAGCACGCTCGACGGCTTCTGACACGATGGCCCAGCGCGCGAGCGCCGCGCGATACTGGCCGCTGCGGATCAGGTTGTTGGTCGCAAGGGTGAGCGCGGGGGCAAGCCCGCTGTCCTTGCGGGTGGCAACGGCCACATCGGCGTTGTCGGGCCAGCCCGCGTTGACACTGCCCACCTTGCGGATGCCGCCCTGGGTGACGGCCTCGTAGGCGAGCGGCGCGTCGGGATTCAGTTCGGCGTCGGCGCGGCCCGAAACCAGCGCCAGGCGCGCCGAAGCCCGATCGTCGAAATAGAGCCATTGCGCGGCCTTCAGTCCCTGCGCCACGTTGCGGCGGTTCCATTCGATCAGGATGCGCTCCTGGATCGTGCCCGAACCCGTAATGACGCGCAGACCGGCGATGTCCTTTGGCTCGCGGATCGACTGAATATGGCTGTTCGAACCCACATAGAACGCGTGCAGCCCAAGCCGGTAAGTCGTGAAATCGAACTTGCGCTTGCGCGCCTCGGTCACACCGACGTTCGAGATCACCGCATCGTACTTGCCGCTCGCGAGACCCAGCGGCCAGTCAGCCCAGGCGACCGGCACGAAGTTCACGCCCAGGCCCAGCGAGTCGGCGAGCAATTGCGCGTAGTCCGGGTCCGCGCCCACGATGCTGCGGGCGTCCGTGGCGTAGGTCGCAATCGGCGGTGCGAACGGCGCAACCGCCACGGTCAGCGTGCCGGGCGTGACGAAGCGATAACCGGCAGCCGCGCGCTGCACCTGCGCGTCAGGCTGCGCACGCGGCCGGCCCCGTTGCTGCGGACTGAAATCGAAATCCGCTATTGAGGAAGCCGCCAACGCGCGCCGCGCGGGCAACGCGAGCGGCACCGCGCCCAACGCCGCCAGTTTCAGGAGGAAATCGCGACGCTGCTCTATGCTTGCGCGCGCAACGAATTGAGTTCGCTTCATGTCACAAGACCTTGGAAAGAAATTCACGCGTACGCGAATGCGCCGGATTACCAAGCACCTGGGCAGGCGGGCCGGCTTCGACAACACGGCCGCCGTCCATGAAAACGATGGTGTCCGCCACTTCACGCGCAAAGCCGATCTCGTGCGTAACGATCACGAGCGTCGTGCCCGAGCGCGCCAACTGGCGGATCACGTCGAGCACTTCATTGACGAGTTCCGGGTCGAGCGCAGAAGTCGGCTCGTCAAACAGCAGCACCTTGGGCTTGAGCGCCAGCGCCCGCGCAATCGCCACGCGCTGCTGCTGGCCGCCGGAGAGCTGGCGCGGCCATGCATCGGCCTTGCCTGCCAGGCCCACCCGGGCCAGCAGCGCGCGCGCTTCGGCCTGCGCCTGGGCGCGCGGCACGCCGGAGGCGATCGGCGCTTCCGTGATGTTGTCCAGCACGCTCAGATGCGGGAACAGGTTGAAGTTCTGGAACACCATGCCGACTTCGGCGCGCTGGCGCAGAATGTCTTTCTCCTTCAGTTCATAGAGCGTGCGGCCGTCGCGCCGATAACCAACGAGCTCGCCATCGATATCGATAAAACCGTCATCGACGCTCTCAAGATGATTGATCGTGCGCAGCAGCGTCGACTTACCCGAGCCGGATTGGCCGAGAATCACCGTCACGCTGCCTGAAGGCACCGTCAACGATACGTTGTCGAGCACCTTGAGCGTGCCAAAGCTCTTCGAAACATTATGGATACCTACACGACCGCCAATGCGGCGCTGAGCCCAGCCAGCGTCGTGCACGGGCGCGGCGTCCACCTCTGCCGTACTCCGCGAACGCGCGAACGGCTTGAGCAGCAGCGACACCAGCGCGGAACGTTGCGGCTGCGAGCGCGTCGCGCCGCGCGCGTAGTGACGCTCGATATGCACCTGAATCGCGGAAAGCACCGTGAGAATCACGAGATACCAGATGGTCGCCACCATCAGCAGCGGAATCACTTCCAGATTGCGGTGATAGACGATCTGCACCGTATAGAACAGATCCGGCATCGCGAGGATATAAACCACCGACGTACCCTTGGCCAGCCCGATCACATCGTTGAAGGCCGTTGGCAGCACCGCGCGCATCGCTTGCGGCAGCACGATGCGCCAGGCCTGACGCGTGTGCGGCAAGCCGAGCGCCGCCGCCGCTTCGCGCTGGCCGTGATCGACCGAGAGAATGCCGCCGCGAAACGCCTCCGCCGCAAACGCCGCGTGATTGAGCGACAGCCCCACCACCGCCGCGAAAAACGGGCTGATGAGATCCGTCGTCGGGCCGTTGTAGAACGTCAGATGCGTGAACGGCACGCCAATCCAGACGGTCTCGTACAGATAGCCCAGATTATTCAGCAGCAGCAGCAACACAATCGGCGGAATCGAGCGGAACAGCCAGACGAACGCCCACGCGCAACCTGCCAGCAACGGCGAGCGCGAGAGCCGCGCCAGCGCAATGGGCACGGCCAGCGCAAAGCCAATCACCGCGCCCACCAGCGTGAGCAGCAAGGTGCGCGACAGCCCTTCCAGAATGGGTTCGGCGAAGAACCATTGCGCGAACACGCTCCATTCCCAGCGCGGGTTGCCCAGGACGGAATGCAGCACCAGCGCGATCAGCGCGACCGCGAGCACGGTGCCCACGGTGCGTGCGCGATGGCGCGCGGGCACCACGCGAAAATGCGCGTAGTCGGTGGCATCGTGCGCGGCGCTGCCGCCGCGCGCGGATGAAGGGACGGCGATGTGGGGAGTGTCGCTCATGGTTCGATGTTCCTGCTCGATTCGGCGTTCATGGCGTCACTGGGCTTTCGCGAGTGCGTAGCGGCTCTCGCGTCGCGGCAGTCCGAGATGGTCGCGCAGCGTGTCGCCGCTCAGGCGGCGGCTGTAGCGCCCGCGTGCTTCCAGCACCGGAATCACGTGCTTGACGAAATCGTCGAGCCCTTCTGCCTGCACCGGGAAGCCCAGAATGAAGCCATCGGCCGCGCCTTCGTCGATCCAGCGAATCAGCTCGTCGGCAATCTGCTCGCCGGTGCCCACGAACTGGGTCTTGGGCGTGGCGACTTCGAGCGCCACTTCGCGCAGCGTCGCGCCGCTGCGGCGCGCTTCAGTCTTGATGCGGTCGGTGGTCGAGCGGAAGCTGTTGGTGCCAAGCTCGCCCAGTTCCGGGAACGGTTCGTCGAGCGGATATTGCGAAAAGTCGTGATGTTCGAAGAAGCGGCCCAGATAGGCGAGCGCGTCTTCAATACTGAGCAGGTCGCGAATCGCGCGATATTTGGCTTCGGCCTCTTCCTTCGTCGTCCCGACGATCGGGCCGATACCCGGGAAGATCTTTACGTCCGAGGCGGCTCGGCCATGCGCCACGGCGCTCGCGCGCACGCGCTCGGCGAATTCGCGCGTTTCCTCCAGCGACGGCGAGTGCGTGAACACCGCATCGGCGTATTTGCAGGCCAGATCGATGCCCGATTCGGACGAGCCGGCCTGGAAGATCACCGGCTGTCCCTGCGGCGAGCGCTGGATATTGAGCGGACCTGCCACCTCGAAGAAACGGCCCTTGTGATCGAGCGTATGCAGCTTGTCGCGTTCGAAGAAGCGCCCGCTCTCGCGGTCGCGCACGAAGGCATCGTCGTCCCAGCTATCCCACAGGCCCTGCACGACGTCCAGATATTCGTCGGCGATTTCGTAGCGCAGTTCGTGGTCCGGATGCTCACCACCATAGTTTTTCGCCGACCCCTCCAGCGGCGACGTCACCACGTTCCAGCCCGCACGACCTCCGCTGATCAGGTCGAGCGAGGCAAACTGGCGCGCCACCGTGAACGGGTGACTGTACGAGGTCGAAAGCGTGCCCGCCAGACCGATTTTCGTGGTCGCCGTGGCCAGCGCGGAGAGAATTGAAATTGGCTCGAAGCGGTTGAGAAAGTGCGGGATCGATTTCTCGTTGATATAAAGACCGTCCGCCACGAATGCGAAGGCCACGCCATTGGCTTCCGCCTTTTGCGCGATGCCGGTCACGAAGTCGAGATTGACGCTGGCGTCAGCCGGGCCGCCCGGGTGCTTCCACGCGTTCATATGGCCGCCCGCGCCGTGCAGCATGATGCCGAAGGTGAGATTGCGTTTTGCCTGGTCAGTCATTTCGGATTCCTTCAATTATGGGGATGCAGGAAGTCAGACCCGCGCGTCCTGCTTGAGCGGAGCGAGGCGCTCGACCGAATCGAGTCGCAGCGCGTAATCGGCCACCGGTGTATCGATCACAAACTCTTCCACGCCAAAGCGCGCGTGCAATGCGTCGAGTTCGCCGCGCACGTCGTCAGCGGTACCCGCGATCACATGGGGATGCAGTTCGTCGAGGCGGTAATCGGACACGCCGGTCTGGCGCGCGAATTCCGCAGCGGCTTCGGGGCTGGGCAGATTCACGCTTTGGCCCGTGGCCAGTTGCAGCTTGAAGATGCGCAACGCACCCACCTGGGCGCGCGCCGCTTCGCGCGTGGCGGCGGCGAAGGCAAACAGTGCGAGCAGCGGCGCGCGGCCAGTGGCTTCGCGGTAGGCATCGATCGAGCGTGCGATGTTGGCCTCGTCGCCGTTGAAATGGCCTGCGTAGCAGAAGTCCCAGCCGTGCTTTGCGGCAAGGCGCGCGCTGTCGGCGCTGCCGCCCAGCAGTACGCGTTGGGGCGGCTCGGGCGGCACGGGCAGCGCGAGCGCGCCGGCTAGCGCATGATCCTCAGACACGCCCCATTTGAGGAAGGCGTCGAGTTCCGCGAGCTGCCCCGCGAAATCGGGTTTCTTGGCCTTGTCGTGGAACCATTGCAGCGCGCGCGTAGTAAGCGGCAGGCCGCCCGGCGCCTTGCCCACGCCCAGATCCACGCGACCAGGCGCTAGCGAGGCGAGCACGCGAAACGATTCGGCCACCTTGAACGGACTGTAGTGCTGCAGCATCACACCGCCGGAACCCACGCGGATGCGCGAGGTATGCGCCAGCAGATGCGAGACGACGATCTCGGGGGCGGAACTCGCAAGACCCGGCGCGCCGTGATGCTCCGCGATCCAGAAGCGCTGGTAACCGAGCGCTTCAGCACGCTGCGCGAGACGGATCGTGAAGCGCAGCGCATCGTGCGCGTTCGCGCCTTCCGCGATCGGGCTTTTGTCGAGAATGGAAAGAGACCAGACCATGTCACTCCTTCCCTATGCGTTTATACGCACAGGTCGAAAGGTTTTAAGCGGTTGCGAATAGAGAAAACTGCAAACCGCTCGTTACGCTTCAGACATTATGTCGAGGCAATGCGCCGGAGCGTACGAGCGATTTCTGCTATGCATATCAGAGCGGGTATCAGAACGATTTAGAACTGATATCGAGCGCGCAGGTAATAGAAGCCGCCATTCACGCCAACATTCGATGCATAGGTGTCGTACTGCACGCCTTCAAGCCGATTCACATAGGGAATCTTCGAGGGATAAACATCGAACAGATTGTTCGCACCCACGGCGATCTGGAATTTCTTCGTGACGTCGTAGCGCACTTCTACGTCGGTCACGTAGCGCGCGGCATTTTCGACATGATTAAATTGCGTAGTCGAAAACGCATTCGGACCAACGATATAGGTCATTTCGCTCGACGTGGAGCCATAGCGCGTTTCATGCAGACTCACGGCCCACTTGTCGCGATGCCAGGTGCCGCCGATGATGATCTTGTTCTTCGGCGTCGAAGTCGTCAGCCAGCCGATCTGTTGCGCATTGAGCGACGGCGTGCCGTTGGCGTTCTTGGCCACATCGCGCACCGAGGTGGTATTCAGGTTCACCCCCAGATCCCAGTCCACCTGACCATAACTGCCGAAACCCGTGTGATAGGTGCCGGTCAGATCGATACCGCGCGTGCGCGTGCTTGCGCCATTGGTAAAGTAACTGGCCGATACCGCCGAAGCAGGAATCGAACCGGGCACGGACAGCCCCGCCGCCTCCATTGCCGCGATCGCGTCGGCACCCGCTGCAGTGCCGCCCATTACGATGCGATTGCGGATATCGATCTGATACGCGTCAAGCGTGACGTGCAGGTTATCGACCGGCTGCAACACGAAGCCGACGTTATAGTTGGTCGATTCCTCCGGCTTGAGCGACTGTGCACCGATCAGCTTAGCCGCCGCTGAATTCGCCGCCAGCAGCCCTTGCGCCGACGCGGGCGACACGTTGATATTCGTGTAGTATTCCTCGGCGAGCGAAGGCGCGCGGAAACCCGTGCTCACGCTGCCGCGAATCGCGATGCGCGGTGTGAAGTCGTAGCGTGTCGATATCTTGCCGTTGGTGGTGTCGCCCACGTCGTTATAGTGCTCGTAGCGGCCGGACAGATCGATCTGCCACTTCTGCGTGATCTTCGTCGCCAGATCGATATAGGTGCCAAACACATTGCGCGAGTTGTCGCTCGCGCTCACGGGCGCGAGACCCGGCAAGGCCTGCGCGCCGCCATCGAGATACGAATACAGATCGCCCGCGCCCACCGTATACGTTTCGCGGCGCTCTTCCACACCGAACGACACATGCAGCGGCCCGGCCAGCAGCGGCAGATTGAAGGCGCGCGAGAAGTCCAGGTTATTGGTCAGTTGCGTGTTGCTGACCGTCGCCAGGTGGAACGTGGTGGGCGTAAAACCTTCCGCGGCGTACAGACCGGTATTGGCCGAATCGACCATGCCCATGTTGTCGTGGTCGCCGCCATAGGTCGTGCTCAAATCCCACGACCAGCCGAACAGGTTGTCGCCCTTGATACCCGCCGTGATCGAATAGTCATTCTCGTTGACGGTTTCCTGCGGCGTGAAGCCGTTCGGATAGATCGACGGCAGCACTGAAGGCGGACGATAGTTCTGGTACGCGCTGGCGTTGCGGTGCGCGTAGGTGCCGAAGCCGTATAGCTCGACGTTATCGCCCAGGTAGTAGCCTGCATTGAAGCCGACCGATTCGCGCGTGGCGGACGGATCGCCGAGCATGCGGTTGTAGTAGCCCTGCCCCTGCGGGAAGCTGCCGAAGTAATCGTCCGGGCCGGTGCGCACGGTGTGGTTCTGGCGCGCGTATTCCGCGCTCAGATCGAGAAAGCCCTTATCGCCCAGGTTAAAGCCGATATTGGCCGATTCGGCGTTCTTCAGGCCGTCGCCCGCGTAGGTCTGCCCCGTCGTCGACGTGACTTCGCCGCCGTGCGAGGCGCGCTTCAGAATAATGTTGATGACGCCCGCAATCGCATCCGAACCATATTGCGCCGCCGCGCCGTCGCGCAGGATTTCGATGTGGTCGATCAGCGCAATGGGGATCGTGTCCACGTCCACGCCCGTGGCGCCCTGGTTCAGGCCGCCGTCCAGCGAGATATTCGCCGTGGTATGGCGGCGCTTGCCGTTCACGAGCACCAGCACATGGTCGGGGCTCAGGCCGTGCAGCGAGAGCGTGTTGGTCAGCATCGCCGCGTCGCCCGCGTAAGTCTCGTGGCCGATCGAGGGCGACAACTGCACCAGCGCATCGCGCAGATTGGTCTGGCCGGTGGAGCGCAATTGCTGCCCGCTAATCACATCAACCGGCGTAAGGCTCTTGCTCGCCTTCGTTTCCGTGCGGCTGCCGGTCACCACCACGGTGTCCTGTTGCACGGTATTGGTGGCTGCGCTGCTGCTAGAGGCGACGGCCGGGGCCGCTTCCTGCGCCCAGACCGCGCTATTGCAGGCCAGCGCCAGTACTGCCGCGGAAAGCGCCGTCATGCGCAAACGCGGCGCGTGGCGCCTGCTCAGTGTTGTTCTCGCCGACCCAAAACCCGAAGCGTAACTATTGTTTTTCGTTTTCATTCGAACAACTTATTAATTTAATGTCTACTTTATTTTTACGCGCCAACTTCCCCTGCTTCCAGCCATGTCTGGCCAAATCCGGGAACGTCGGCGCCCGTTCCCGGAGCTGCCGTCAAGGTTCGTTGCCCACCAGCCCGATCTTCGTCGCGCCTTCGCGCTGCGCCGCTGCCATCACCTGCGCCACCGCGCTATACGGCGCGGCCTTGTCCGGCGACAGATGAATCTCCGGCTGATCCGCCTGGGCCGCGACTTCGGCCATGTGGTGTTCCAGATCCGCGCCCGCCGCGAGTGGCGCACCGTTCCACTGGAGCGCGCCGCTCGGGCCGATATCGATCTGCACGACCGGCGGCGGCGCGGCCGGCGGCGGCGGGCTATCCACCGGCAGATTCATCTTGACCGCGTGCATCTGGATCGGGATCGTGATGATGAGCATGATCAGCAGCACCAGCATCACATCGATGAGCGGCGTCGTGTTGATATCCACCAGCACGTCCGGCTCGTCGTGACCCGATGGGACGTTCATCGCCATCGTCTGACTCCTTTATTTAGCCGCCGCGCGCGGGCGGCTGGGTGATGAACGAAACCTTCGCAATACCCGCACGTTCACAGGTGCTGACCACGCGCGCGATGTACTCGTAGCGCGTGGCCTGGTCGCCGCGCACATGGACCTCGGGCTGCGGGTCGCGCTGCGAGATGCCTTTCAGTTGCGTGAGCAACGTTGTGGCATCCACGCGCTTCTCGTTCCAGAACAGTTCGCCGTCCTTATCTACGGCGATTTCGATGCTGTCCGGCTTCGTTTGCAGCGGATTGACCGTTTCCTTTGGCAACTGCACCGGCACGGTATGCGTGACCACCGGAATCGTGATGAGGAAGATGATCAGCAAGACCAGCATCACGTCCACGAGCGGGGTCGTGTTGATGGAGGCGATGACTTCGTCCTCGCCGCCGTCCTGCGCTACGTTGATGGCCATGGCGACAGTGCTCAGTGGGCGTTGACGACCGCGCGTACCGGGCGCTTGCGGCCCCCGGCGAGCAGCACCGTATGCAGTTGCGCGCCAAAGCCGCGCACGCGCTCCATCAGCGACTTGTTACGGCGCACCAGGAAGTTGTAGCCCAGCACTGCCGGCACGGCCACCGCCAGGCCCACGGCCGTCATGATGAGCGCCTCACCCACCGGCCCGGCAACCTTGTCGATCGAAGCCTGACCTGCGATGCCGATTGCGGTGAGCGCGTGATAGATGCCCCACACGGTGCCGAACAGCCCCACGAACGGCGCCGTCGAGCCAACCGTGGCGAGAAATGCCAGGCCGTCCTGCAGGCGGTTCGAGACGCTGCCGCTCGCGCGGTCGATCGACACCTGAATCCACGTATTGCGATCCACTTCTTCGAGCAGCGCTTCGTCGTGATGCTCCGCGGCTTCGAGGCCGGTCTGCGCGATAAAGCGGAACGGCGAGTTGTCGTCGAGGTCAGCCACGCCCACGGCCAGCGACGGTGCGCTCCAGAGCTGCGCATCGGCGGACTTGGCGCGGCGGCCTGCGCGGGCCTGTTCCACGAACTTGGTAATCATGATGTACCAGCTGCCCATCGACATCACGACCAGCACGAGCAGCACGAATCGCGCGACGAAGTCGCCGTTGGCCCACAACGCGCCGAGACCATAAGGGTTCGCGTCAGCGGCATTGGCGGCGCTTTGCGCCCACACCAGCGGCGAAGCCAGCAACGCGACGGCGCCAGCCGCCGCGGAAATCAGGCCGGCGGAACGCACGGCAGCGGTTTGCTTCTTCATGTTTGCTCCAGAAAGGCTCTTAATTCAGGTTGAACGAAAACGGCACCTGCACGCGCACGGGCTGGCCCTGCGAGATGCAATTGAACTTCTTGACGGCGTTGAAGGCCGCGCGGTCGAGCAAGGGATCGGCAGACTTGTCCACCTTTTCTTCCGTCACGTGACCCTGCGGATCCACCACGAACGAAATCAGCACGTCGCCGGTGATGTTGTTGTCCTGCGCTTCCTCCGGATACACCATCGCAGCGCGCACCTTGTCCGAGTTCGGGCACACCACGCCCGCCTCGTGACTCACGGGCTTCGCGGGCGCGGGCGGTGCCGGCGGCGCGACCGGTGCGGGAGGCGCGGGCGGTGCCGGTTGCTCCGACTGGTGCGTGATGGTCGGCGCGGGCGGCGCCACCACGGGCACCTCGGGCTTCGGCACGTAAGGCGCCACGCGTTTGGGCGGCGCCACCGGCTTGGGCGGCGGCAGCTTGACAGTGGGAATCGGTGGCGGAGGCGGCGGTTTCACCGTTTCCAGAATCCGCACTTCCACGGGCTTCTGGATAACCTGCACCACTTTGCTTGCGAGACCGTTGAGCAAAGCCCAGATGAAGAGGACGTGCAACAGCAGCACGACAGCGATACCGGCGTAGCGGCGCGCCGATCCCTGCCTGCGCGCCCCGTATTGCCGCGGGCGCGCTGCCCACTTACCCGCGACGACCACTGAGTCCGACATGAAGCGCTCCTTCTATTTCTATGGACTGCAAACTGTTTGTAAACCGCGCCGTTCGATGAAACTACGGCGCGTGCTGCATCAGGTTCTCGGCAGGCCCGGCGGATTGGTCGAAGCGCGCTCGATCGCTTCCGAATCCAGACTCCAGCGATCCAATACCTGGCGATACTTGCCGTCGCGGATCAATTCATTGAGGGTTTGCGTGAGCGGATCGGCCAGACCGCTGCCCTTGCGCGTGGTAATCGCAACCTCTGCGGTGCGCGGCCAGCCGCCGCTCACGGTGCCGACCAGGCGCGTCTTGCCTTGCGTCGCCGCCTGCCACGCGAGCACCGCATTCACGCTGAAGATCGCGTCGGCACGGCCCGACTGCAGCGCGAGCGTGCGCACCGCATCGTCGTCGTAATACTGCACGCTGATGGGCTTGAGGCCATGCGCCACGTTCTCCTTGTCCCACTCGAGCAGCACCTTCTCCTGATTGGTGCCCGCATCGGTGATGATGCGCAGGCCCGCGATGTCCTTCGGCTCGTGGATCGCCTTGATCGGGCTGTCCTTACGCACGTAAAAGCCGACTTCGTCACGCCGGTACGTCGAGAAATCGAACTTCTCCTTGCGCTCTTCCGTGACCGTGACGTTCGACACCACCGCATCGACCTTGCCCGACTGCAGCGCAAGGGGCCAATCCGGCCACGCCAGCACGACGAGCTTGAGCTTGCGGCCAAGACTATCGGCCACTACCTGGGACAGATCGACGTCGAAGCCCACCACGGTCTTTGCGTCCGTAGCGTAGGTGCTGATCGGCGGCAGCGCGGGCACGATGCCGATGGTAAGCGTGTCCTTGTCGACGAAGTTAAAGCGTGCGGGCACGGTCTTGATGATCGCGGGGTCGGCGCTCGCGCGCACGCGGCCGTGCTGCTCCGGGCTAAGGTCGAACGAGGTGGCGGCGAAGGCGAGGCTGGCCGCGCCCAGCGCGAGCGCGCCCGCGAGAGTGACGAGTGTCTGTTTGAGTTTCATGGCGATGATTCAGGCAGGTCTGGAGACGGGGATGCGGTTATTCAGTGCTGCGCGCCCAACGGCTCGCGCGGGCGCAGATCGTCGAGCGTGTCGATTGCACGCGGATTGATCAGGTCTTTGGCGAACGGCAGATGAACGTGCACTTCGGGCGCGATCGAACGATCGAACAGCGGCGTGTAGCCAGAATCGATATACAGGCCCCACGCTTCCGGCTGCTTGAAACCGGTGGTGAGATAAACGCGCCGATAACCCAGCAGCCGCGCGCGCGTTTCGAGCTCCTCCACCACGCGGCGTGCCAGTCCTTGACGGCGTTGATCTTCACGCGTCCAGATGCGTTTGAGTTCGGCGGTGTGGGCGTCGTAGCGCTTGAATGCGCCGCCGCCCACGGTCTCGCCGTCACGCTCGACCACAATGAAAGCCCCTTCGGGCGGCGCGAACAATTCGGCGGGATAGCGCGCCAGTTCCGCTGCGGCGGACGCATTGCTATCGGCGCGAAATTCGCGGTAGCGCGTGGCGTATTCCTGCTTGAGCGCCTCGATCAAAGGCTGCGCGATGGGATCGAGCGGCGACGTGTCGAAAATGCGGTAGCTCATGGTCGTTGCATTCGTAATGGGCCAGGATCCGGCGGCGCTTTGGAGAGCGTGTTGGATGCTATATCCGAAGCCGCCGTCATTTTTCTGTTATCGCAACGTCGCCGGTAAAGGTGACGATCGTTGTGTACGCGACAAGATTAGCCCTTCGTCGAATGCAGATTAACCAAGCATTTCTA
This sequence comes from Paraburkholderia sp., assembly GCF_035948235.1. Classification (GTDB taxonomy): domain Bacteria; phylum Pseudomonadota; class Gammaproteobacteria; order Burkholderiales; family Burkholderiaceae; genus Paraburkholderia. The sequence goes on along the minus strand of NZ_DASZJJ010000175.1, from coordinate 55 downwards.
ATATCTTTATCGAATCCCTTTTATGGCTTGTATAGCCTTTTTCACGAGCGATATT
>NZ_DASZJJ010000174.1:0-6998 GCF_035948235.1 Paraburkholderia sp. | reverse complement strand
GCATGAGCCAGCGGCAGCGCTCGTAATGCTGGCGCTCGCGCGGCGTGTCCTGCGGGAAGGCTTCCACGCCATCGAGCACCTGCTGCCAGAGCGCCTGATCGAGATAACGCTCGACGCGGCGGCTACGCGACGCCTGCGGCGCACGCGCGCGGCGCAGCGCCAGCGGATTGCCCGCGAGGTAACCGGCCGCCACCAGATAGCCGAACAGTCCGCCGAGAATGCCCATCGCCTGGCGGCGGCTGCGCGGCGCGAGCGGCCCTTCGAAGAGCCTGCGCTGGCTACCCTTGCGCGGCCGGGCCGGATCGACCCAGTCACCGTTGGGCGCGGCGAGAAACTGTTCGTAGAGCACGAAATCTTCGCGCGTAAGGCTCGACAACGGCTTGTTGAGCGTGCGCGTGGCCCACAGCATCAGGCGCACCGCTTCCTTCCGGTAGCTGCGCAACGTGTGTGGAGATTCGATGTACTCGGCGAGCCAGAGCCGCACGGCTTCAATGTCGTCGCGTGCGGCAGTCTGCGCTACCCCGCTGCGGGCGCGGTTCGTGCCGTTTCGGCCGTCGAGCGCGAGCGGCAGGGCGGGAATCAGGGTGATGGCGTCTTCTGACATCAAATGGAGCGCGGGATCGGTCGAGGCTCAAGCGTACAGCAGCTTTAATTGCGATTATAGGTGTTATCGTAAATTTTTAGCCTGTTATCGTACTTATATAACGTTATACGATGATATACAGTATGATTTGGTGTGTTAGCCTCCTCCGCGTCTGAAAAAACCATGTCACGTATCAGCGATACCCGTTTGCGTACGCGTGAAACCGCGTCTCGCCTCGTTGCCGCCGGAAAACGGCCTCATGAGCTGACTGTCGATCTGATTTACGCGGAAATCCGCCAAGGCAGCCGCACGACGATCAACGACGAACTCAAGCAGTGGAAGGACGAAAAAACGCGCAGCGACGCCCTGGCCTCGCAACTGCCGCCTGTTGTCGCGGACGCAATGCTGGGCATCTGGGCGGTCGCCGTGGAGCATGGAGAAAAGGTCTATGACGCGCGCGTCGCCGAACTGGAGCAAAACACGGCGCAAGCCGAGTCGCGCGCGGCCGAGGTCGTCGAAGCGCTCGCGGCTACGGAAGAAACTTTGCGGCTACGCGAAGTAGAACTGGGTGCGCTGGGCGAGCAGATCGCCGCGCTCAAGCAACAACTCGAAGGCGCCAATGCGCGCGCCGAGGAAGCCCGCACTCGCGCCGATGCGCTGGAGGCCCAGCGCGACGCAGAACGCGAACTCGCCGATACGCGACTGCGCGAACAAAGAACGGAACACGAGAAAGCGATAGCCGCGTTGCGGGTGTCGCTGGAGGCGCGCGACGCGACCTTTCAGTCCGAACTGGACAAGGCGACGCAGCGCATGGAAGGCGTGCAAAAGCACATGATGCAGCAGATCAGCGAGGCGCGCGAAGAGCGTCGGCGCGCGGACACGCTCGCCGCGTCGCTCCAGCAGCGCAATGAAACGCTGCTGGGCGAACTCGGCGCGGCACGCGTAACGCAGGCGAGTCAGGACGAAGCGTTACGGACCGCCCAGCGGGAAAATGAGATTTTTGCGCGAGAGCGCGAAGCGCTGGAAAACAAGCTCGTCGCCGTGCGCAATCGTTCCCGGGCGAAATTGAAGCGCGTCGCAGTAAGCGCGCCGCGCGGCGCGCGCTAGCTTGACGCCTGACGATTTACTCGCCGGTCACGAGATTGCCAACGCCGCCCACCGCATTGCCGCTTTTCGCGGCCGGTGCTTGTGCGGCGGCAGGTGCTGTTCCGGTCGCAATCGGCTTCAAATCGAACGGCACGGGATTCGAATCGTCCACTTCCATGCGATCGCCCGAGATCGACCCATCGGCCGCAAACGTGCCGACCCAGTTGCCCGTGATGCGCGTGCCGTCATTGGACTCTTCCGCTTCGAGCGTTGCGCCCGAGCGGTCGCCCGCGATCAGGATCACTTCGCCCGTGTCGCGGAACTGATATTCCCCGTGCACGCCGGTCGGATCGTCCGGGTCGGTCTTGGCGCCCAGATGCATCACGATCTGGCGTTTGCCGAGCGTGCCCGCGTATTGCGGGAGTTTCGCGAATTCGGGATTCGGCTTGAGCGTCGAATGCACCGGCGAACTCGCCGCTGCATCGGTCGTGTGATTGCCGCCGACGGCGCAGGCCGCGAGCGGCAGCGCAATCGCCACCGCCGCGAACCAGGCGAGAGGTCGCGCGGTTTTCGGGCTTGAAACTTCCATCGGATTCCTCTGATCGGGAATGCTGTTCAGTGTCGCAGCGTGCTTAAAACACGCGCTGCGATCGCACGATTAGCTCGCGGCCAGCGCGCGTTCGACGTCCTCGCGACGCGGGATCGGCGCCACGGCGCCATAGCCTTGCGTCGACAGTGCGGCCGCCGCGTTGGCGTAATGAGCCGCCGCGAACGGATCGTCGCCGGCCACCAGGCGCGCGACGAACGCGCCGCCAAAGCAGTCGCCCGCGCCGGTCGCATCGATCGCCGAAACGACGCGCCCCGGCACCACTCGGCGCTCGTGCGGCGTCGCGACATAGGCGCCTTCCTTGCCGAGCTTGAGCGCAACGACGCGTGAACCGAGTGCGAGCAAATGGTCGACGATTGCATCGCGGTCGTCGAGACCCGTCAGCACGGCGACATCGTCCCAACTCGGCAGGCAGATGTCGGTCAGACGCAGCACTTCGGTCATGACCGCGCGAGCGCGAGCAAGCGGCCACAGCTTCAGGCGCAGATTGGTATCGAAGCTCACCTGCACGCCGCGGGCGCGCGCATGCTCGATCGCGGCAAAGGCCGCATCGCAGGCGGCGTCGCCAATCGCCACGCTCACGCCCGACAGATGCAGCACGCGCGCCGCAGCCAGCGTGTCGAGCGGCAGATCGCCCGGCGCATAACGGCTTGCCGCCGAACCCTTGCGCAGATAATCGAAGGCATGGCCGTCCGGACCGTGGGAGACGAAATAGACACCGGTCGGCGCGTCGGCGCGCACGCGCACGTGCGCCGTATCGACGCCCTCGCGCGCCCACAGATCGAGCAGCAGACGCCCGAACTGATCGTCGCCAACCGCGGAAACAAAGCCGGTACGCGCGCCCTGGCGCGCCGCCGCAATCGCAAAGTTGGAAGTATCCCCGCCGAAGCCTTGCAGGTATTCCGGCTTGCCCGGCGCGGCCTGGTTGAATTCGACCATGGCCTCGCCATAGGCGAGGATCTCCGGCATTGCTGTCGCCACAGCCGTCATGCCGCTCAGACCTCGCCCCACAGATCGTGGCCGTCCGCACCGGTGATTTTCACCGAGACGAAATCGCCAACCTTGTAGCGCTTCGACGCTTTGGTCGCCGGCGCGACGTAGACAACGCCGTCGATTTCGGGCGCGTCTGCCGCCGTGCGTCCGATGCCGCCGTCCGGGTTGATCTCGTCGATCAGTACCTTGAGCGTCTTGCCAACCTTGCGCTGGATGCGTTTGGCCGACACTTCCTCGGCGACTTCCATGAAGCGCGCGCGGCGCGCCTCACGTACTTCGTCCGGCAGCGCGCCGTCCAGCTCGTTCGCCGTCGCGCCTTCGACCGGCGAATACGCGAAGCAGCCCACGCGGTCCAGATCGGCTTCGCGGATAAAGTCGAGCAGCGTTTCGAACTGCTCTTCCGTCTCGCCCGGGAAACCGGCAATAAACGTGCTGCGGATCGTCAGATCCGGGCACATTTCGCGCCACGCCTTCACGCGCTCCATGACCTTCTCTGCGTTGGCGGGGCGCTTCATGCGCTTGAGCACTTCGGGGTGCGCGTGCTGGAACGGCACGTCGAGGTACGGCAGCACGTGGCCCTTGTACGGACCTTCGGCCATCAGCGGAATGACTTCGTCGACGCTCGGATACGGGTAGACGTAGTGCAGACGCACCCAGGCGCCGTACTGCGCGGCCAGTTCGCCAAGCGCCGCGACCAGATCGGTCATGCGCGTCTTGATCGGCTTGCCATTCCAGAAGCCGGTGCGGTACTTCACGTCCACGCCGTAGGCGCTCGTGTCCTGCGAAATCACCAGCAGCTCTTTCACGCCCGATTTGAAGAGGTTTTCCGCTTCGAGCATCACTTCCGCGACGGGGCGCGACACCAGGTCGCCGCGCATCGACGGGATGATGCAGAACGTGCAGCGGTGATTGCAGCCTTCGGAAATCTTCAGATACGCGTAGTGGCGCGGCGTGAGCTTGATGCCCGCCGGCGGCACGAGATCGACGAACGGGTCGTGCGGCTTGGGCAGATGGCTGTGCACCGCCTGCATCACCTCGCCGACGGCGTGCGGGCCGGTCACGGCCAGCACCTTCGGATGCACTTCCTCGATCAGGTTCGAGCCGCTCGCGCTCGCCTTCTTGCCGAGGCAGCCGGTGACGATCACCTTGCCGTTTTCGCTGAGCGCCTCGCCGATGGCGTCGAGGCTTTCCTGCACGGCTTCATCGATAAAGCCGCAGGTGTTGACCACGACCAGATCGGCGCCGTCGTACGACCCCGAAATTTCATAACCCTCGGCGCGCAGCTGGGTAATGATCTGCTCGGAGTCGACGAGCGCCTTCGGGCAGCCAAGGGAAACCATCCCGACGCGCGGTGCGGTATTGCGGGAGGTCGTTGATTCAACAGGGTTTTTCACGTGTACGTCCGGATGTGGGGCGCGAGGCGTTCGTTGCGCCGCGCGAGATCAAGCCAATCCGCCATTTTACCCATTTGGCGTATGGAGAGGGGCGGCGTGGGTGGACGTACAACGATGGGAGGAAGGGTCGGATGAGCGCCGATCTGGATCAATATTCGCTCAAGTCCGTTGCGACTCGAATGCGTCGCTGCCGTATCACGCCTGCGCCGTGGAGCTTCGCGACGCAGCCCCCAGGGGAGGTGGAGGCCGTGAATAAGGAACTGGCACAGTTTCAAGCAGATCTGCTGAAGTCGAACGGCGAAATGAAGTGCGCGCACCAGAAGACGAGCGATCGAAGAACGGCACCCGCAGGCACTCCGCGACCTGATGACAGCCCGGCCATGGAGATCACCAGCGAATAAACGAACAAGCAAACGAACAAGCGGCCGCCGGCGCGTGGGCTGCCGCGCCATGCCGCTTCAGTTCGGTGCGCTTTTACTTCTTCTCTTCTTCGTCGCTCGAGTTTTCGCTCGCACCCTGCGCCGAAGCCGCAGGCGTTGCCGGGGACACCGGCGAAACGGGCGAAACCGGCTTGAACGGGAAACTGCTGAACATGTTCTTCGCCTGGTTCTGCATCTGCTCCTGCATCTGCACGAACATGTTCTTCGACTGCTCGATGTAGCTGGTCATCATGCCCTGCATCATCGGCGCCTGCATGTTCATGAACTGCGACCAGACTTCGGGGTTCATCGCATTGCCTTCGTAAAGGCCCTTCGACTGGTCCGCGAGCTTGTTCTGGATGTCGATGAACGCCTGGATGTTCTTTTCCAGGTAAGTGCCCATCATGCCCTGCATCGCATGGCCGTAGAAACGGATGATCTGCGACAGCATCGACGACGAGAACATCGGCAGACCGCCGCCCTCTTCCTCAAGGATGATCTGCAGCAGGATGCTGCGCGTCAGATCCTCGTTGGTCTTCGCGTCGATGACCTTGAACTCCTCCTGATCGAGCACGAGTTGCTTCACATCCGTGAGCGTGATGTAGGTGCTCGTCTCCGTGTCGTACAGCCGACGGTTCGGATATTTCTTGATCAGTCGTTCGGCGGTTTTCTTTGTAGTCGTCATATGTCGCCCTTGTATGCGCCAACGCGCGAAGGCCAATGCCATCGCGCGTCGTCTAGCCCGGAAGCGGCCTGCCCCGGTGTGCAAACAGGCCCGCTACCGCCGTCGATCCCGCTGTTGCCGCGCGCGCCCTTCAACCCGCGCGACAGCGAGATCAGCCCATGTGCAACCCGCCGTTCAGCGAGAAGTCAGCACCGGTTGCGAAGCCCGACTCCTCCGAGGCGAGCCACGCGACGATCGAGGCGATTTCCTCAGGCGCGCCCAGGCGGCGCACGGGAATCGTCGCGACGATCTTTTCGAGTACGTCGGGGCGGATCGACTTCACCATGTCGGTGCCGATGTAGCCCGGCGACACCGTATTGACCGTCACGCCCTTGGTGGCCACTTCCTGCGCCAGCGACATCGTAAAGCCGTGAATGCCGGCCTTGGCGGTCGAATAGTTGGTCTGGCCGAACTGGCCCTTCTGGCCGTTCACCGAGGAAATATTGATGACGCGGCCCCAGCCACGCTCGACCATGCCGTCGATCACCTGCTTCGTGACGTTGAAGAGGCTGGTGAGGTTGGTGTCGATCACCGCCGTCCAGTCTTCGCGCGTCATCTTGCGGAACACCACGTCACGCGTGATGCCGGCGTTGTTGACCAGCACGTCGATCTCGCCCACTTCGGCCTTGACCTTGTCGAACGCCTGGGCCGTCGAATCCCAGTCGCCGACATTGCCTTCGGAGGCGATGAAGTTAAAGCCCAGCGCTTTCTGATCTTCGAGCCACTTCACGCGGCGCGGCGAATTCGGGCCACAGCCCGCAACGACCTTGAAGCCCTGTTTTTCGAGGCGCTGGCAGATACCCGTTCCGATACCGCCCATACCGCCCGTTACATACGCAATACGCTGTGCCATAAAACACACTCCATTATCGTTTTCCGGAGCGCCGATCGACGGCTCCGGCCTCACCTTGCGCCTGCTGCTCCCGATGACGCCTGGCGCATGCGCGGCCTGAAGCGCGCATGCTACCAAATTAACGCCAGATCACAACTGGCGACGTCTTACGGACGTTCCAGCGCGAGCGCCACGCCCATGCCGCCGCCGATACACAGAGACGCCAGGCCGCGCTTCGCGTCGCGGCGCTGCATTTCGTGCAGCAGCGTCACCAGAATCCGGCAGCCCGATGCGCCGATCGGGTGGCCAATCGCAATCGCGCCGCCGTTCACGTTGATCTTCGACGTGTCCCAGCCCATC
>NZ_DASZJJ010000173.1:0-17859 GCF_035948235.1 Paraburkholderia sp. | reverse complement strand
GATGCTCGTCCCAGCGGCCGGCCAGCGCGCCGTCGAAGACCGGGCCGAGCAGGGCGTCGGCGCGTACACGATCGTAGAACGCGTAGACGAGTTCACGGATGTTGTCTTCAGTGGGGACGGTGTGGCGCACGCTGGCGTCGAGGTGATTCATGATCGGACGGCTGAGTAAAGCGATAAGCGGATCATGATACCCGGCGAGGCGAAAACGTGCATGCCGCCTGCATGTTAAGGTATGGCTTCGCCTTCCTTATCCCAGCCGCTTCCCAGCCGCTCGCCCCGTCGCCATGAGACTGACCGATTACACCGACTACTCGCTGCGCGTGATGTTGTACCTCGCCTTGCGCCGCGACGGCCTCTCGACGATCCAGGAAATTTCGGACGCCTACGGCATTTCGAAGAACCATCTGATGAAGGTGGTCCAGCGTCTGGGCGAACTGGGCTGGGTCGAGACCATCCGGGGACGCAACGGCGGCCTGCGGCTCGCGCCGAACTCGCCGGCGCTCAGTGTCGGGGCCGTGGTGCGCCAGACCGAGAACGATTTCGCGCTGGTCGGCTGCTTCCCCGACGAGCAGGGCGAACGCAGACAGTGCGTCATAGAGCCGCAATGCCGCCTCAAGCATGCGCTGGCGGCGGCGCGCGACGCGTTCCTCGCCGAACTCGACCGTCACACAATCGGCGAACTCGCGCAACCGGCGGCCGAATTGACCGGTTTGCTCGGCCTCGTGCCCATCAATTTCGTGCCTGACGCCGCCGCCGCAGCCGCAACTGGCGGACCGGTTGCACGGCGCGCGCCATCGCGCGAGCATTGAGCGCACGCGCCGCCACACCTTCGCCTCAGCTTTTTTCCCGCCGTGACGCCCCTTGCTGGCGGGGTTGCATACGCTTGTCGTAAAAATCGGAAAAAATGACGCGATCGGCGCTTGAAAATGGCGCAGGACCCCTTAGATTTGGTGACAGTCAAGAATACTGGAGGTCTCGCTTTAAATGAGAATCGACAAACTCACCACCAAGTTTCAGGAAGCACTCGCCGACGCGCAAAGCCTCGCGGTCGGCCACGACAATCAATACATCGAACCGGTTCACCTGCTGGCGGCGCTCGTCGCTCAACAGGACGGTTCGGCGCGCTCGCTGATGTCGCGCGCAGGCGTGCAGGTGCAGGCGCTGCAGAACGCGCTCAACGACGCCATCAACCGTCTGCCGCAGGTGCAGGGCACCGACGGCAACGTGCAGGTCGGCCGCGAGCTCACGGGCCTGCTCAATCAGGCCGACAAGGAAGCGCAAAAGCTCAACGACACCTACATCGCGAGCGAGATGTTCCTGCTGGCGGTCGCCGACGACAAGGGTGACGCCGGTCAAATCGCGCGCAAGAACGGCTTGACACGCAAGGCTCTGGAATCTGCGATTGTCGCCGTGCGCGGCGGTGCGCAGGTGCATAGCCAGGACGCCGAAAGCCAGCGCGAAGCACTGAAGAAATACACGGTCGATCTGACCGAGCGCGCGCGCGCCGGCAAGCTCGATCCGGTGATTGGCCGCGACGACGAAATCCGCCGCTCGATCCAGATCCTGCAACGCCGCACCAAGAACAATCCGGTCCTGATCGGCGAGCCGGGCGTGGGCAAGACGGCCATCGTCGAAGGCCTCGCGCAGCGCATCGTCAACGGCGAAGTGCCGGAAACGCTCAAGGGCAAGCGCGTGCTTTCGCTCGACATGGCGGCGCTGCTCGCGGGCGCGAAGTATCGCGGCGAATTCGAAGAGCGGCTGAAGTCGGTGCTCAACGACATCGCCAAGGACGAAGGCCAGACCATCGTTTTCATCGACGAAATCCACACCATGGTGGGTGCGGGCAAGGCCGAAGGCGCAATGGATGCGGGCAACATGCTCAAGCCGGCGCTCTCGCGCGGCGAGCTGCACTGCATCGGCGCGACCACGCTCGACGAATATCGCAAGTACATCGAAAAGGATGCCGCGCTCGAACGCCGCTTCCAGAAGGTGCTCGTGGATGAACCGTCGGTCGAGGCGACCATCGCGATCCTGCGCGGTCTGCAGGAAAAGTACGAACTGCATCACGGCGTGGAAATCACCGATCCGGCCATCGTCGCGGCGGCGGAACTGTCGCATCGCTACATCACGGACCGCTTCCTGCCGGACAAGGCCATCGATCTGATCGACGAAGCCGCTTCGAAGATCAAGATGGAAATCGATTCGAAGCCGGAAGAGATGGACAAGCTCGACCGCCGTCTGATCCAGTTGAAGATCGAGCGCGAAGCCGTCAAGAAGGAAAAGGACGAAGCGTCGCAGAAGCGTCTGCAGCTGATCGAGGAAGAGATCGACCGTCTGAGCCTGGAATATAAGGACCTCGAAGAGATCTGGACGGCGGAGAAAGCCGCCGTGCAGGGCAGCGCGCAGATCAAGGAAGAGATCGACCGCGTGCGCGCCGAGATCACGAAATTCCAGCGTGAGGGCAAGCTCGAAAAGGTTGCGGAATTGCAGTACGGCAAGCTGCCGCAACTGGAGTCGCAACTGAAGCAGGTCGCCCAGGCGGAGGCCAGCGAGCAGAACAATCCGACGCGTCATCGTCTGCTGCGCACCCAGGTGGGCGCGGAGGAAATCGCGGAAGTCGTGTCGCGTTCGACCGGCATTCCGGTCTCGCGCATGATGCAGGGCGAGCGCGAAAAGCTGCTGCTGATCGAAGACAAGCTGCATGAGCGCGTGGTCGGCCAGGATGAGGCGATCAACGCGGTCGCCGATGCGATCCGCCGCTCGCGCGCAGGTCTGGCGGACCCGAACAAGCCGTATGGCTCGTTCCTGTTCCTCGGGCCCACGGGCGTGGGCAAGACCGAGTTGTGCAAGGCGCTCGCGGGCTTCCTGTTCGATTCGGAGGATCATCTCATCCGCATCGACATGAGCGAGTTCATGGAGAAGCACAGTGTCGCGCGTCTGATCGGTGCGCCGCCGGGCTACGTGGGCTACGAGGAAGGCGGTTATCTGACCGAGGCTGTGCGTCGCAAGCCGTATAGTGTGATCCTGCTCGACGAAGTCGAAAAGGCTCACCCGGACGTGTTCAACGTGCTGCTGCAGGTGCTCGACGACGGCCGCATGACCGATGGCCAGGGCCGCACCGTCGACTTCAAGAACACGGTGATCGTGATGACGTCGAACCTCGGCTCGCACCTGATCCAGTCGATGGCAGGCGAGCCGCAGGAAGCGATCAAGGACGCGGTGTGGAACGAGGTGAAGCTGCAGTTCCGGCCTGAATTCCTGAACCGTATCGACGAAGTTGTGGTGTTCCATGCGCTCGGCAAGGACAACATCGAGTCGATCGCGAAGATCCAGTTGCAGCGTCTGCGCGAGCGTCTGGAAAAGCTCGACATGGAACTCGTGGTGTCGGACGCGGCGCTCGGCAAGATCGCGGACGTGGGCTACGACCCGCTGTTCGGTGCGCGCCCGCTCAAGCGTGCGATCCAGCAGGAGATCGAGAATCCGGTCGCCAAGCTGATCCTCGCGGGCAAGTTTGGGCCGAAGGACGTGATTCCCGTCGATGTGCAGGACGGCAAGCTGGTGTTCGAGCGCGTTGTGCACTAAGGCACACTCAGCAGGCGTAACAGGCGCGAAGACGATGCGAGCCGCGAGGCTCACATCGTTGCCAATGCAAAGGGCTCCCCTCGGGGAGCCCTTTTTTCATGGTGCCGCAGTGTGCTCAGGCGTGCCCAGGTGCGCTTAAGCCTGCTTGTTGCCGCCAAGCAGCGACGCCAGACCGCCGAGCGTGCCCAGCACGCTTTCGCTGTTGATCTGGCCACCTTGCGGCACTTCGCCGGTTGGGGTGCCGGCGTTGACGATGTGCGGCAGGACCTGGGCCAGTATGCCAGTCACCTGGCCCGGCTCCATGCCGACCTTCTGCGCTAGACCCGACACGACATCGGAGCCCAGCACGTTATGCAGTTGATCGGGCGAGACCGCCTGATTTTCGCCGTTGCCGACCCACGATTGCGCGATTTCGCCCAGACCGCCTTGCTGGAACTTCTGGATCAGGCCATTCAGGCCGCCCGGCTGGTTGTTGACGAATTCCATCGCGAGCGCGAGGAGTTGGGCCTGACCGCCGCCTTGTTGCTGTTGCGACGAACCGAGCAGGGAACCGAGGGTATCTAACAGGCTCATGAGAATCTCTCTGAATAATGGCCGTGGCGGGGGCCGCAGCCGGTGAGTGGGGCGGTGCGCAATATTGCGCACATGCTGGAAATCAGGTGCGCCGAAGACACAAATTCAAACATCAGGCGCCCGAAGCGGCCGCATCCGATGCGGCCTTGCTCTTCTTCGACTTTTTAGCCTTCTTCGCTTTCGTATCCGAAGCCGCGCCAGGCGCCGAGGCGGCGCTGCCCGCATCGGCTGCGCTCGCGGCGGCGTCGGCCTTCTTGCTCTTGTGTTTGGACTTGCCGGCCTTCGCGTCCGATGCGGCCTGCGGCGCGGTCGTGGCGGCGGGCGTCTGCGCCATCGTGGTCGCCGGGTTGGGTGCCGTGCCGGTCGTGTTTGCGGTGGCTGCGGGGGCGGCTGCCGTGCTCTTGCTGCTCTTCGGCGTCGCGGCAGGCTTGCCCGCCGGCGGCGCCGACGACCCGTTGATCGTCAGACCCGCCGCTTCCAGGTTCTGCACCGACTTCGGACCGATGCCCTTGACGCGGTTCACGAGATCGTCGGCGTCCTTGAACGGGCCGTTTTTGCTGCGCTCGTCGAGGATCGCCTTGGCGTGGGCGGGGCCGATGCCCTTGACCGATTCGAGCGCGGTTTCGTCGGCGCTGTTGACTTCGACACCGGCCACGGCGAGCGCGGCGGACAGCGAGAACCCAATCGCGAGGAACAGCATCAGCAACTTCTTGAGCATGGCAATCACTCCATTGAGGGCATTTCGGTTAGCCGGGAACGGACGACGCATCCAGTCGTTGGTGCTGCGCTACAAGAATAGGACAGTTGGCGTATCCGTGAACGCAAGCGGTCGATTTATACGCACGGTTTCGTGGCAAAGCAATCGCACCGCACAATGTTTAATACTTCTGTGCATTCCGGCAGCGGGAACGTTGCTCGAGCGTGCGTCAGGATGGTGCGTCGTTTTTGCGCGCTTTCGCGGGTTTCAGGCCCGATGCGGCCCGACGATACCGAGCTTCGCCACGCGCCGATAAAGCGTCGCGCGCGAGATGCCGAGCGCGGCCGCAGCCGCATTGGGACGCCAGCGATGCGCCACGAGCGCGGCCAGAATGCGTGCACGTTCATCGGCTTCGTTATTCATCGGCTGCGCGGTGTCTATCCGCGCGTCGCGCGGCTCCGTGTGCGGCAATTGCGCCGCCAGATCGGCGCTCAAATGCCGCGACTCGACGCGCACCGTATCGCACACTGCGCATGCGTAGCGCATTGCGTTACGCAACTGGCGTAGATTGCCGGGCCACGCAAACGCGGCCAGGCGCGCCGCAAGTGTGGCGTCGAGCGCGAGCGGGCGGCCTGCCGCCTGCGCTTCTTCGGCGAATACCGTATCGATCAGCGTGGCGATATCGCGGCGCTCGCGCAGCGGCGGCAGCGTCAGCACAGCGCCGCACAGCCGGTAGTAGAGATCGTCGCGAAAACTTCCCTCGGCGGCCATGCGCGCAAGATCGCGGTGCGTCGCGCAGATCACGTCGAGATCGACATGGGTGGGCGCTTCGCCGCCCAGCGGCAGCACCTCGCCCTCCGCGAGCACGCGCAGCAGGCGCGTCTGCAAGGCGAGCGGCATGTCGCCAATTTCATCGAGAAAAAGCGTGCCGCCGTCGGCCATGGCGATCTTGCCGCGTGCGCCATGCCGCCGTGCGCCCGTAAACGCGCCCGGCGCATAGCCGAACAGCTCACTTTCGATCAGCGATTCCGGCAGCGCACCGCAATTGACGGCCACAAATGGGCGATTGCGGCGCGGTCCCGCATCATGGATCGCGCGCGCGAACACTTCCTTGCCCGCACCCGTTTCGCCGAGCAGCAGCACCGGCAGCCGCTTGCCCGCCACGCGCTGGGCGATGCGGGCGTTATCGGCGACGCGCGCATCGGCGCTGCGCAGAAACGGACCGAGCGCGCTGTGTTCCTGCGCTTCGCTGTGGTGCCCGTGGGGCGTTGTGCGGGCCTCGCGCAGCGGCGTCGCGCCGTGCTGGCCTGGCGAGCCGATCCGCCCGAGCGGTGCACGGATGCGTGCGTAGAGCATGGCGCCGCTCGCACGCAGGCGTAGCGCCGCGATCGCTTCGATACGGCCGATATCGCGCAACTGTACGTGCGAGGAATCGAAAATCTCGTCGATGTGGCGCGGCGCGTCGAGGCCCGCGATGCATTCGCGCGCGCGCCGGTTCGCGGCCATCACGTTGCCGTTTTCGTCGAAGGCGATCAGCAGTTCGGGCTGGGCCTCGACGTAATTGCGGTTCTGATGCCCAAACAGAATCCAGCATGCCGAGGTGCGATGCAGAAAATAGCCGTCTTCGATCAGCGTGGCGCTCTGGCGCACCAGCTGGTTGACGATGCGCTGGCTGTCGCGATTGTCGGGCGACTGCACGGCGGACGCGTCCAGCACGCCGATCAGCTCGCCGCCGGGCGCGAAGATCGGCGCGGCGCTGCAGGTGAGCGTCGTGAAGGCCGCGCGGAAGTGATCGGTCTTGTGCACGGTGATCGGCGCGAGATCGGTCAGCACGCTCGCGATGCCGCAGGTGCCTTCCTCGCTTTCCGACCAGCAGGAACCGACGTAAAGGCCCGCATGCTTGAAGTCGTTGCGGCGCTCGCGGTCGACGCGCGAGTCGATCGTGACGCCGTGGGCGTCGGTGAGCATCACGCAGTAATCGGCGTCGCGCACGGTCTCGTGCAGACGTGTCAGGCATTGGCCGGAGGCGCGCAGAAAGGCTTCCTCGCGATCGCGAATCTCGCGCAGTTCGGTGGCGCTGAGCACGCGCGGGCCGATCACCGAGCCCGGATCGAGCAGATAGCGCTCGAACGAGCGCTGCCACGACGACACGAGGCGCGGCGAGTCGGACGGCGCGGGCAGCCGGCCTTCGACAGCGCCGCGCACGCGTTCGGCGTGCCGGGTGGGAGCGAGTGCGTAGGGCATGAGCGATTCCAGACGTTCGGGACGTGCCAGATGAGGCGCGGCGGGTGGCCGGCGCGATCTTTTGTAGCACATTCGCCACGCGCAATCACACCGCAGCGCAGCAAGCGAGACGGCTGAGACGATCGTCTCAGCCGTCTCGCGATGCCGGTGAGACGTGCTGCGTGCGCCGGAAAGGCCCTTGCTGCGGGGCTTTTGCGTGCGCCAGGCATAGCCGCGCCAGCATGCGACTCGCGCCGGATGATCTCGTGAGACGCCGCCACGCTTGCGGGCGACCTGGCGGTGGCTTATGCCTCTTCGGCGCAAACGCCCATGGCAAAAGCCTCTAACGGTTCGAAGGCACCGTTTCAACACGATTGGCATAACGCTTGCAGAGAATGCTGGCAATCAAGGCGCGAAAATGAAGCACCGAGCACGCGCCGCCATCACAAGTCCATGCGCGCCACCGCGACGCATGGACAGGAGACAACGCCCGTGACGACGCCCGTGACCGTAGGCGTGATCGCGAACCCGGCTTCGGGTCGCGATATACGCCGTCTCACCACGCATGCCTCGGTATTTCCGACGGCGGAAAAAGCCAACATGGTGGTGCGCCTGCTTGCCGGTCTCGGCGCGCTAGGCGTGGAGCGTGTGCTTACGCTGCGCGATCGCACCGGCGTGGCCGCGCTGGTGTTGCGCGCGCTGGAAACGCACGCCGCCGTCGATTCGCGCGCGCGCTGGCCGGCGGTCGAATTCGTTGATCTGCCCGTGAGCGAAAGCGTCGCCGATACCCACGCGGGCGTCGCCCACATGATCCGCGAACAGGTCGCGCTGATCGCCGTGCTGGGTGGCGACGGCACCCATCGCGCCGTGGCTGCGCATTGCGGCGCGACACCGCTCATCGCGCTATCCACCGGCACCAACAACGCTTTTCCCGAACTGCGCGAGGCCACGGTGGCGGGCCTGGCCGGTGCGCTCGTCGCGACCGGCGCAGTGCCCGCCGAAACGGCGCTGGCGCGCAACAAGCGGCTGGTGGCGCGCTGCGTGGAAGGACCGAGCCGCGGCCGCGAGGAAATCGCACTGGTCGATATCTGCGTGTCGCGCCAGCCTTTCATCGGCGCCCGGGCGATTTCAGATAGTTCGGATATCGAATCGTTATTTCTCGCCTTTGCGCCACCGGACGGAATCGGACTCGCCTCGATTGGCGGCGCGTGGGCGCCAGTGGGCCGCGACGCCGCGCATGGTCTGCACATGACGTTTGCGCACGCCGAGGAAAAAGCAGGCGAGGGCGTGCCGCTGATCGCCCCCATCGCACCGGGCCGTATCGAGCGCGTGACGATGCGTACCTGCGAGCGGCTTGAAGCCGGGATGGCGCTGCCGCTCGATGCGGGCCACGGCACGCTTGCCTTCGACGGTGAGCGCGAGATCGAACCGGCGCGCGGCGACCGCTACGAAGTGTCGCTCGACTGGCACGGCCCGCTGACCGTCGATGTCGCGCGCACGCTGCGTTACGCGGCTTCGCATCAGTTGATGCGTCACGCCTCCGACTAATCCCACGAAATCATCCAACGAAATAGCCAACTCAAGGAGACATCAGCATGAAAGTGGACGGCGGCTTCAGGTTCCACCGACGCCGCCGGTTGCAGTGCTGCAGGCATACACAGCGTCTTATCGACAGGAGACAACCATGTCAGGCCAGTTGAACAAGGAACAGTTGCTCAAGGCGTATCGCTCGATGCGCACGATCCGCGAATTCGAGGAGCGCTTGCACACCGAATTCGCCACCGGCGAGATCCCCGGCTTCGTGCACCTCTATGCGGGCGAGGAGGCGTCGGCGGTTGGCGTCATGAGCCATCTGAACGACGCCGATTACGTAGCCACGACCCACCGCGGCCACGGCCATTGCATCGCCAAGGGCGTGGACGTGCGCGAGATGATGGCCGAAATCTATGGCCGCGAGACCGGTTCGTGCCGGGGCAAGGGCGGCTCGATGCATATCGCCGATCTGTCGAAGGGCATGCTGGGTGCGAACGGCATCGTCGGTGCGGGCGGACCGCTCACCTGCGGCGCGGCGCTCGCGGCGAAGCACAGGAAAACTGGCGGCGTGGGCGTGTGTTTCTTTGGCGACGGCGCCTCGAATCAGGGCGTGATTTTCGAATCGATGAATCTGGCTTCGGTGTGGCGGCTGCCGGTGATTTTCGTGGCCGAAAACAACGGCTATGCGGAGGCGACCTCGTCCACCTGGTCGGTTGCCGCCGATAACATCGCCGACCGCGCCAATGGATTCGGCATGCCGGGCGTGATCGTCGACGGTTTCGATTTTTTCGCCGTGCACGAAGCGCTGGGCGAGGCTATCGCGCGGGCGCGCAACGGCGGCGGCCCGACACTGGTGGAAATGAAGCTGTCGCGCTATTTCGGCCACTTCGAAGGCGATGCGCAGACCTATCGCGCGCCCGGCGAAGTGCAGAAATTGCGCGAGGAAAAGGATTGTCTGAAGCGTTTCGAAGAGCGCGTGGTGCGCGCGGAACTGGTCAGTACCGACGATCTGCGCAAGGTCGATGCGCAAGTGCAAGCGTTGATCGACGACGCTGTGGCCAAGGCGAAGGCCGCACCGTTGCCCGCGCCCGAAGCGCTGCTCACGGACGTGTACGTGTCGTATCCCTG
Organism: Paraburkholderia sp.; assembly: GCF_035948235.1. Lineage (GTDB taxonomy): Bacteria > Pseudomonadota > Gammaproteobacteria > Burkholderiales > Burkholderiaceae > Paraburkholderia. Next base: position 8,123 of record NZ_DASZJJ010000173.1, on the reverse strand, counting down.
AACGCATTGCAGATCAATCATCAGGATTCCAGATCAAGGAGACGGAAATGGCACGGAAAATTACCTATTCGCAGGCGATCAACGAGGCGCTTGCCCAGGAAATGGCGCGCGATGAAAGTGTGATCGTAATGGGCGAAGACAATGCGGGCGGTGCGGGTGCGCCGGGTGAACAGGACGCGTGGGGCGGTGTGCTGGGCGTGACGAAGGGGCTTTACGGCAAGTTTCCGGGGCGCGTGCTCGATACGCCGCTCTCGGAGGGTGGCTTTATCGGCGCGGCGGTGGGCGCGGCGGCGTGCGGCATGCGCCCGGTTGCGGAGCTGATGTTTATCGACTTCATGGGTGTGTGCTTCGATCAGATCTTCAATCAGGCCGCGAAATTCCGCTATATGTTCGGCGGCAAGGCGGTGACGCCCGTTGTGATCCGCACGATGTGCGGCGCGGGCCTGCGCGCGGCGGCCCAGCATTCGCAGATGTTGACCTCGCTGTTCACGCATATTCCGGGTCTCAAGGTCGTGTGTCCGGCCACGCCCTATGATGCGAAGGGCCTCATGATCGAGGCGATCCGCGATAACGATCCGGTCATTTTCTGCGAGCACAAACTGCTCTACACGATGGAAGGCGACGTGCCCGAAGAGTCGTATTCGATTCCCTTCGGCGAAGCGAACATCGTGCGCGACGGCGACGATATCACGCTCGTCACCTACGGGCGCATGGTGCATTACACGCTCGATGCGGCGAACAAGCTCGCGAAAGAAGGGATCGAAGCTGATGTGATCGACTTGCGCACGACTTCGCCGCTCGACGAGGAAGCGATTCTGGAAAGCGTGCAGCGCACCGGTCGCGTGGTGGTCGTGGACGAGGCGAATCCGCGCTGCTCGATCGCCACGGATATCGCCGCGCTGGTCGCCAGCAAGGCGTTTCGCGCTCTCAAGGCGCCGGTCGGCATGGTGACCGCGCCGCATACCCCCGTGCCGTTCGCGGCTTCGCTCGAAGACCTCTATATCCCCTCGGCGGACCAGATCGCCGCCGCCGCGCGCGCCGCAAGGAGCTGACGTTATGCCGATCCACATGATTACGATGCCCAAATGGGGCTTGTCGATGGAGCAGGGCCAGGTGAACGGTTGGCTCAAATCATCGGGCGACAAGGTCACGAAGGGCGAGGAACTGCTCGACGTCGAATCGGACAAGATCGCCTCGGGCGTCGAATGCGCGTTCGAAGGGATTTTGCGGCGGCAGATCGCGCAGGAAGGCGATACGCTGCCGGTGGGCGCGCTGCTGGGCGTGGTCGCCGATGCAGACGCTTCGGATGCCGAAATAGATGCTGCGGTGAGCGAATTCCAGCGCGATTTTGTGCCCGCGAAAGCAGGCGATGCCGATGCCGGCCCGCAGCCGGAGAAGGCGCAGATCGGCGGGCGCACCGTGCGCTGGCTCAAGCTTGGCGAAGGTAGCGGCACGCCTGTCGTGCTGATTCACGGCTTCGGCGGCGATCTCAATAACTGGCTTTTCAATCACGCCGATCTGGCCAGCGGACGCACGGTTTGGGCGCTCGATCTGCCGGGCCATGGCGAGTCAGGCAAGGCGGTGCAGAGCGGCGCGCTCGATGAACTGGCGCAAAGCGTGGTGGCCTTTCTCGATGCGCAGGAGATTGCGCGCGCGCATCTCGTCGGACATTCGCTGGGCGGCGCGGTGGCGATGGCCGTCGCCGAAAGCGCGCCTGCGCGTGTCGCGTCGCTTGCGCTGATCGCGAGCGCGGGTCTGGGCGATGAAATCGACGGTGCGTATATCGAAGGCTTTACCTCGGCGGCGAACCGGAACGCACTGAAACCGCACGTGACGAAGCTGTTCGCCGATCCCGCGCTGGTGACGCGCCAACTCGTTGAGGATCTCGTGAAGTACAAGCGGCTCGAAGGCGTGCAGGAGGCGCTGCGCACTATCTCCTCGCAGGCGTTTGAGGGCGGCGCGCAGCGGCGCGTGTTCCGCGACAGGCTGTCGACGCTCGCGCCCAGGGTGCTCGTGATCTGGGGCGAGGCGGATCAGATCATTCCCGCGAAGCACGCCCAGGGCCTCGCGCCCACGGTGAGCGTCGAGGTAATTGCGGGCAAGGGGCATATGGTGCAGATGGAAGCCGCCGCCGAGGTCAACCGCCTGCTCAAGGCCTTTTTCGAGTCGGGAGGCTGACGATGAGCCAGGCCGTGTCTGAGCTTGTATTGTCCGGCGATACCGCGCTCGGCCAGCACGGCCTGCGCAGCCGCGAGAAACTCGCGCGCATTCCGGTGAAGATCGTGCCCGCGCCGGCCGGCGAGACGCTGCCGAAACCGCCCTGGCTGCGCGCACGCCCGCTCATGAGCACGACGGTCGCGGAAGTGGCCGCGGTGCTGCGCGAGCATCGGCTGCATTCGGTCTGCGAGGAGGCGATGTGCCCGAACATCGGCGAATGTTTCTCGCAACGCACGGCCACGTTCATGATCATGGGCGGCTTGTGCACGCGGCGCTGTCCGTTCTGCGACGTCGCGCACGGGCGGCCCGAGCCGCTCGACGCCGCCGAGCCCGCGCATCTGGCGGCAGCGGTCGCGGCGCTCGGTCTGCGGCATGTGGTCATCACGTCGGTCGATCGCGACGATCTGCGTGACGGCGGCGCGGCGCACTTCGCGCAGTGCATCGAGCAGGTGCGTGCGCGCGTGCCGGGCATCGGCGTGGAGGTTTTGACGCCGGATTTTCGTGGCCGCATCGCGCGTGCGCTGGATGCGCTGTCGGCCGCGTGGCCCGATGTGTTCAATCACAACATCGAAACCGTGCCGTCGCTTTATCGGGCGGCGCGGCCGGGCGCGGATTATCACGGCTCGCTCGATCTGCTCGCGCGCGCGAAGCACGCGCATGCGGCGCTGGTCACGAAGTCCGGGTTGATGGTGGGTTTGGGCGAAACGGATGCCGAGTTGAGGGCGACGATGGGCGATCTGCGCGATCACGGCGTGGAGGTGCTGACGATCGGGCAATATCTCGCGCCTTCGCGCTATCACTTGCCGGTGCGGCGTTATCTGCATCCGGAAGAGTTTGCGGCGTTGCGCGAGGCGGGAATGGCGATGGGGTTTCGGGAAGTCGTGGCGGGGCCGCTCGTGCGGTCCTCGTATCATGCGGCGCAGACGGTGGAGGCGGCGCGCGCGGCAGGCTAATCGGTTTTGCGCTGTTTTGCAACTAACAGCCAAGGAGGCCCGCTTCCGGGATCAGGCGCGCGCCGCGCGCCTGGAATTCAGTCGTCAAGCAGGTTGTGGCAGCCGTTCAAGCTTCGGCGCGCAGATAGCGCGTGCTGACCCGCGACAGATACACGACCAGGCCCGCGCCTGCGATCACCAGACTCGCCGCGTTGGCGATCCAGAAGCCGCGCGCGCCCGTCGCCCAGGCGGGCAGGGTGCCGAACACGTCGAAGCCGAGCGCATAGCCACCGCCCAGACCCACACCCCAGAGGGCGATCGCATAAATCACCGTCGGCACCACGGCGACCTTGTACGCGCGCAGCGCGAACGCGGCCGTGATCTGCAGCGCGTCGAAGACGTGATAGACCGTCACGATCGCGACGAGCGGCATCGCGGCCACTGCCACGGCCGGATCGGGCGTGTAGCCGCCGATGATGAGCGGGCGCAGCACGAACACGATGGCGCCATAGCAGCACGCGATTGCCACCGCCGTCATCACGCCGTGCCGCGCAAGCGTACGTGCTTCAGCGTGACGCCCGCCACCCAGCGCCTGCGCCACCAGCGTCGAGGTCGCCACGCCAATCGACAGCGGCGTCATGTAAAGCACCGCGCCCATGTTCCCGGCGATCTGATGACCCGCGAGCGTCGTCGTGCCCAGCCGCGCGATGAAGATCGCCATGAAGGTATAGGACGTCACCTCGATGAGATACGAGAGCCCCATTGGAATGCCCAGCTTGAGCAGTTCCACCTGGCGTTTCCAGACCGGCCAGCAGAAATGGCGGAAGATCTCGAACGGCGCGAACACGTCGATGCGCGTGAACGCGATCGCCGCGCACAGCGCAAGTGCCCAGTTGATCGACGTGCTGGCGAGCGCGCAGCCGGGGCCGCCCAGCGCCGGCACGCCCAGGCCGCCGAAAATCAGCCACGTATTGAGCGGCACCTTGATCGCGAGCGCGCCGACCTGCAAAAACATCACCAGGCGCGGTCGGCCGACCGCATTGGACAGCGAGCTATAGATGCGAAACGCCAGGCTCGCGGGCAGACCGAACGACAGCAGCCGCAGATAGCCGATAGTGCGATCGCGCAGCGCTTCCGGCGCACGCGCCAGATCGAGCAGCGGGCCGGGAAAGTACAGAATCACGAAGCCGACCACCATCAGCACGAGCGCGAGCCAGAAGGCCTGGCGCACTTCCTCGCCGATCTCGGCGTCCTTTTGCGCGCCGTAGAGTTGCGCGGCGACCGGCTGCAGCGCCGAAAGAATGCCCGTCAAGCCGATATAGACCGAGACATAGATCGACGATCCGAGCCCGAGCGCGGCCAGGTCGAGCGCCGAATAGCGGCCCACCATCGCCGTGTCGATCACGCCGAAGGCGATGATCGCGAGCTGCCCGACCAACACCGGCCAGGCAAGGCCGGCGATGCGCCGGACGTCGCCGAGGAAGGTTGTCGTCACCGCGGCCTCTGTCGTCAGTCGGGGCGCTTGCGCCACACGTGCTTCTTGAGCGGCGGCTGCGGACGATCGATGCGCACGTAGAGACGGAAGCGCTCGTCGCGGTCGGCGGCGCGGCGGCCTTCCCAGACCAGCTTCCAGACGAAGTTCGACATCGAGCTGGGTTCGCCGTAGTCCTGGGTGTCCTGACGCAGGATCACGTCGCAATCCTCGTCGAACGAGAAGTGCATCTTGCCGAAGTAGGCGAAGGTGGCGATCTGCGCATCGCCCAACCGCACGGGCGAAATGCACTGATAGTCGGCGGGCAGGTGCGCCGAGATCTGCTGGGCAACATCCTTATACGTCCGGCTGTAGTTGACGACAGGCAGCCAGAGTGTCATCAGCAGCACCCACATCAGCGTGGTGCCGCCACTCGACAGCACGACGCTGCGCCACAGCACCTTCGGGTGACGCGCCACGCGCCAATGCACGAGCACCATCCAGCACAGCGTGACACCTACCGCGCAGACGAAGGACAGAATCTTGAATTGCGGCGCGAAGCCCGGCACGAGACGCGCGAGATTGCGCGCAAGCGGCGCCGGAAAGCCCGTCATGCCCGCCAGCCAGACCAGCCACACGAAGGTACTGAGGATGGTGAAGCTCAGCACCGCGAACCAGTCGATGGCGTTGATGGCGCCGCGCTTGAGCGTGGGCAGCGCGAAGGTCGCGAGCACCGACAACGCCGGCAGCACCAGCATGAAAAGGCGATTGGTTTCGTGGCTTTGCACGACCACGAGAATCAGCAACGGCACGATCACGGCCAGCGGAATCGCGATGTGCGGCGCGCGGCGCAGGCCGGCCCAGCTCACCCACGCCCAGATCGCGAGCGGCCACGCGGGCCAGGTGAACAGCGGCAGGTTTTTGGCGGCGTAGCGCAGCACCGTGCCCGGCGGCCCCGCGAACGCGTTGACGTTGGTGCGCGCCCATTGGTTGATGAACCAGACGGCGTCGTCGGGATAGGCGTGCAGCGCGATCAGCGGCCACGAGAAGCCGATTACGATCGCCACCGGCAGCCCCGCCACCAGCAGCCAGCGCGAGCGTGTCTCGGGCGCGACCGCCAGCATCACCAGCGTGCCGACGAGCAGCGCGCCCACCAGCACCGGGCCGCTCGACAGCATCACGACGCCCAGCGACGCGCCCCACCAGACGGCGCCCTGGATGGGCTTGTCGATGGCGCGCACGAGGCCATAGACCAGCATGGCGATGCCGAGGAACTGCATCAGTTGCGGCGTGGTTTCATGGCCGCGCTCGGCGAGACCGAAGCAGGCGAGCAGAATGAGCAAGGCGCCGTCGGCGAGCGTGCGGCCGTAGTCGCGCGGCTCGGGTTCGCCGCCGAACGCATACTTGAACGGCTGCACTTCGGCGCGGCGGCCCAGCAGATAGGCGCTGTACCAGACGAACGCGCAGGCGAAGCAGAACAGCAGGCCGGTGGCGACGCGCGAGGCGTTGCTCGCATCCACCCACGGCGCAAAGATGCGGATACAGAGCGCGCCGAGCCAGTAGCCCAGCGGGCCGTTCTCGGTCGCGTATTTACCGACGAGGTTCGGCAGCAGCCAGTCGTGCGAGGTGCCGCCGGCCATCGTCCACATCACACCGAAACCTGCCGCATCCTCGTTCTTCCACGGATCGCGGCCAAACAGGCCGAACGACGCGAAGACGATGGTGATGGTCAGCAGCAGCCAGCGCGGCAGGGCGCTGGTGGCGGAGGCGGTCAGGCGAATGGCAGGCTTCATGCAGTACGAAAGAATCGGGTAAGCGGACCGGCGGTGCAACGTCGAGGCAAGGATTCGCCGCGATTGACGTGCCTGCACCCGGTCGGGAGCATCCGGCATTCTAGCCGGGCGCGCCTGCGCACGTCACGGCGCAGGCTGGTGCGAACGCAATGAAACGGTAGGGCGCAGAAATAAGCGGTAACCGTCTGCGATAAACAAGACGCGCGGGCAACAAAAAAGGGCAGCGTATGCTGCCCTTTCTGTGTGGGACCGGCATGGAAGCCGGTGCGACGAAGATTTACTTCGTTGCCTTGCCCGTAGCGCGTGCGCCGAACTTCTTGTTGAACTTCTCGACGCGGCCGGCCGTGTCCATGATCTTCTGCGTGCCCGTGTAGAACGGGTGCGATTCCGACGAGACTTCGATCTTTGCGAGCGGGTAGGTCTTGCCGTTGAATTCTGCGGTTTCGCGCGTCTGGATCGTCGAGCGGGTCACGAAACGGAAATCGTTCGAAACGTCGATGAACAGAACTTCGCGGTAATCCGGGTGAATGCCTTCTTTCATGATTATTCCTTAAATCTGACGGTAGCCAACCCGCGAGCCCGGCTGCCCTATGCAGTACCGGCGCTCTTGCCCGAAGGCGCGAGCCACTTGCCCAAGGTCGAAAAACGGCGATTATGCCAGAAAATCAGCCGCTTGGCGATTTTTCGAGCGTTGCGATCAGTTGTTCAAGGCCGCCAGCGCGCCTACGCGCGCCGGGTCCTGACGGTAATAGCGCGCGAGCAGCCGGTAAAGCTCCGGATATTCGGCCTCGAACGCCTGCGGTTTGACGAACAGCGCCTCGCTGCACACCGCGAAGAACTCGGAAGGATGATCGGCGGCATAGGGATCGATCAGCGAATCGCGTTCGAAACGCGCCCAGCGCCGCTCCGGCACGGCGTCCACCTTGTTGCAGAACTGGTCATAGGCGTTGTCGAACACGTCGCTCCAGGCGTGCGCGTCGAGCGGCGCATGCCAGCGTCGAAAAAGGGGCGGATGACCATCGGCCTCGCCGTTGAGCATGTCGATCTTGTGCGCGAACTCGTGGATCACGACGTTGTAGGCGTCGCTGCCATCGGTCATCTGCGCGTCTTCCCACGACAGCAGCACCGGGCCGCCTTCCCAGGCCTCGCCGCTGGCGTCGTGCTCGACTTCGTGGACCACGCCGTCTTCGTCCTCGACGGTCTTGCGGATGATGAATTCGCCGGGATAAATCGTCACACCGACCCAGCCTTTGTACAGATCGAGCGACAGATTGAGCACCGGCAACGAGGCCTGCACCGCGATCGCCACGGCGATCTGGTCGGTCAGTTCGAGTTCGTGCGCCGTGGTGAATTCCTTGTGCGCGAGAAAGAGGCTCGTGAGTTCGCGCAGGCGCAGGAGGTCGGCGGCGTCGAGGTGGGCGAGAAACGGCAGCCCGCCGAGCGTCGCCTGCCAGAGCGCATCGTCGATTGCATAGGTGCGCAGCGCCTTTTCGCGGCGTCGCGCGTCGAACCAGTGGGTCAGTTTCGAAAGCATTGCTTCACGTTGTGCACGTTGTTCAATCGATCTGCTTTTGCCACGCCGCGAACACGCCGCCGACGATGGCCACGCCGATCAGGAAATAAAACCCGTCGAGCGAACTCAGGAAACTCGCCTGCTGCGCCACCATCCTGCTGATCTGCGAGAGCGCCAGTCCTTGCGCCTCGCCGGGT